>JBJEBN010000135.1:0-24176 GCA_051870095.1 Candidatus Cryptobacteroides sp. | reverse complement strand
CTTTATCAGGGGCTTGCTATTTTTTAAGCAATCCGCTTTGCGGAATTAAGGATAGACACAAAAATATTAAAAGACTGCGTCAAAAATTACAAAAATTCTCTGAAAACGAAAATCTCAGATAAATGACGCAGTATAAATGAAAAACGTTGTCTATAATCTCAAAAGGACTTCTTATGGCAGATAGATATAACAACAGACGTCTATACTTCGACGAATTGGCAAAGACCTCAAAAGAATATATATCAGCATACATCAGATCATATAAAAAGTTGGCCCCCTGTAGCCTTGTTCTTGAGATTGGATGCGGAGAAGGAGGCAACCTTGTTACTTTTGCAGAAGAAGGCTATCAAGTATTTGGAATAGATATCTCTGCTGGCAAAATCGATAATGCAAGAAGATTCTTTGCCGATAGCGGCCTTGCAGGGACTTTCATCTGCTGCGATTTCCTAAAAATGGATATTGCCACGCAGTCTGTGAAATATGATCTGATCGTCATGCACGATGTTATAGAACACATCGAACCGGAGCACAAAATCAAATTTCTGAATAAAGCAAAAAAGTTGCTGAAGAACGACGGAGTAATGATGATTGCATTTCCTGCATGGTCTATGCCTTTCGGAGGTCACCAGCAGATATGCCGACATCCTTTGTGCCGGCTCCCATTCATTCACCTTCTTCCACAGAGCATTTACCAAGCATACCTGAAATCTATGGGCGAATCTCCCGTATGCATCAATGAATTGATAAGTATCAGACGCTCTGGAATGAGCATAGAGAGTTTCGAAGAATCATGCATAAAAGCAGACTGCCGTATAATTGACAGAACCTTGTGGCTGATCAATCCTCACTACAAAGCAAAATTCGGTCTCACCCCTCGCAAACTTCCCGGAATACTCCTAAAAAACAAATGGCTGCGCAATCATATGTCCACATCATGCTTCTATATATGCCAATGAAATACAGATTGAAAAAATAACGTCCATAAAGATACGGATTACATCTGAAATAACTGCATTTCATTGAACCGAGATTTCATATATTTTCAAGACTTTGTTTGCTTGTGCAAATTGATTGCATAGTAATTCGTCATAATTGCTGCCCAATTCAAGAAAAATCACTAGATTTGTTTGATTACAGTAGTAAACGATAATGGCCAGTAACAAACACGCACAAATTCGATATAAGATCCTGGACGATTGTTTCAGTAATTTTCACCGTAAGTTCTATTTTAATGATCTTATGGAAAGATGTAATGAGGCACTACGGGATTTGTACGGATCTCAACATTCTGGCATTAAAATACGAACTCTTCGCTCTGACATTAGTTATATGAGAGATCGTGCAGGAGAATATGGGGTTGAAATTGAGACTGTTGATGACGGACAAGGCTATTATTACAGGTATTCTGAACCCGACTTTTCCATATTTAAGAGCGGACTGAATGAAGCTGATTTGGCTCAGTTGAAAGAAACCATTCTTATGCTGCAACGTTTCAAAGGAACTCCTAACCTGGACTGGATGTCAGAATTGGTTGTGAAATTGGAAGACAGGCTGAATTTGAGTGGAGCATCCAGGAGTGTGGTCGGTTATGAAGAGAACAATGACTACACCGGTCTGGATTGGTTTCAAGACATTTTTGATGCGATCATTGGCAAGGAAGTTCTTCATATTCAGTATAAAACATTCTCTGACGTCACTTACGACTGGATAATCCATCCATATTACATTAAGGAGTACAACAATAGATGGTTTCTCTTTGGCCTGAACGAAGATACTGTAAGCATTTATAATATTCCGCTTGACCGCATCGAGAATATTGAACAGATTAATAAAGAGTATATTCCATCCAGCATTGAATTTGAGACATATTTTGATGATGTAATCGGAGTCACTATCGCCCATGAGGAAATAATGACAATTCGGCTTAAGTTTTCTGAGCATAGGTTCCCATATGTACTGACAAAAGCAATACATAAATCACAACGTGTTGTCGACATCGAAAAACGTATGGTTGAGATAAAAGTAATACCGAACAATGAACTTGAAGCGCTAATCCTGTCCTATGGGAAAGATGTTGAAGTAATCTCACCTATTGGATATAGAGAACATATTCGAGATATTATCCGTGAGTCATACGATAAATACTGTCCTGTGCAAATAGAATGCATGGCTTCTGATTAGTTTTGGCATCAAATTAATACCAATTATATGAAACAGATAGGCTTTAAAAACTTCAGAAGGTTTCAGGATTTCCCGGTCATTGATTTGGCCCCTGTTACCTTATTTGTCGGCGAAAACAATGCCGGCAAGTCCACCGTTGTAAAGGCAATTCTTGCCCTTCTCGATTTCCTGAACTCAAACGTTGCTGACGATGGTTTCAATGATGCAAACACTTCAATACTTAATCAGCAGTTCTATTTCAATAAGAGTTACTTTACCCATATAGGCACATTTCAGCGTGCTTTGAATAACAATGCTCAGGAAGACAAGATTGCCTTTGAAATAGCATTTGATACATATAAGTTTACGATAGAAGTCATTGGTGATCGAAAAGATGAACAGGCAATCAGCGGACGTATTTCAAGAATGCTTGTAACATTGTTGGAATATAACATAGATTTCGATTATGACTTCCGAAACGACAATGTTCGTGTGGTATTCCATCATGATCCGAATCCTCTATGGGAGAGCGATACCTCACATTCCTACAAATTGTTACACGAGCAGGACAAGAGGATTAAGAATAAATATTATGGCTCTTTCAAGGAAGATGTTGTGATTGATATGCCTATATCGGGAGCTAATTCGCATTCTTTCGGAAATAATGTCAGTGCTCTGATGTCAATAGTTTTGGCAAAGATTAATGCTACTGTCTCGGATGCTAAAAGAGGAAAAGAACAGCGACATCTTCCTTTTGTGCAAAACATTGTAATTGAGGGACTTGACGACACAAGGCTTCAATTCCTTACCGCAAATTCCCGTCTCTTTGAACGTCTTATGACATCTCTCCCGTCATCCCTTCAGTCAGATTTCTCTAGTGCTGCTGTTGAGTATATCTATGCTCATGCGGTGACTCAGACGGTTATTTATAGTGCCAAGGATATCAATGACTATTTTGTGCGCACGATTCACGAATTTGCCAATCAGCGCGTCCTTCCCGGTTCGGAGATTGATAGTTTCATCGTTAAGTGGATGAAAGAATTTAAAATAGGTATTGACTATCATATTGATTCTGTCGGAGGTGAAGCACACGTGGTAAAGATTACAAATGATGACGGAACAGCAGTAAACCTTGCTGATAAAGGTATGGGGTCCATTCAGATGATGATTCTCCTGTTCCGCCTGGCTACCAAGATGGCACAGTCCGGTGTGGGTTTAGGTGGAAAACTTAAATCTTCCACGATAATTGTTGAAGAGCCGGAGCAAAATCTGCATCCTATGCTCCAGAGTAAACTTGCCGAGCTTTTCTATAGTATGAATCAGGAATATGGTTTCAGATTCATAATCGAAACTCATTCTGAATACTTGATTCGAAGAACACAAGCTCTTGTGGGCTCCTCATTCAGAAATAATAACGAGTTTGTGAATCCTTTCAAAGTCTACTATTTCCCGGCTGACGGAACTCCATATGATATGCCTTATGCCAAGACCGGCCGTTTCGAAGAGCAATTTGGCACGGGGTTCTTCGATGAAGCCACGAAGTGGAACCGTGAGGTCTTGCGTAACGAAAATGCAAAATAGCTATGTTTTCCATCGTTACTACACAAAAAATCCTCGAAAGGCTGTACACGGAAAACTCAGTCTGGGGCAAAATAGTTGCACAGACAAAGTGCTTTTATGTAAAGCTTGACTCCGATTGGTGGGAGGAAGAGGAGAATGCCTTGCTGGAGCTAGCCAACAGCCAGGCAGATATAAAGAATGCAAATGACCTGTTTGTTGATATAGAGAAGCACCCCGAAGTCCTTGCCAATTACCCGACAAGTGTTTTTATACTGGATATTGATGAAGGAAAGGCTCGTCAACTTCAACAGAAGTATGGAGTAGTTGTGCAATCGTTTGAACATCTGGATGATGCGGTACTCACCGCAGTTCACAGACCTCCTATATATACGGAAGAGAACGAACCCGGTGTCAATTGGTCTGATGTTTTCTTCGGTGTCCGGGATTTGCCGATTAATGCAATCATTATCAATGACAGAAATCTATTTACCAATGATCAGGTGACAAAAGATGCCTCCGGGAATATTGTCAGCAAACGTTTGAATGGAGTCGGTAATGTGCTCGGGATTCTTGAGCAGGCATTGCCTCAAACTCTTGATGTCCCTTTCCACGTGCTTGTAGTCTGTGACAAAGAGGGTATTGAAAGACACCTTTCCGTTAAGAAAGTCATTACTTATCTGAATGCTTTGAAGAAGCAGATTTCCCGGCCATATAACATTGTGATCGAGCTTCTTGCCATAACAAATGGCAGTATGTTGTATAAAGATACCCATAATCGCAGGATACTTACCAACTATGGTATTATGACGTTTGACCATAAACTCAATGCGTTTGAGGAAGGAAAAAGTCTTGCTTCACAGCGCATTACGGTTGAAAAGTTCTTTTCCTACGGAGACTTGGGCTCGGCATCTCCATTTGTAAAGGAACACAATAAGATTCTCAAAGATATGCGTGAGTACCTGGATTTCGTAAAAAGAACGCCAAGGCTGGCTGAACACGAGTTTGCCAAGAATGGGAGAGCCGGAATGAAATTCAGCGAAACAGAACATAGAATGATAATTCAATGAGTGTGCAAATATATTGCACAATTATATATTATCTTTGCACACGCAATCAAGAAAGGAAAAAACATAGGCAAAATGATAACAGGAGATATTAAGTCAAAAATAGACCAGATTTGGGATACATTCTGGATGGGAGGCATAACCAACTCAATCACAGTGCTGGAACAGATGACCTACCTCTTCTTCATGAAAATGCTGGATGACTCTCAGGTTAACAAGGAGTTCCTTGCCAACGTGATGGGCGAGGAGATGACCAACCCCGTTTTCAAGACGGGGATGTGGACCAATCCTGAGACCGGGCGTGAAGTCCCATACGAAGATCTCCGTTGGCACAACTTCAAGAACTTCGATTCGAAGCGGATGTTCAATACCATCAGAAATGATGTCTTTGTATTCATCAAGAACATCGGAGGAGAAGGAGAATCGGCTTACTCCCGTTTTATGGCCAATGCAATATTTCTGATTCAAAGCGAACGCGTGCTTGTCAGGGTGGTCGAGGGCATCAACGGCCTCGATATGAATAACCGTGACACGATGGGCGATGTCTATGAGTACATTCTCAATAAGATGGCTGCATCCGGAAACAACGGACAGTTCCGTACTCCTCGTCACATCATCAAGATGATGGTTGAACTTGTAAAGCCCACTCTGCGCGACTCCATTTGCGATCCGGCTATGGGCTCGGCCGGCTTTATTGTTGAAAGTGCGGAGTATATCACCAGGAACTACAAGAAGGAATTGCTGGATTCATCCAATCTTCAATACTACAAGAATGAGATGTTCCACGGATATGACACTGACCAAACGATGCTGCGTATCGGTACTATGAACCTGATGCTTCATGGTGTGGACAACCCGGATATTCGCTATCAGGATTCCCTGTCTACGGACAACCTTGACGAAAACAAGTATACATTGTGTCTCGCCAATCCTCCGTTCACCGGAACACTGGACAAGGATGCCGTAGCAAAATCCCTGACGAGCCTGGCTCCTACCAAAAAGACTGAACTGTTGTTCCTGGCGCTCTTCATCCGCTCTCTTCAGTTGGGTGGAAGGTGTGCTTCAATCGTTCCTGACGGAGTCCTCTTTGGCAATAGTGCCGGACATCAAGCCATCAGGAAAGAACTTGTGGAGAATCAGAAACTCCTGGCAGTTATTTCTATGCCTTCAGGAGTCTTCCTGCCTTACGCTGGAGTCAGTACCGCTGTTTTGATTTTTACCAAGACAAACGCCGGCGGTACCGACAAGGTATGGTTCTATGACATGAAGGCGGATGGTTTCACCCTTGACCAGAAGCGCAGCCTGTGTGCTGAAAATGATATTCCGGACATAATTGAAAGATATGGTAATCTTGAGGGAGAAGAGAACAGAACGCGAAAGGAACAGTCGTTCCTTGTCCCTGTAAATGAGATCCGAGAGAATAATTATGACTTATCTATTAGTCGATATCGTGAACTAGAAAAGATTAAGATTGAGTATGACGACCCATCCATTCTATTAAATAGGATGGAGACTCTTCAAAAAGAGATAGCTGGGGCAATTGCAGAGTTTCGGGAAAACTATCTATAATTCTATGAAAGAAGGATGGACATATAAAACACTAGGAGAATTATTTGATATTGGCTCTAGTAAGCGTGTATTCGAGTCTCAATGGAAAAAGCAGGGTATACCCTTCTATCGAGCAAGGGAAATTGTAAGGCTCTCCAAGTTTGGGAAGGTTGATAACGAACTCTTCATTGATGAGGAGTTGTATAATGAGTATGCCCAGAAATATGGTATTCCTTGTGCGGGAGATTTGATGGTAACTGGTGTTGGAACATTGGGGGTATGTTATGTTGTTAAGCCAACCGATAAATTTTATTTTAAGGATGGGAACACTCTTTGGTTTAAAACAAAAGAGGGAACAAATCCTTATTTTGTTGATTACGCTTTTAAGTCGTCTTTATTAAGGAGGCAAATTGATAGTAGTAATGGAGCTACAGTTGGAACCTTTACAATAGAACGTGCTAAAAAAACTATTATACTATGCCCACCCTTTGAAGAACAAGCAAGAATTGTCTCTGAGTTAGATTTAATAACGGATATTGTTAGAAGACAACAAGAACAACTTGCTATTCTTGATGAGTTAGAACTGTCCATCTTCTACGACAGTTTTGGCAATCCTGTGACTAATCCCAAAGATTGGCAGAATTTTTCTCTTTCCGATATAACATCACTTATCACCGACGGCTCACACTATAGCCCAAAGAATGATGAAATGGGCACAATCCCTATGCTATCCGTCAAGAATATGGGGGCGAGAGGGTTTGATTACACTGATTGCAAAATGATCAGCCAGGAGGAATATGTGAAGCTGGAGGCGGCCGGCTGCAAACCTATGCCTGATGATGTTTTGGTAGCGAAGGATGGAAGTTATTTCAAGAAGATCTTTGTGCACCAGTCAGAAGCTCCTCAGGCTATCTTATCTTCTATTGCCATTGTCCGTCCGGATCAGTCGAAAGTGACTCCGGAATTCCTTTGTTCTTTGCTTTCCACCCCTGATATCTATAATCTGGTAGAGGAACGCTATCTTACCGGAACCGCAATAAAGAGAGTGATTCTCAAGGGTTTGCGCCAACTGAAAATTATTGTCCCTCCACTTGAAATGCAGAAGCACTTCTCTGAAAAAATATGGAGGATTAATGCTCAACGCAATCTCATCGAAGAGTCCGTGGTTGAGTCCCACAAGCTTTTCGACAGCAGAATGAATTATTATTTTGGTGACTGAGAATGAAGAACTTCGATTATTTGAAAGAAATCCCTGCGCTCAGCAGGTTGTACTCATTCTGCAGTGCTGCAGAAGATGGGCTGTATTCAGATCCCGTCACTTCGGCTATAAACAGCCGACGTGCACTTGAGAATCTTGTGGAGGTTACCGCGTACCTCAAGAATATCGATTTTGCCCACCGTGCTAATCTGCTGACTAAGCTGAAAGACGAAGACTTTGTCGATTTCATCGATGATGAAGGTACCTTGTCCGCCATGCACTATGTCCGTATGGCTGGTAATGTCGCGGTGCATCAGAATCGTGCGACAAAGGCAGATGCTTTGCTTTCCCTGGAGAACATCTATAATGCGGTCGGGTTTGTCTTTTCCAAAATCGGAGTCATCGCCGATTACCCGGATTTTGATAAGAATCTGATACCTCAGAGATGCCCTGCAACCATTAATACAGATTCCTCTACTGATGTCTCTCCGGGTGAGAGGGAGACTCCAATCGTCCACACTCCTGCGGTTACCGTTTTGCCGCACACCAGCAGTATCTCGGAGGCCGAGACAAGGAAGCTCTATATTGATATGATGCTTCGTGAAGCGGGCTGGGATTTCCTTGATGAAAAGAATGTTGTCCAGCCACTAAAAGCAGGTATTGAAATTGAATTGCCAGGGATGCCCAATGCATCCGGTGTCGGATATGCTGATTATGTTCTGTATGGTGCGAATGGTTTACCGCTTGCGGTGATTGAGGCAAAAAAAACTGCAGTCGACCCGAATGCCGGAAAACAGCAAGCTATTCTGTATGCCGACCTTCTGGAAAGAAAGTATGGTCGCCGTCCTGTGATATATTACACCAACGGTTTTACCACCAACATCATAGATGGTCTTGGCTATCCTTGCCGTAAGATATTTGCATTCCACACTTCCGATGATTTGGAGAGACTCATCCAGAAACGTTCTCGCGGTCGCATAAATGATGTGTCAATCAAGAACGAGATTACCAATCGTGAGTACCAGAAACGCGCCATTAAAGCTGTGTGCGAGTCCTTCAACAACAATAAGCGCAAAGCTCTGCTTGTTATGGCTACAGGAACGGGGAAAACTCGTGTTGCAATTTCTCTTTCTGAAGTCTTAATGCGTAACCGTTGGATTAAGAATGTCCTTTTCCTTGCTGATAGAACCGCCCTGGTCAATCAGGCCAGGAAGAATTTCGTGAAGTTCCTCCCGGGCGAAACGGTTACTGCCATTTCGGATAATTCTGATACAAGGAGTCTGGATTCCCGCATCACGTTGAGTACATATCAGACTATGATCAATTTCGTCGATACTGAGCATAGGGATTTCTCGGTTGGCCGCTTTGACCTCATTATTGTTGACGAAGCCCACAGGTCTATCTTCGGCAAGTATAAAGCTATATTCAGCTATTTTGACTCGCTGGTCGTAGGCCTTACTGCAACACCTCGCGATGAAATTGCAAGAAACACATATGAATTCTTTGAAGTTGAGAGTGGAGAACCGACATCTCATTATGAATACGAAGAAGCCGTTGCTGATGGCTATCTTGTGCCATATGTGCCAATAAAGAGGGGGTCATACATCCTTGAAAATGGCATCAAGTACAATGACTTGTCAAATGAAGAAAAAGAACAGCTTGAAAGGGTATTCGATTATGAAGCAGAGGAGTCAGGAGTAGAGGACCATAAAAGGAATATAGACGGGTCAGAAATATTCCGTTACATTTTCAATGTCGATACTGTTGACAAAGTGTTGCAGGATTTGATGGAGAACGGGCAGAAGGTTTCAGGCGGCGATAAGATTGGCAAGACTATTATATTTGCATATAACCATAAACACGCACAGCTCATTGTAGACCGTTTCAACGAGTTGTATGCAGGAACTTACGGTACAGACTTTTGTGCCCTGATTGACAACACAGTCAATTATGGTCAGACGTTGATAGATAATTTCGGTGAAAGGGCACGGTTCCCACAGATCGCTGTTTCCGTTGATATGCTGGATACGGGAGTTGATGTACCTGATATTCTGAACCTGGTCTTTTTCAAAATTGTCAAGTCCAAAATTAAGTTCGAGCAGATGCTGGGACGTGGAACCAGGAAGTCCGAGGATATTTTTGGCCCAAAGATGGACAAGCAGAAGTTCTACGTGTTTGACTGGTGCCGCAACTTTGAGTTCTTCGACATTAATCCTAACGGAGAGGCGGAGCGGCAAGGTAAATCTTTGACGGAGACGCTTTTTGCACTTCGGACAGATCTTGCCTATGGGCTTCAGGCGTACGAGTACCAGAGTGATGAGTTTGCCAAGTCTCTTCACGATGAAATAAAAGCGAATCTTTTCAGACAAGTATCCTCTCTCAGTGATGCTTTTATCTCTGTTCGGGAAAAATGGGATATAGTAAGCAAATTCAAGAATGTTGACAATTGGCAGGCACTTAGCATTCTTGATGTTTATGCTCTGAAGCAGGACATCTCTCCGCTTGTAGCAAGAAATATCAATGATGAATATGCGCAGCGCTTCGATGCCTTGACCTTGATGATAGAGTTGTCGCTAGTTGATCCTGGTGCTCGCTCGTCAAGACAGCAAACAAAATTAATTTCGATTGCCCGAGACCTTCGTGACCTCGCGTCAATACCGCAAGTCCTTGAAAAGATGGATGTAATCAATGAAGTTCTTTCTCCAGGATTCCTTGCAGATATTACTCTTGATAGGGTTGAGAGGGTAAGAATTCAGTTACGTGATCTTGTCAGGTACCTGGCTGGAAATCGCAGGAAAACATTTACGATTGATATTGAAGATACCATAACGGAGGGTGGTGAAATCGAAGATACCTTCAGAATGACGCACACCTATGGAGAGCGTGTGATGGATTATTTGATGGCCAATATCAATTCGCCGGTGCTTCATAAGATTCAAAACCTGGAAAAAATTACAGGTGAGGATATTAATGAACTCCAAAGGATTCTTTGGGAGGAGCTGGGAAGTAGGGAAGAGTATGATGCCTTTGTGGGTCATCGTGAATGTGGAAACCATGTTGCTGTCTTCATCAGGTCTATAATTGGTATTGACAGAAAGGTGGCAATGGACAAGTTCTCCTCCTTCCTGGATGAAACAACAACTCTAACCGCAGAACAAGAAGAATATCTGAAAGACATAATCACCTATGTTTGCCAGAACGGTGACATTACAGGCGAGATTATTACAAACCGAGCACCTTTCTCGGAATACAATTGGGCTGAAGTATACGGCTCTAAGATGCAGTATATCGGACAATTCGTGAGGATTATCCATCAAGCTATCGCTGCATAACAAACTAATTTTTTGCTGTGCATATATACATTGCACACGGCCATCATTACTATCTTCTCAAATTCAATGATTTGATATATTCCTGCTGAGGGTTGCAGCGGGCAAAGCGGCAGTTCTCTATGAAAGCATCGAGTGCGGCGCGTGCTGCCTTCTGGTCCGGGCGTGCTGCCCTTATGGAGCCGTATGAACTTCTGTCCGCCTCGGAGAATTCGACTATGGCATCCCAGCCTTCAGGGGCGGTTATGCCCATCATGCAGGAGTCTCCTATCTTCTTGTATGGCCAGAATGTCCAGCCGATGTTAAGCTCCTTCATGGCCTTGCAGAAATTGTCCTGCCACTCGAAAGTATTGTGCCCGATTTCTCCCATGTACATAGGAAGTCCTGTCTTGTCGCGGAAAGAGGCAAAATTGCCGATGGCTTCCTTGCATGCGTCTCCGCCGTAGCGATGGCAGGTGTACATTATCTTGTCGTCGAATGTCCAGTCGGTGAAATTGTCGAAGCGGCTGTTCCACTGAGGGCCGCCGAGCAGGATAATATGGTTTGTATCAACCTTTCTGATTGCCTCGACCGTCCTCTTGTAGAGAGGCTCTAGCATAGGGTTGAAATAATCCGCATCGAAATATGTCGCAATCGGCTCGTTCATAAGCTCGTAACCGAGGATTACAGGCTCATTGCAATAACGGGCTGCTATTCTTGTCCAGATGTCGATGAACAGCTCCTGTGATGCCGGACTCTCGAACAGCCATGGATAGCCGTAGCTGTCGTCGATGTTGTCGCCGGTCTGTCCACCCGGGCAGTCATGCATGTCAAGTATCAGGTAAAGCCCCTCTTCCCTGCACCAGTCTACCACCTTGTCAACGATTTCAAAACCGTCCTGGGCCGATGTAAGCCCCATGTAGTCCTCGTCTGTGAAAAGCTTGTAGTTGAACGGGAGCCTGATGGTATTGGCTCCGCATGAAGCTATGAATTTGATATCTTCTCCGGTTATATAATTGTCCTTGAACCTTTTCCAGAAAGAAGCCGCCTCGTCGGGTCCGACAAGTTCACAAAGCATGGTGTTGATGAAACCGGCGGAGCTGGTTTTCTTGAAGCCGAACATGTATCCTTCCGGATTGAGCCAGTTGCCGAGATTCGTACCGCGGATTTCAAGAGGGGTTCCGTCAGGGCGGACCAGATTCATCCCGTCGATTCTCACAAAATCATTTTCACTCACTGTAGAACAGCCGTAGAGGGCGCACAATGCCGACACCAGACAGATAAGGAATCGTTTCATAGTTTTCAAGTTCGCGTTTACAATAAATAAAGTATTTGGCAAGGTGAAAATCTCCAGGGCGCTCTCGTCAACTCCTGCATAGCCGCCCCAGGAACCTCCCCAGGCCAGATTCAACGTGATGTAGAAAGCCTTGTCGAAATTATATGTAACACAGACATCATACAGATTCCTGTAATGCTCAAAACGATGTCTGTCATCCATTTCACCGGACATCAGCCCCTCTGATATGCCTTCTATCTTATGTCTGTGTTCCCTTTGTGTAGAACTGCGATTCGTTCAATATGGCATCAAGCCTCGCAAGTTCCTCCTTTACGTTCTGAGACAATGGAGCCGCATTGGAGACAATGCAGAAAAAGAACAGCAATATCAGAGGTGCCCGGTATTTTATGATTCAGACTGGATTATTCCTTGCGCTCGGCAGTAGAGTTGAGGAAGAGTTCGTACATCTGCTCCTGGTCGATGTATGAAGGAGAGTCAATCATCACGTCGCGTCCCTGGTTGTTCTTAGGGAATGCGATGTAGTCGCGGATTGTCTCCTGACCGCCGAAGAGGGCGCATACACGGTCGAAGCCGAATGCAAGACCTCCGTGAGGCGGAGCACCGAACTTGAAGGCGTTGATGATGAATCCGAATTTGTATTCTGCATCCTCCCTGCTGATGCCAAGGACTTCAAACATCCTCTGCTGCATTTCAGCCTCATGGATACGGATGGAGCCGCCGCCGAGTTCAGTGCCGTTGAGCACGAAGTCGTATGCATTTGCACATACTCTTTCGAGGTCTTCCTTCCTGTCGCTGTAGAACCAGTCGAGATGCTCAGGCTGCGGAGCTGTGAAAGGATGATGCATTGCATAGAAGCGCTGAGTCTCGTCGTCCCATTCGAGAAGAGGGAAATCCACCACCCAGAGAGGGGCGAAATTGTAAGGGTCACGCAGGCCGAGACGGTTGCCCATCTCGATGCGGAGCACGCCGAGCATTGTCTGGGTCTTTCTCTTCGCGCCGCATAGCACGAGCATCATGTCACCCTTCCCTGCTCCGACACGTCCGGCAACTTCCAGCAACTGCTCCGGAGTGAAGAATTTGTCAACAGAAGACTTGATACTTCCGTCCTCGTTCACCTTTATATATACAAGGCCTTTGGCTCCGACCTGAGGTCTCTTGACCCATTCGGTGAGCTCGTCGATCTGTTTGCGGGTATATGAAGCCGCACCCTCGACATTTATTGCACCGACATATTCGACACTGTCGAAAACTGAGAAGCCATGTCCCTGAACAAGGTCGGTTATCTCATTGATTTTCATTCCGAAACGGATATCCGGCTTGTCACTTCCGTAGAAATCCATGGCATCGTACCAGCTCATTCGAGGAATAGGATTCGGAATCTCCACGTCAAGCACGTTCTTGAACAGGGTCCTCATCATGCCCTCGAATGTATTAAGAACATCCTCCTGCTCCACGAAAGACATTTCACAGTCTATCTGTGTGAATTCAGGCTGACGGTCGGCACGGAGGTCCTCGTCACGGAAGCAGCGTACAATCTGGAAATAACGGTCATATCCTGCTACCATGAGCAACTGCTTGAATGTCTGTGGAGACTGTGGCAGGGCATAGAACTGCCCTGGATTCATCCTTGATGGTACGACGAAGTCGCGTGCACCCTCCGGAGTCGACTTGATCAGATAAGGAGTCTCTATTTCAAGAAAATTCTGGGAATCAAGATAGTTGCGCACCTCATGTGCAATCTTGTGGCGAAGCCTGAGAGCCTTCTGGAGCGGGTTCCTGCGAAGATCGAGGTAACGGTATCTTGCACGGAGCTCCTCTCCGCCGTCGCTCTCATCTTCGATGGTGAAAGGAGGTGTGTTGGCCTTGTTGAGCACCTTTATGGCATCGAGGCTTATCTCTATGTCTCCGGTAGGCATCTTTGGGTTCTTGCTCTGACGCTCAACTACCTTTCCTGTCACCTGGAGCACCCATTCGCGTCCCACCGATGAAGCTGTTTCAATAAGTTCCGGTGCAGCGGAAGCATCGACTACAAGCTGGGTGATTCCATAACGGTCACGCAGGTCGATGAAAGTCATACCGCCAAGTTTCCTTGATTTCTGTACCCATCCGGCCAAGGTCACGACCTGACCGGCATTTTCAATGCGGAGCTGTCCGCAAGTATGAGTTCTGTACATATGTTGCTGTTGGTTTATAATAATTCTCAATATTCCACTATCACTTCTCCGTGGTCGGCGACAACTGCCGCCTTCCATTTCTCCGTGTAGCCCGGCTGGGTGATTCCTGCAGGAATGCAGTCCGTATGGCCGTTGGTCACGAATGATCCGTCAGGATTCTGGGCCTTGACATTGCCGTCTATGTATTTAACGAGAAGAAGTTGCTCCAGGGCTGTCCATTTTTCGAAAATCCTTTGGGCATTGGATACGGAAAATTCCGTCAGATATTTCTTCACTCCGGTGAACGGATCCACGACTTTTCCTGCCTTGTCGTTCCTCTTTATCTGCCTCCTCGGAGTTGCGAGGGCCTTTTCATAGAGTGCAAGAGCCTCATTGTCGGCTGCCTTGACCGCCTCGGCCATCTCGTTCTCCCATGCATCTATCTCTGCCCGAACTGTAGGGGCCATAATGTTGTACATCCTGTAGCAGGCATTCGTGACACGGTTGTTCATCCAGAACGAAGATGTAGGAGAATAAGTGATCATGTTGCCGTTTCCAACGCGGAAGCACTCTGGCACCTCGTAGGTGGAAGTATAAATAGGTGTAAGATAAGATGTTGCAGCATCGTCACATCCGAACCAGTCGATACCTCCGATTTCGTCAGGCAACCAGCCGCGGGCCTGTCCCACGAACCAGAATCCGGTCTGTTGGGTGGCTATTGCCCTTTCGTTTGTATAATGTTTTCCTTCATATTCGAATCCCATCGGTCTCCAGCGGTAAGGAAGGGCGTTTCCGCCGGCTCCTATGTCGGTAGTCATATCCATCGGAGTCCCTTCATAATGGTCTCTCATGACATCAGCCACATCCTTCACTGTGATTTTGCGGGAAGGCTTCACGAACAGAGGAAATCTCTTGGTCTTGTCATGACCGAGAGCATATTCCACATAGTCGTATGAATCCCTGGTGACAAGGTTTCCGGCCTCGTCCTCGAAAGTGAACTTGCCGTCACAAAGGATGTTGAAGGCAGACCATGCGCGGGCCTCGCAGCCCCTCATGCCGCCAAAGTCAAGCGGTGCGTATGCGTCGCAGAAGCTGAATCCGCTGTCCGGACCCTCATAATAGCCCATCTCCCTCGCGAATGAAACCACATCCGGAGCATACAGGCAGTTGTCCGGGTCATCAAAAGGGAATGTGCTGATTCTTGCCTGGTTGGCATGGGCGCATATATATCCGTCAGGCACCCGCCTTGCAACCCAGACGATTCCCTTGCGGACATTGGTGCCGTTCTCTATCTTCGTTCCCTTGCCAATGAGGTCCATTACCCATACTTCGTCCTTGTCGGCTATCGAGAATGACTCTCCGCTCGAATAATATCCATATGTATTTGCAAGATCGACGATTACCTTTATGGCTTCACGCGCTGTCCTTGCCCTTTCGAGGGCCACATATATCAGGGAGCCGTAGTCCATGATTCCGGTCGTGTCCTCGAGTTCATGGCGGCCTCCGTAGGTGGTCTCGGCGATGATGAGCTGGTGCTCGTTCATGTTGCCGACCCTCTGGTATGTGAAAGGAACCTGAGGGATATCACCGAGATATTTTCCTGTATCCCATTCATTTATGCGTCTGATAGCTCCTCTCTCCCATTTAGCCGCAGGAGCGAAATACAATTCTCCGAAAAGCTGGTGGGAGTCCGCTGCATAAGATATCATGTTGGAGCCGTCCGCACTTGCGCCTTTGGTGACGAGTACATTGGTGCAGGCATGGCTTTCAACTGTTGCCGCAATAGCCATCGCCGTCAGGAAGAGTGTCGCTGTCAGTGTTTTTCTCATTTTGTTCTTTTATTAATATTAACTATTTTTGCCGTCTTGAAGCATTGTGAGTTTGCAAAACTATAAAATTTTTGAAAGATATGAAACCGTCTCTTTTGTATATCTGCGTTTTTGCCGTCTCAACAGCCTTTATTTCGCCTTTGAAGCTGGCTGCACAGGAGCAGCAGAAGCAGCCGGACATCTATGAGCAGGCAGAGCAGGAGGCCGACAGGCTTCAGAGAATCCTTGATCTGGAGGACTGGCAGGTGTTCTACGTGGATTCGACCCTGAAACACAATTTCCCAGCAATGAGAGCAGAATTTGAGAAGCTTTCGGCTGAAAAGGTCACCAATACATCCCTCTACATTGCCGTTCAGGACAAATGGATGGAAAAGACGGATTCGGCATACATGAAGATTTTCAATGAAGCACAGTGGACCGCATATCTCAAGAGCGGTGCCGCCAAGCAACAGAAGGCACGCGCAAAGCGCCGTGAATCGAATAAGAAATGATAGATTTCTCCATTCGCTTCGCTCAGTCGAAATGACAGAGATATCGCACAGTTGAAATGACGGAGATGTCATTTCGAGCGAAGTCCGAAGGACGAAGTCGAGAAATCTGAATATATATTATAATGGACTTTTTAGAAGTAATAGGAAAAAGGCACAGCGTGAGGAAATACACGGATGCGCCTGTCGAAAGGGAAATTCTTGATGCAATCGTGAAACTCGCACGCACGGCACCGTCATCACGCAACAGCAAGAGCACCGAATTCATGATTGTCGATGACAAGGACACCATAGCAGCCATTTCTCAAATGAGGGATTCCGGATCTGCCTTCATGAAGGATGCTGCAGCGGCAATCATCATACTCGGAGACGAGAGCAAGACGGACCTTTGGGTGGACAATTGCGCCATTTCTGCCACTTTCGTGCAGCTTGCTGCCACCGCGATGGACCTTGGCAGCTGCTGGGTACACATCAACGGACGTCCGAGGGTGAAGACCGAGCCTGAAGGAGCCACGGCCGAGGACTATGTAAGGGAGCTGCTCGGCATCAAGGAGGGGCTGAGAATCTACTGTGCTGTGGCTATTGGATATCCGGCTGTTTAGATCTCTCCATTCGCTCCGCTCAGTCGAGATGACAAGTCATCCCGAGCTACCGCAGGGCATTGTCATACCGAGCTACCGCAGGACATTGTCATTCCGAGCGACCGCAGGGAGTCGAGGAATCTCCCACCAGAATAATTGAACCAATAAAAATCAAACAATATGAAAGAGAAAATTGATGCCTTGATGGCAGAAATCAATGATCTGAAATGCAAGAAAGAGCAAGATATCGAAGAAGCCCGCGTAAGGCTCCTGGGCAAGAAAGGTGAAATCACAAAGCTTTTCGAAGAATTCAGGACAGTAGCCCCGGAACTCAAGAAAGAGTTCGGACAGAAACTGAATGTCCTGAAGAATGCAGCCGCAGCCAAGATAGAGGAACTGAGGAACGCCGCAGAAGAAAGCGGACAGGCGCAGGAGGCCTCATTCGACTACACCATGCCTGGTGACCCGGTTGCCCTCGGATCCCGCCATCCTGTCTCCATCGTACGCGAGGAAATCGTAGACATATTCCGCAAATTCGGCTACGATGTCGCAGAGGGACCGGAAATCGAGGACGACTGGCACGTATTCGAAGCCCTCAACTTCCCGCCTGAACACCCTGCCCGCGAGATGCAGGACACATTCTTCATCTCCGAGAGCGACAACCCGGTGCTCCTTCGCACCCACACATCAAGCGTCCAGGTACGCGCAATGGAGAAGATGCCTCTCCCGATCCGCATCGTATGCCCGGGACGAGTGTTCCGCAACGAGGCCATTTCAGCACGCGCACACTGCATTTTCCATCAGGTGGAAGGACTCTACATTGATGAGAATGTCACATTCGCCGACATGAAGCAGGCCATCCTCCTGTTCGCCCGTGAGATGTTCGGACCAGAAACCCAGATCCGCATGAGGCCTTCATACTTCCCGTTCACAGAGCCTTCTGCCGAAATCGACGTAAGCTGCAACATCTGCCACGGCAAGGGATGCAACATCTGCAAGGGAACAGGCTGGCTTGAAATCATGGGCTGCGGAATGGTGGACCCGAACGTGCTCGAAGCTTCAGGAATCGACAGCAAGAAATACAGCGGATTCGCATTCGGAATGGGAGTGGAGCGTATAGCGATGCTCAAATGGCAGGTCAAAGACCTCCGCAACTATTTCGAGAACGACCTCCGCTTCCTCAAGGAGTTCGAGACATCCATCTAAACCTCATATCCTACTCGAAACGGCGGGTGAGGCTGATGAAGTCCTCGACGCCCAGTCTTTCGGGACGAAGGTCGAATACAGGGTCGGACAGGAAGTCTGCAAGGGCTTCCTGCGACCAGCCTTCGCGTGAAGCCTTTGCCATCGCAAGCTGCCTGAGCGAATTGCGAAGGGTCTTGCGCCTCTGGTTGAAGCCTGTCTTCACGACAGTCTTGAAAAGCCCCTCGTCGCATCCGAGGGAAGTCCTGCCATTGCGCACAAGCCTTATCACTGCGGACTTGACCTTTGGAGGAGGATTGAATGCCCCCTCGCCTACAGTGAACAAATATTCTATATCATACCAGGCCTGAAGCAGAACGGACAGGATACCATATACCTTGGTCCCGGGCTTTTCGGCGATGCGCTCCGCCACCTCCTTCTGGATCATGCACACGACCTGCGGCACCTGCTCCTTGAAATCGAGTATTCTGAAAAATATCTGGGACGATATATTATATGGAAAATTCCCGATGACGCAGAACTGTCCGCTGAAGAATTTCTCAAGAGGCATTTTCAGGAAGTCAGCCTCAAGCAGCCGCCCTTCCACTGCCGGGAAATGCGTCAGAAGATAATTGACCGACTCTGTGTCAATCTCGACCATCTTCAGGTCAACATCCTTCCTTTCAAGAAGATACTGCGTCAGTACCCCCATTCCCGGCCCAATTTCCAAAGCCGGCATCACACTCCCCTGTTCCACGACAAGCGACTCCGCGATTCTCTGCGCAATCGACAAATCCGTCAAAAAATGCTGGCCCAGGGCCTTCTTAGCTCTAACTTCCATAAAAATTTGTTTTACGCAGCCGCAAAAATAAGAATATTCCGCCCGCTTTTTGCTAAAATTAAAAAATAAAGTGTATTTTTACGAGCAGTTAGTAGTGATTCAGTCTGAGAAAATACCTAAAAATGATGATTGCCGCAAAATGCGGGAAGTCGTACATTTGCAGACTATATTATTCAGACGTATAAGTATAACCTTGTTCCGTGATGATTATATGAAAAAATATCTTGCAACCATAATCCTGATTATCATCACATTATCCGCATCTGCACAGATGAGGACTTTTTCCGGAGTGGTCTTGGACAAGAACACGGATCTTCCCGTCGAATTCGCGACAATACTTCTGAAAGGCACGGAACAATGGGCCGTGGCCGATGAAAACGGCAAGTTCACCATAAAGAATATACAACCCGGGAAAAACACTTTGGAAATCTCGTGTCTGGGCTACATCACGAAAACTTTTGACATCATCATTTCCAAAGACATTGCCAATTTCAAGGTATCTCTTGAAGCAGACAATCTTACACTCGAAAGCGTCGTGGTCACTTCCCAGGAAAACGAGAACAGCGCCACCACGAGCCGCATCATCGACAGGACCGCACTCGACCATGTACAGATGGTGAATGTTGCTGATGTTTCAAGCCTGCTGCCGGGAGGTGCCACCATCAATCCCCTGCTTACCACTGAGCAGCGATTCTCAATCAGGTCAGGAGGGACGGCAGAATCGGGCAATGCAACATTCGGAACGGCCGTGGAAGTGGACGGGGTGAGATTGTCCAGCAATGCAAGTTTCAGCAATTTCGTAACGGGATCGGGCCTGAAAGGCTCTACGACCAACAACATATCTTCAGCAAATGTCGAATCTGTGGAAATCATCTCCGGGGTCGCTTCTGTTGAATACGGAGACATGTCATCCGGAGTGGTCAAGGTCAACACCAAGAAAGGTATCACCCCATATACGATTACTTTCACCACGAACCCGAACACAAAGCAGGCGTCGGTGAGCAAAGGATTCTCCCTCGGAAAGAACCGGAAGGGCAATTCAAACGGCATTCTCAATGCAAGTGCAGAATATACCTATGCCGTTACAGACCAGCGTTCCCCTTATTCTTCATACAAGAGGCAGTCCCTGTCCCTTACATACAGCAACATCTTCGACAACGGTCTCCTTGCAGACATGCCGCTCAAATTCTCGGCAGGACTGACAGGCAACCTCGGAGGAAGGAATACCAAAGCCGATCCCGATTCGTATAAAGACACTTATACGATAGACCGTGACAATGTCATAAGGGGCAATTTCTCGTTCGACTGGCTGCTCAGCAAACCATGGATTACAAATCTGGAACTCAAAGGCTCCGTTTCATACAGCAACAACCAGAACATCACCAACAGCAACTATTCATCGGCAGCCGGAACAGTCGCCCTGCACGGCAAGGAAGAAGGTTATTTCGTCGCCCAGCTTTACGAGACCGATCCTGATGCAGCAATAACCCTCATTCCGAGGGGCAACTGGTACAACACCATGTGCATCGATGACAGGCCTCTGAACTATAGGCTCTCGCTCAAGGCGAACTGGGCAAGGAATTTCGGCAAAGTCAACAACAAAATCAAAATCGGTGCGGAGTGGACAGGTGACGGAAACTTCGGAATCGGAGAATATTCCAAAGACATGTCGAATGCACCGACCTTCAGAGAATACAGATACTGCGACGTTCCGTTCATGAACAACCTTGCAGCATACCTCGAAGACAATGTAGTAATCCCTATAGGAAAGACAAGGCTGAATCTTATTGCCGGGCTGAGACTTGACAACACATTCATCAAGAAATCCGCATACGGAGGCATATCAAGCCTTTCCCCGCGCATCAATGCCAAATACACTGTCCTGTCACCGAGGGGCAGGAGGCAGAATGTGGTTAAAGAGCTGTCATTCAGGGCCAGCTGGGGCATTTCCGTAAAGCAGCCGGCATATTCAATCCTGTATCCGACACCTTCCTACCGGGACATTCCGACCTTCACTCCGACGGCATCCTCCGACGGATCAGCCTACTATGCATATTACATCATGCCGAGAACCATCCTGTACAATCCTGATCTGGTATGGCAGAAGAACCATCAGTCAGAAATAGGCATGGAGATGGACATAGACGGATTCAGGATATCCCTTGCCGCCTACTATAACAGGACGCTGGATTCCTATCGCCTGAGTACGGGCTATGAACGGTTCACATACAATTACACCAACGCCTCGCACCTTGAGACATCCTGCACGATCGGAGCAGACGACAGGCTGTTCGAAGTTGACAGGAACACAGGCATAGTCACCGTCCATGACAAGACCGGAGTCCAGTCTCCGCAGACCCTTCCATACACTCCTAAGAACTCTTTCAGCTCATACACATACGCAGACAATTCCACTGCACCGATATCAAGATACGGAGTGGAATGGATCATAGATTTCAAGAAAATCAAGGCAATCAACACGACAATCAGGCTCGACGGTTCATTCTATGGGTACAAGACCCTCGACACCCAGACATTGAGCTACTGCCCTTATACGCTCAATTCATACGACGGCAGTCCTTACAAATATGTCGGTTTATACACGGGAGGCAACGTGCTCAGCAACGGAAAAGAAACACGCAACATCAACACCAACCTGACAATCACCACACATTTCCCCAAAATCAGGATGATATTCTCCGTCAAGGTTGAGGCCGGACTTCTCAATTATTCCAGAGCTCTTAGTGAAAAGGCCGGCGGAGAGACAAGGAGCTATGTCCTTTCCGAAAAGAACGACATATTGTCCATCACAGACGAAAACATCTATGACGGAGACAATTACACCATTTCATTCCCTGACGCCTACATCAGTTTCGACGACCCGGACAATCCACGGGATTACCTGTCTGACCTGAAATGGGCCAGGGAGAACGACAAGGCATTGTACAACGACCTGGCAAAGCTTGCCGTGAATTCGGGATATGTATATTATTTCGCGAAGAACTATATCTCACCATATTTCTCGGCCAACGTCAGCGTGACCAAGGAAATCGGAGATCTGGCATCCATATCGTTCTATGCCAACAATTTCTTCAACAACCGCGGGCAGGTATATTCCACCAAGACAGGCAACTGGATGTCTGTCGGAGGATTCATACCATCGTTTTTCTATGGACTTACCCTGAGGCTTAAATTTTGAAAATTACAACATATTGTTTAACTATTAAATCCCCAAAAAATGAAAAAAATCTTATTAGCAATTGCCGCCTTCGCAGTTCTGGCGGTATCCTGCACAAAGACGCCGGAAATCACTACGGCGGACATCAAGGTCGCACTTGAATTCGAGGGGGCAGCTTTTGCCAGCCCCGGCATCACGATTACCGTAAAGGACATGGCTTCAGGCACTTCATACGAAGAAATCACGGACGAAGCAGGAGAAGCCGCTTTCACTCTTACTGCCGGACTGTATGAAGCATCAGCCCAGTACAAGACTTCTGCTGAAGGTATCATGTCCGTTTTCAACGGTATCAATTCGTCCATCATCGTCACTGCCGGAAAGGAGGAGACATTCAGCCTCGAACTGAAGAAATCGGAAACAAGCCAGATAGTCATCAAGGAATACTATTTCGGAGGATGTACCAAATCAGACGGAAAGACATTCGCCACCGATGCTTATGTTATCCTATACAACAACTCTGACATCGAGGCTGACGCCAGCGACATCTGCTTTGCATTCGTCAATCCAGCCAACTCAAACGCAGTCAACAAGTATCTTGTTGATGGAAAACTCTCCTATGAGGACCAGGGATGGCTTCCTTCCGGCTGGGCAATCTGGTGGTTCCAGACAACCGTCACTATCGCACCTTGGTCACAGATTCTGGTTGCCATCAAAGGTTGTACAGATAACACGGCAACTGTCCCGGAGTCTGTTGACCTGAGCGGAGCGGACTATTATATGTATGATCCGGAGTCTGGATTCTCCCTCGCATCAAACTATCCTGCACCTCCGGCATCCATGCCGGTCGAGAATTATCTGAAGACCTATCTCTACGGTAAGGGTACTGCATGGCCTATGAGCCAGTTATCCCCTGCTTTCTATATCTTCAGGATGACTGGAGCGGAAGCCTTTGCAAAGAACACCGACAACTACGACTACACGGAGAGCGCCACTCTTCCATGTCTGAAAGTTCCTGTATCTTCAGTAGTTGACGGCATTGAAGTGTTCAATGCTACGACATCTGCAAACAACAACAAACGACTCGTTCCTTCAATCGATGCAGGTTATCTGAATTTCATCAGCAAGATGGGATACACAGCCTACCGCAACGTGGATAAGGAAGCAACCGAAGCTCTTCCTGAGAATGAAGGCAAACTTGTTTATGGATATACAGGTGGCACAACTGATGTAGAAGGTTCAACTGACCCTTCAGATATCGATGCAGAAGCATCCATTGCAAACGGAGCACACATCGTATATAAGGACACCAACAATTCAACAGTTGACTTCCACCAGAGGAAAGTGGCTTCAATCAAGAAATAATTATTAATAAGGACAGCATGAAAACCGGCAAAGCTGCTGCAATTGCGATTGCCTTGTCAATCGGATCAGGTCTCGGCGCCCAACCGTGCCGTGGCCTTCAGGATTTCGAATACATCAGAGAAAGCAACCCATGGTTGTATTTCTCGAACGCATCCGGCCTTGTCAGCCTCCAGAGTGACAGGGCTGCGACAGCCGGCATCAGCTACTCAAACGCCATGGGCGGCCTTATGGGCATCAACGACTCTGACAATTGTCATGATGCCGGCGTATCGACGGAGGCCTTCCTGAAAGTTTCAGAGAGAATGGCCGTGCACGGACTGCTGTCTTATGATTACTTTTACGGGAAAAACATGGGGGGATCCGTATTCTGGCTCCCCTCATATAATCCCATCGACCTGATAGAATTTTCAGAAACTACCACCGGAAC
>JBJEBN010000134.1:0-24197 GCA_051870095.1 Candidatus Cryptobacteroides sp. | reverse complement strand
CACCATCAACGGCAGCAGTAGAAGATTTGGCTGAAGAAGGATAATTGAACGAGAAGGAGCCGTTTGCGCAGAAATCTTCCCTTACGGTTTCCGCCGTAGTGATGTCACGAAGTCTTTCCTCAATGAATGCAAGAGGCAGAGCCGGAGCATTGTCAAAGGCGAGAACTTCCTCGAAGTTGTTCTCGAATTTAACCACTTTGGCAGCAACCAGTGCTTTCTCAGGAGCACCAAGTTCCCAAACTGGAGCATGAGCATTCTCATATTTGTCATACAGAGCGGCAAGTGAAGATGAGGTGAAGATATTATTGTTCCTTATGACGACATTCACTCCTGTCAGGTCTTCAGCAACGGTCACATTGCCGTCTGCATCAGTACTGGTATAACCTGTGATATCCCAGAAGTCATTGTTGAGAATCTTGTTTCCTGCCTCATCTACCTTGAAACTTCCGTCATCATTTGTGGAATAAGCATTTGCGGAAATATACCATCCGTTATCGGCGAAGATGTTGTTCTCGACCGTGACTGCCTGAGGTCTCTCAATCTGCATTCCATAGCCGCAGTTATAGAATGTGTTGTTTCTCAATATAAGCTCCTTAATTGTTGCCTTATCATAACGAATGGCCCTTCCTACCATGTTGTACACAATGCAGTTGTCTATTATAACGGATTGCATGTCATTTCCTCTGGTATCAACGAGCCGGCCGTTGGCTGAAAAGCCTTTGGCAAGATTGCGGAAAGTGGAGTTGTGCACTTCTACCGAAGTATTTTTTGCCTCAATCCTGAAGAAGCAGTTGGCACTATAGTCTGCAAAGCAGTTCCTGAGTACAAGCTTTCCTTTCTTTGCCTCCATCCTGAGCATTCTCTGCATTATGGAATTGGTCATAGGGTCAACAGCGCTGAAATAAACGTCTTCGATTTCCGCGCTGGTCTCAAATATCATCATGTCTGCAACGGTAGCGCCCTGCTGGTCGGCAATCGGCTGGATGACAGGCTGTGCTCCGTCACCTTCCTCTGCCGCAATCTTTACGGCATCAACGGTGATTGTGCTGAGCACATTACCCTCTTCATCCGTTATATCCTTGGAAGAGTTTATTTTACCTTTGCCTTCAATGAGGTAAATTCCGTCTCTTTGAAGATAGAATACATTGTTGCATTTGACGGTCTTTTCGGTCTCTGTGACCTCTCCGGTTTCAGGGTCAACGACTTGCACTGTCAGGCCGTCATAACCGGCATAGTTCTTTATGGCGGTGATAAGGTTGTTCACCGTATTGTTGGCATAATCGCTTTCTACAAGGACTGAACCATCCTCATTCACGATTGTCACGAAGCCCTTGACAGGAGCTACCGGTTCCGGCTCCGGAGGTGTGACAGGTCCATCGTTTGGTTTGTTACATGAAGCGACGGCAATAACTGAAGCCGCAATCAAAAGGTTGAAGAATTTTGCTTTCATAACTTTATTGTTTTATGATTTGTTATTTGGTAAGGTTTACTTTGATTCCTATGTATGCTGTCGTACCATAGTACTCTGTTTTCTGAGGATAGCCGGTGACATATCGGATTCTTCTGTCTACGGCAAAGTTCATATTCGACCAGCTCGCATAGATTGATATCCATTTGTTGAATGTATATTTGAACTGGGAGTCCAATTTGACGAACGGAGCTGTTATGACTTTGTCGGCAGCATCGGAACGCTGCTGTGCTGTAAGCAACACACCATCCTGATAATTGCAGGAAATCCTCGCAGAGAATCGCTTGTAGTCATATCCTATCGACACGTTGCACAACCATGATGGCTGGTCAAGAAGTCTGTCAGTATATGTGACATCCTGATTGGTGATGATGAACATCGGTTCGCTCGACCCCGGCACGTAATTCGGGTTCTTGTCCCTTATCAGATTGGTCACATGATAATCCATCCTGGATGTCATCCATGTAAAGTTGGCACTTAGTACAAGACCTTTGAGGAAATTGTCGAGCTGATGGAACTGTATCTGAGCATCAGCCTCGATACCGAGTATCTGAGCATCGGTAGGGCTGTTCAACGGATAAGTTATAGTGGCTCCGTTGTATGTCGGATCCAATTCGAAATTCACAGCATCCGTTTCGCTGTCTTTCAGCACCACAGCCTGTCTTGTATAAATGAAATTCTTGATGTTCTTGTAAAATGCTCCTACCGTAAACAGTCCCCAGTTGTTGGGATAGAAGGATATGGTTACATCTGCATTCTGCGAAAGCGATGGCTTCAGATTCGTCCTGCTCCATGTAATGGCATTCGCAGTCGGGTAGATAAGCGTCCGGGGGGCAAGTTTGTCGTAGTCAGGCCGGGACAAAGTCTCAGTGTAGGCAAGACGGATGTCCATCCATTCTGCAGGTTTAATCTTAAGGTGGATCTGAGGGAGGAAATATCCGAATCTCTGTTTGTCGCTGGTAGGCTCAAATCCGAACTGCTGCTCGGTGGATTCGCTGTCGCTGACGCTTGCTCCGCTGTATGCGTTGTATCTCATCCTTGTGAAGTCATAGCGGACTCCCGGGATGAATGTCACCCATTTGCCGAAATTGAACTCACCCATGACATATCCGGCATATATTTCCTCATGTCCTGTATAATCGTTCTTGACTGTTTCTGACAAAAGTTTGTATAACAGGTCCTGATTGGTCTGATAGAATGTCTTCATTTTCTTGTCATCCAATGCAAAAGCGAAATCGCAGTTGGGATACAGGCCACGCAGGAAATTGCCTTTGTTCTTGTATGAATTGTCAAGGAAATCAACGATGCCTATGGTCTCCCCATCCGCTGACAGGGTAAGATCTGGCATTCTCTCCAAAGCAGGCTCATATCCGGCAGAAAGGTCAAATCTCCTGTAGTATGCGACCGATTCGTTGGTCCTGTCCTTCTGACGGTACTTTGCTCCTATCTTGAAATAACCGTCAACAACGGATCCGAACTTGAAAGGCAGCTTCCAGTCTATCCATGCACTTAGTTCACGCTCATTCGTGCGCTGGGTGACATTCCTGTCATGGAAAAGATACCAAAGCGACATATCACTGTCGTTTACATAGTCAGAAGATATGGCCAGGTACGGTTCCATCTTCTCAAGCTGAGAAAGAGGTACCAGGAACGGATTGTCAATCCTGAATTCCAGCTGATTGCTCCAAGGAGTCTTGACCCATGTGCTGCTATGTCCGGCTCCGAAGCTCAGTGTCGAACCGAGAATATTGAAGTCACCCTGAAGTACATTGGACAGATTGGATGTATATGAATCGGAATCTGTCTGGGTATAACTCATTCTCGTACTTCCGAAATTGTATATCTTGCTCCTCTGGTCCCTGTCACGGCCGAGATTGCTGAAAATGTTGGAGAATTTCAGTTTGTTGCCGTTTCCGAGGTCAAGGTCGAAGTTCAAATTGACATTGTATCTGGTGCGGACTTCGAGGTTCGACATGACGGTTATCTTCGTGGCATCCGGTTTCCTGTAGTCGAGGCCTTCGGTTGGGGCATCACCTATCACGCTGTAGGAGGCACTGAAAGTGTCATTGCTCCTGTCTGTCCTGTCGTAAGAAGCAGACAATATCATTCCGAGCTTGCTCTTGAAGAAACGGTTGCTCAGATTAAGTCCTACTTTGTATCGTCCAATGTTGTTGATCTGTGAGTGGTAGCCGGTTTCGGCCGTAACTGATGCCTTGAATTTGGCAGGTGCATCTTTAAGGACAAGATTGACAGTACCGCCAAGGCCGTCGGCATCCTTGTCCGCCGTATTTGCCTTCATTACTTCAGCACTGGCAATCATATCTGGAGAAATCATGTTTAGGTCAGTGCTTCTGTCGGACTCACTCGTAGATGGAGCATTCATTCCATTGAAGGACACCGTATTGTATTTTGGAGACAATCCCCTTATCACAATCTTTTGTCCTTCTCCGCCATCCCTCTGTATCATCAGGCCAGGAAGTCTTCCGATGGCATCCGCGACATTGACATCCGGAAGCTCGCTCAGCTTCTCCCCGGAAACGGCATTCATGATACCGGCAGCATTAATCTGGCTGTTGATTGCCGCTGTCTGGCCCTTTGCCTGGGCACTCACGACTACGCCCTGGAGCACTTCGCTGTCAGATTTCATGGCAATGTTCAAAACCTTTACTTCATTTGCCGACAGGTTCACCTCAACCTCCTGCGTAATATATCCGAGGAATGCGAACTGAACAACCTGTTTGCCGACAGGGATGAAAAGGCGATAGTTGCCGTTGGCATCTGCAATGGTACCGTGCGTGGTGCCTTTGACCACAATGGAAGTACCGGTAAGGTAATCTTTTGTGGCAGCATCCGTAATGACACCGGTAATCGTTGCATTCTGCGCATGGGCAAACATGGCTGCAAATGCGACAAGAATTGTCAGAAAAAATCTTCTCATAATAGTCAGTTTATTGTTTTGTTTCCATATTCCTTCCATTCAGTTCAGCTGCAAGAACCTTCGCCAGCCTTCTGCACTGCATCCTATATCTGCCTGAAAATACGAGGTTTCGCGTTTCCCCGGGATCTTTCTTCACGTCAGTGAGAATCTCTGATCCATTGTCGAGCAAAGTATATTTATATCTGCCACCATCTATGACCTGAAACCAATTCTCGCTTTCAGTAAAGATGTATCGGCGGCCAAGCCTTGTCTTTTCACCTTTGGCAACAGGAGCAACTGAACAACCCGGGAGCAGCCCCTCCGGAATGTCTATCCCGGCAAGTCCGCATAATGTAGGAATGAGGTCAAGCCCGGTATTGACAACTGTCTTTTCATCTATGACCCCTTTCCTTATTCCGGGGCCGGAAATGATGAACGGAACCTTCTGTGCTTCCTGAAACGGGACAGTCTTGTGTTCACGCCTGTGGGATGCATCCATATCTCCATGATCAGACAGAAAAACCACTATGGTATTTTCCGACAGGCCGGTCCTGTAAAGTACTTCCATGACCGGAGCAATGTCAGAATCCACTTCTTCAATCAGTCTGTCGTAAACCCATCGGTGCATCCTCCACTGCTCTTCTGTATAATCTGCCACCTTTCCCGGAAGTCCGTCAGGTTCCCCTTCCATTCTCTCATGATTGTCCGGCAGACGCGGACATATTTCTCCGTAGAAGTCTTCATCCGGCCACTGACCGGCCTGAGCTACATATTTACTGACTCTTGCAAGTCCTTCAGCCTTTTTCTTCCGGAATTTCTCATCAAGGCTGTCATAGACCACATAGTCGTCATACTCGCAGATATCATGAGGGTTTATATATGAAGCTACCATCAGAAACGGCTTCTCACTTCCAGCGAGGGATTCAAGACAACGGGCAGCATCAGGACCAAGAGCGTTCCTCCGCTCCGTCGAATATATATGGGTGAATCCGTAAAACGATGGATCATCATTTGATAACGGAGAAATCAGATGAGCCTTGCCTCCATAATATGTTTCATATCCTGCATTGTTGAACAGGGTTGCCATCATGCCCTCCCTGAATCTGCCAATACCGTCAACATCGATGCGTTCTTTCTGCTCCTTGTTCTTGGGATTAAAGCGCAAGTTGCACTGTGAAGGATACATTCCTGTGAACATTGAGAATCGCTGAGGTATCGACAACGGGAAACAACTGTACGCATTGGTGAAAGTGATGCCGGCTTCAGCAATCCTGTCCATGGCCGGTGTCGACAGACCAGTATCTCCCAGATAGCTAAGTTTCCCGGATTGCTGCTGGTCCGTTATCAATATAAGGACATTGGGCCTGTCCTGTGCTCTTGAGGATATGGCTCCCAGGCCGGCTGCTCCCAGAGCAGACAGGGCCAACATGGTTGTTTTTGGAATATCCATAAAAAATCGTTGAGAGTTACTCGGTTACTTCTTTGAGGCCATTTCTTTCTTTATTATTGTACCGTCATCCGCTATTGTAAGCATATGCTTGATGTCGGTCCCCACCATCGATATATCGTATCTGGTCCCCAGGCCGGAAGGACGGCACACTATGCGTGATTCATCTTCGGGAACAGCGCCGATCTGCGAAACGATTGTCTTCCTGACAGGCTCCGGCAGGCTGATGAAAGGCTGTGCCGTTGCCGTTTCGGATTGCTTCAGATTGCCTTCCGAATCGAACACCGCTGTAGTTATGTGCAGTTTTCGGCTCGATTCATACACAGTTGACTGAACTGTATATATCCTATCATCTCCATTACCACGGATTTTGACCTTGTCGACGAGAGAGCCTTCCAGCGTTGCTATGATTTTCCGTTGCACATCCGAAGGAATCGTGGTCAGGGAAAAATTCTCAAGAATCGATATGGCCTTGTCAGAATATGTCCGACGGCCGCCGAATGCTTCTGTCTCAAGCACCTTGTCAACATTACCGGTCACCATTAGCCGTCTTTCCACTCCAGGAATGATTGAGCCGTCCGCAAGCCGGAGTTCACAGGCAAGCTTATATATGCCTTCCCTGCGCGGAAGTGTAAACGGGGTGTCGATACATACTGAGGAACCGCCTTTGACCATGGTCTCTGACGTTCCGCACAGGATTCTTTTACCTGACGGCGTCACGATGAACCATACGGCTTCAACTTCAACATTCTCAGGATAATCATTCCAGACCCATAGTTTGCCTGAGTATTTTCCTCCAGGAGTATAACACACCTTGTCCTTGTACCACTCCCGGCATTGCAACATCTCGAATGAGGCTCCTAACGGTTCGTTCAATCTGGCCAGCACTTTCAGATTCTTCTGGGGAACCAATGAATCCGTGATGTCTCCGACGAAGAAATTGTGGCCGTTCACACATCCGCTCAACAGAGCGAACGGAGCCCATGCCTGAATTCTCCGGCTACGGTAGAAAGTACCAATATCGGCGTGAAGGTCGGCAAGAAGTCTGGCAGCATCCTCAGGTGTGTAAAAAAAGATGTTCCATCCGCTTGCTGTACGGGATGTCTTGAAATTCTCCCTTTTCTCGAATTCGCCGAACTCATTTGTCCACAATCTGCATGATTCAAGGACAGTGGACGGTTTCTCATCCGAAATCGAATATCCGTCAAAGTCAGTTACTATGTTTTCCGAATATTCATAAATATGTTTGGCAATATAGTCATCTTCAGCCCAGAGTCTGGTCGGATCCATGGTCCTCAGCTCACTCTTCAGAGCCTCCAATCTTACTCCACCCTCGTTTTCCTGGTCCCAGGCTACTATCGACGGATGGTTGATGTTCTCCATGACCCATCTGCGAAATTCTGTTTCCGTCTCTTCAAGATCTTTTCCAACAGGTTCTGCATCATGCATGAAACGCCATTCATCCTGCAGCATTATTCCTTCTTCGTCTGCGATGTCATACCATTTGCTGTAAGCGTGGCCCAGATGGATACGCAGATAATTCAGATTATAGTCCCTGACGGCAGAGCGCAGGAAATTCCTTATCCATCCTTCATCAAAGCAAGCGTCAGCCCATCGGTTCACCGCACGGGTAAACGCAACATTCTCTGCTCTGAAAATTACTTTCTTCCCGTTAAGAAGGACATCACGGCCATGCGTTTCAATCTGTCGGTAACCGAAACGTTCCTTCTTAACCGCCTGCAATACACCGTCTCTGTCGTAAAGTGAAATATGAAGGTCGTACAATTTTGGATTGCCTTCCTTTCCTGCACTCCAGCAGACCAGGGCATCAGCGGGAAGAGTGACGGAAAAGCTGTTCTTTCCCTCATTGACCATTACATCCGAAGTCTCCGAACTGATTACAGCGCCTTCGTCCATTATCCTGGCCTGCAGGACCATTTCCTTTGCAATCAAGGAATTGTCCACATCGACATTGCAGACGACCTCCGACTTTCTCACGTCCGGCAGAACGGACATCTGCACGACAGATACATCTCCGGAAAAATCAATCCGGACATCGTCCCATATCCCCGGGGCTCTGGAGTTGCGCCACCATTCAGCAGAATTGTCCTTGGACGGGTATGACGATGTATTCCAGCTTCCTACACGGACAACAAGTTCATTCTCACCATTGTACCTTATGGCATCGCTTATGTCGAAAGAGGCGTGGGAATATGCGCAATGGTGGTCGTATCCTATTTCTTTGCCGTTAAGGTAAACCTTTGCATTGTATTTCGCCCTCAGTTTCAGCACTGCCTTGGGATAATCCGGCATTTCAAGTTTGAAACGATGCCTGTACCAGACATAGTCATAGTCTATCCGTGTCCCGGGATCATTCGCATCCAAATCATCGCCGAGTGACGGCCTTGCCTGTGAGATAAGTCCGGGGACTTTCACCGTAGCCTCATATCTGTCAGGCATGTTGTCTGATATCGTCACATACCACTCACCGTCAAGGTTCACTGAAGCTGAAGGGGCAATTCTGGTCCAGTCCTCACCGTTGACAGAGATATCACGCAAGTCCACATTGAGTGCATTGTTTACAATGACCGGTTCAGGAGAATATCCAACCGTCACATCACTTATTGAGACATCACTGACAGGCATGTCTTCAAATCCGGAAACATCGATGGCAGACTTGCCGACAAAAGATGCCTGCACATCCTCAATCTTGAATCCTCTGAAAGCGGTAGGATAATGTTCCTTGCTTTCCGACTTATAGTCAGGGTCGAACAGAATCAGGGACCTGCGCACGGTATCGGCCTTCACTCCCCTTACACGAATATCATGAATAAAGCCACCCCTGTCAAGGTTTGACTTGAAATATATTCCATTCTGCACATTTGACATCCTGACATTCTCAATGTACACATCCCTGACACCGCCTGAAATCTCACTGCCGATGCATACTCCATTGGCCTTGGACCTGAAAGTACAGTTGCGGACCACTACCTTCTCGGTAGGCCTCCCCATCCTCCATCCATCATTGTCCCGGCCTGACTTTATGGCAATCCCGTCATCTCCGGTCTCAAAGACACAGTTTTCAATCAGGACATTGCTGCATGATTCCGGGTCACATCCGTCATTGTTCTGATTGTAACTGTGTACCCGGACACCCTTGACTACAACATTGTCGCATTCTATCGGATGAATTACCCAGAAAGGTGAATCTACAAAAGTCACATCCTCCAGAACTACATTCTCGCATGCTATCACTTCGAAGAATGCCGGGCGGAGCCAATGTCCCGGGCCAAAACGCCTTGCGTCCACCGGAACCTGTTCGGTACCCATGCGGCGAAGTTCCTTTTGGTCTTTCTTCTGTCGTGGCTTCCATGTGGCAAAATTCTTTGATCCACTACCGTTGAGTGTTCCTTTGCCGGTAATGGAAATGTTCTTTACTCCACGGGCATGTACAAGAGGAGACCAGTTCCAGCACTCCGTTCCTTCCCAACGTGTGAGCACCATAGGAAGGTAATCATCCTGATCATGGCTGAATACGACTTCCGCACCTTCGCAGATATGCAGTTCGACATCCGACTCAAGCACCAGCGGACCACGATGGAACCATGTCCCTTCAGGCACGACCACCCGTGAATCCTTGGCTGCTGAACACTTCTGTACAGCCTTGCGGAAAGCCACAGAGCAATCCGTCATTCCGTCCGGAACTGCCCCGAAGTCCCTCACATCAAAGTCCTTTGAATAAGCGCCCAGCGACACCAGCGCCAGCAATGCAATGCTTATGATTGTTTTCGTCATAATTTTGGAATTACAGATTCTTCTTTACTTTTGGATGGGCCTTTGTTATGGACACCCTTTTCTTCCAGGTACGGAACATCTCGGCTAGCCTTTCTACCTGCTCAGGATAATCTGCAGCAATGTCATTCGTTTCTGAAGGATCGGACTGAATGTCATAAAGTTCCCAGGGACAGTCCTTGCCTTCGCGGACAATCTTCCATCTGCCATCCCTTGCAGCCTGACCGTTCCTCCACTCCCAAAACAGCGCTCCGCTCCTTTCCTTGTCCTCATCTCGTATCACGGACATGAAAGACTCGCCTTCGCACGGCAATATCCTGCGTCCCCCATACTCTTCCGGGAAAGGCACGCCGGCAAGTTCGACGAATGTCGGCATGAAATCTATGAAATGTCCAAGATATCCTGAAACCCTGCCCGGATTCACGAGACCGTCAGGCCAGCATATGACCATAGGAGCCGAAATACCGCCCTCATAACTATAATTCTTAAAATAACGCAAAGGGGTGTTGGCCACATTTGCCCAGTCAACACCGAGAGATGTCCAGTTCGTCATGGAACCGATTTCCCCATAGCTGTCAGGAAGTTCTACAACCTCGTTGGAGGCTCCGTTGTCAGATACGAATATTATAAGGGTGTTGTCAAACTTGCCCTGCTCCTTGAGCTTGTCCATGACGCGCCCTATGTTCCTGTCCATTCTGTCAATCATAGCCGCATAGACAGTCATTTTCCTCGATTCTGTCTTTTTCTCCTCTTCGGTAAGGGATTCCCATGGTCGGAAAGTCGGCTCACTGAGGCGAAAGGCCTGACTTATCAATCCCATCTGCAACTGCCTTTCATACCGTGCCTCGCGTATTGCTTCATATCCTTCGTCGTAGACACCTTCGTAAGCGGCAATGTCTTCCGGCCATGCCATCAGAGGGTCATGAGGAGCATTGAAAGCAAGATACAGAAAGAACGGATTTTCATTGTCACGGCACTCGTCAAGCCACTCAAGAGCATGGTTCGTGAAATAGTCAGTAGTATAAAAATCCTTTTCCTTCGGCGTATAAGGCGCATAGGTAGTTTCCTCAACGCACCAGTAACGGTTCTTTACTTTCTGAGCCGGCACACCTTCTCCATCTCTCTGACATCCCGGGTTGAAGTAGTTGCATGCGCCGTCCCTCAATCCCCAGAAATGGTCAAACCCTCTGTCCCTCGGATTTTCAAAACCATGGTGCTTTCCGGACCACAAGGTCGTATATCCGGCGGATTTGAGATACTCACCGAGAGTGATGCCGTTTTCAAGCGGTCCCCGCGCATCCTTGAAATATCCGTTCTGCTGAGCATACAGACCGGTAAGCAGACAGGAACGGGACGGAAAGCTCTTGGATGTGTTGTGGAACTGTGTCATCCTGACTCCCTGGCTTGCAAGAGCATCGATGTTCGGAGTCCTGATCTCGCTGCCGTAACATCCAATGTCAGACCAGCCGAGGTCATCGGCGCAAATTAGCAATATATTGGGCCGTTGCCTGACTTCTGTACTGTGAGCCTTAGGCTTGTTTCCAGCCATGATAAGCTGGGCAGATGTAAGGAGCCAGGCTACGAGTATCGCCGTGATTGAATTTCTTTTCATAACTATAAGCCTTTTATTGTTCTATCGTTGGGAACTGTCTCATTTTTCCTTCAAGCCTCGGATAGGACTCCCATATTTCAGGATTGTCCCCCATCCTTGAATCCTCTGTCAGGATAAGGCGATCCTTCAGCCTCTGCTTCAAATCTTGCAGGGTTGAGGAATATCTTTCATCTGAAGCGACATTGTTCATGCACATTGCATCCTTTGACAGGTCATACAGTTCATATTCAGGCCTTTTCGCTACAGCGGCGTCAAAGTATGGCTTCACCTTGGGGTCGTCCTTGTGATCAATCAGATAGTCCTTCGAAGGAGCCGCATCTATATCGAAATAAGCATGGTGCATCTGCTTCGGCCTGCCTTTCTTGTCCAGCTCCTGAGGATCTCCCGCAGGAAATCTCTCCGGATGCAGGTTATGTACAAGGAGACAGTCTCCCGAGCGGATGCTCCTTACAGGATAGCCGAGGTTGTCATGTCTTGAGCAAGAATGTCTCTCCCGACCAGCAAAAACGTCCTGTGACTGCCAATCCTCTTCATGGCCGTCAAGAAGCGGCATCATGCTTTGACCTACAAGCCTTTTACTTCCGTTCCATTTTATACCGGCAGCTTCAAGCAAGGTTGGGAATATGTCCACTCCGCTCACCAATTCCGTTATGTCCTGTCCGGCTGCTATCCTGTTGCCCCAGCATACAGCCAAAGGGACATGGAGTCCGGGCTCATAGCAATTCGCCTTGGCATGAGGGAAGGACATTCCATTGTCAGCCATTACTATGACCAAGGTATTGTCCAGCTCTCCCCGTTTTCTCAATTCGTCCAGACAAGCCATAAGATGCGAATCGAACCATTCTATTTCCACGGCATAGTCAAGTATGTCAGATTTGACCGGATCTGATTCAGGCAGGAATTCAGGCACTTCCGCCATATCCAATGAGCTTCCGGCTTTCAACCATGACATATTCTCATATGGCCTGTGGGGTTCATGTGTGCCAATCCAGAAGCAGAACGGGGTATTGTCCGGACAATCGTCAAGGAATTTCCTGAAATTTGAATAATAATCTATTTTTGATATGCCTGTGTATGGCGGATCAATTTTAATATCATTATATACCGGTCCCGCAGGATTGTAAGGACGTCCGGAAACTTTCCAGTCACCCGGAGCCCAACCCTTTCCCGTATGACCGATTACATAGCCGTTTTCACGGAATACGTCAGGATAACACACATATTCTGACGGGAAACAGCTTGCATGAGTACCTGCCTCCTCAATCTGCCAGGGATACATCCCGGTCAGAATGCTTGCCCTTGACGGGCTGCTTCCAGGCGAGGTGACATAGGCATTGTGAAACAGGGCTCCGTTCTCCGCCACATAATCAAACCCGGGAGTATCCAAAGCGAGACTTCCATATGCCGAAGTGTATGGATAGGACAGGTCGTCTGCTATTACGAACAGGATATTCGGTTTCTGCTGTCTGTCTGTGCATCCGGCAGCAAGAAGCATAAGCGGGGAAATCCCGGCAAAAATGTATTTGTTTTTTATTCCGTTCATCATGACTATCTGATTTTTCTCGGTATTGCCACTGGAGTATCATATCTGAATCCGCATCCATCTCCGGCGTAGATCACGGATGGATTCACTTCTGCCACAAGCGTCAGGAACTTCACGCGCTCTTCCTCAGTAAGTCCGCTGAAACCTGGATGGAGTAGTTCTACGACTTCCTCAATGGATGAAGCAACGATTGAATACCTGTATGTCGTGTTTCCATACTGAACCTTTGCAACCTGAGAGGACTTTGACGGATTGCGGACAAGCACGATATCAAGCAGAGGTGGTATGGAGTTTATCTGATGCAGGGCCTTTTCAATGTCCACCAACTCCCCTTTCAGGATAACACGTTTCGAAAGGTCCTTCTTGAGCTGCATGGAATACAAAGGGTGGAAGTTGCGATTGTCGATGGCCCGGCTCAGGAGCCTGAGGTCATTATAGGACTTCCCTATGAAATTATAGTCATCCTCCGTAAGTTCTCCTGCAGTGTTTTCGAGATATGTTCCCAGCCTTTCCATCAGAAATCCGAACTCGATGCAATCTACGTCAATGCCAGGATTCCTGTCCATTACAAAGGCCCTTATGATCCTGACATATTCTTCCGTGGACGAAGCATTGAACTGCTCAGGAGCAAATATAGGCGAAATCTCCTGAACATATTCGACCTTCTCAAAAAACACACTGTCTCTTGCAACTTTTGTGCGCCCCTCGTCCTTCAGCTGTATTTCTGACACTCCGGCTATAGTTTTCTTCCTGTTTTTCACAGACTTCAAGGTCAAGGTCCCGGGCTTCAATCCTTCCGCAGTCACGGTAACTGTTATCAGGCCAGGCTTGTCAGACGTACGCACAATATTCGATACCGGCGTCGTGACATATCCCGTTCCGAACGATGAGAGCCCCAGGTCAATATCACTAGAATAATGCTCCGGACCGACAAGGCTTGCCGGACCCGAGATACGCCATTCGAGGTCACCGGAAAATGCCTGAACATGATTGCCGTCCGCATCCACGACATCGGCACTGACCACAGCCAGGCCACTTCGGTCCGCAACAAGATTTTTATCCTGTATATGATTGAGTACCACCGCATATGGTTCACCGGCCATCACTACTTCATCTCTTACCTCCTTCCCGTCCCTGAATGCTACCGCCGACAGTGTCCCCTCCATGACTTCAACATCCTTGAACTCAACTGTATGGAAATTCGACGCGGAAGGATATGCCTTGCCAATGCTGCTGCCATTCACAAAAAGTTCGACCACATCGCAATTGCTGTCAACTCGGAATGTACACTTGCGGCCCGAATATTTCCTCTGCCAATAGTGTGGATGGATATACACCATCGGATCTGTGGCATAGTTGGCCTGCCACAGATAATACATGTATTTGGGGTATCTGTACATGTCCACCCATCCTTTGTAATTGATATTTTTCAAAGGGGCATCCTTGTATATCCTGTCGCATCCATGATCGGCATAGAGCCAGCAGACAATGTTGCCGTCTATGCGCCCTCTGATGCTACCGTCCTGGACCCGTGCCATTGAATGCTGCCATTCCTCGGTACCGGCCTGCTGACCGCTTTTTGAGACAGCCTCATTGTTCTTCGGTTCAAGGTCTTTCACATCGGTATCGGTCCATCCACGCACCGTTACCCTGAGCAGATTCTCCATATCGAGATCGCTGGCATGATGAGTGACATAATCCCCATAACGCTCCGTCTTCCTCTCATGGATTATCCTTGTGGTATCCTCCTCGAATGTCCACCTAGAATCCGCTGCGCATGATGTCTCGTTGCCTACACTCCAGAACATTATTGACGGATGGTTCCTGTCCCGGCGTACCATTTCGCGCATGTTCCATTCCTGGACCTGCCGGTCATATTCTATGTTCTTGTTGTTCGGGACTTCCTCAACGGTTATGATGCCAAGGCGGTCATGCATATCATAGACGATAGGGTCTTGAGGATAATGGGCTGTGCGCTGGAAATTAGTGTTAAGGTTGGAAGCCATATCCATTATATCCCTCTCTGTCAGCCACTTTGGCATTGCATCACCAAGCCAGGGATACTCCTGATGGCGGTTGATGCCGTGGATATGGATGCTACGCCCGTTCAGCACCAGTGTCCCTGCATCATGATCCCAATGGAAATATCTGAAACCCAAAGGTGTGGTATAATTGTCAAGCAGACATCCTCTTTCATCATACACTTCACTGTATATATGGTACAGATACGGGTCCTCCGGAGACCAAAGATGCGGATTCGCAATCGGATCGCTCTTCTGCTCAAAACAATGTATTTCCCCGTCTTCAACAATCGAATTGGATACAAGTGTACGTACAACTTCCCCGGCTGCATCCACGACTATACTTTTCAAGGTGATTTTCCGAGATGCTCCGGACCCATTCCTGACATATGTCTTCAGATTGATGACTGCATTCCCCGATTCAACGGCTGAAGTTGTCACGAACGTACCTCCTTCATGTTTATAAGAGCCCTGAAAGGGGATATGAATCTGATTCTTGACAACAAGACGGACATCTCGATAGATACCTCCATATACATTGAAGTTACCGGCGGTGGCCGGAGGGATGGTGCCAAACTTGTCATCCCTTCTTGCAGACACGGCTACCGCTATGACATTGTCCTCTCCAAAACGAAGATATGGTGTCAGATCGAAATAAAAACTGCCGTAGCCACCCTTATGGTCCCCGAGGAACTCTCCGTTCACATAAACCTTGGCATACTTCTGTACAGCATCGAATTCAATGAATATTTTCTTTCCCTGAAGTTGTCTGTCAAACTTGATACGCTTCCTGTACCAGCCCCATCCATTCCACCAATAAGCATCATCCCTTTCGGCTGCACTGCCTATGAAGGGATGAATGTCCGAAGTGGTCTCATAAGTGAACCATGTATGTGGAACCGATATCGCCTGCCACCGACTGTCATCAAAATCCAGAGAAGCCATTTCCGGAGTCTCCACACCGGAGGGCAGATAGTTGAATGTCCAGTCAGTATTGATCAGCATCTCCGAACGGGCCTGCGATGGTCTGTAGGGCATGGCTGCAGCATGGACAGATACGATTGTTGCTACCAATGATACAAGCAGGAAATGTGGTCGTTTCATCTTTCCAGTTTTAGTGTTATGCAAATTTAGTTTCCGAAAGAGTATTTAAGGTGATGATAATCTTGCGAAATGGTCGACAAATCGTGAGTGGGTTTCCCATGATGTTTGAAATCCATTCATTTTTGTTTGATTACAATTCAAATGAAAAATCCGCTTTGACAATGGTAATTTTTTCTTAACTTGCGCTTATCAATATTCGGATTATGCGAAGTTTTACTATATATTTGTTTTGTTGTCTGCTGACTTTCAACGCCATGGCGGCGGAGTTGACAGACTTCGGAAGAATATATGACGGATCACAGCCGGTCAATGACATTACGGCCATTGCCCAGGACAAGAACGGTTTCCTGTGGATTGCATCACGTGATGCCATCGCCCGTTTTGACGGACATTCCCTAAAACCCATAAGAAAGGAATTCAACAAGAAAATATTCAACGAAGACAATCTTGTCCAAAGCCTGTTTATCTCCAGAGGGAACGAACTTCTGCTTGGTACGGACAATGGTCTTTACGTATATGACATCCTTCATGACAGGCTCTATGAAAAAGAAGGACTTGAGGGCAAGCATATCTTCGACATTGACAAACTATCCCCTACGGAACTCATGCTGAATACAGATGCCGGCCTGCTGTCGCTTGAAACCTCAACTGGAAAGATAAGCAACATTTTTCCGTATTCTCCTACCGTACCGACAGGTTCCTTCGTCTGCCTGAGAAATGTATCGAAAGACAGGAAAGGCCGCATTTATCTCAGTGACTCGAAGCACATTATAAGAATTGACCCCGGTTCTGCCAACCTTGTACACTCGGCAGACACACTGATGACGACGGAACATTCGAGCAGCGTACTCGCCGATACCCTGAACCATTTCTACCTCTTCAACAGATTAGGGGTGAAAGCCTACGGGGCGGATGACCTGAAACTTGAAGACGAAGCGGCATTGGAGGTCGTAGCCATGTGTGTATGGGACGGGAAGCTGATGATTGCAAAACGTGGAGAAGGGGTATGGAATAGCTGTCCAGGAAAAATCATGATGGAACAGAACATCAGATTTTGCGAGCATTACAACGACCTCAACGGTACCGTGAGCTCATTTTTCGAAGACAGGGACGGCAACCTGTGGATTGGGACAAGGAACGGTATCTTCCGGCTCGAAAAAGAGCCACACAATATGTTCCATTCCATAAAAAGCATCATTGGAGATCCTAAAACACCAAGCCACAACACAGTATCTGACATACTTCCCGATAGTGACGGCCATGTGTGGCTTGCTACGGCCGGAGGACTCGACTTGCTTGAGTACCCGGCTTCACAACCGGGAAGACATTCCGTCACACGAATCAACGGAAGGTCGGTCGAGGACAGCGACTGGAACAAGATTGAACGCCTCTGCATCGGTCCCGACAGCCTTGTCTGGATGGGAACAAAAGCAGGAATGCGCTTTTTCGACCCAACGACACGCACATTCCCAAGGATTCCGGAAATGGAAGGGGCTTTTGGTGAAAGCAGTTTTGTAAGAGGCTTGTACAAAGATGGATACGGGAATGTATGGATAGGGTTTGAGAGAGGTGGCGTATACAGATACTCCAAAGGCAAGGTTCACCCATTGAAGGACATGGAAAACGGCCTTGACCTGACGAACTGCACGACTCTTGGAGGTTCGGGAGATTATGTCTGGATTGGCAGCAAAAGCAACGGGCTGTTCCGCCTTAAGATAACCGGGAGTGAAATCAAAGAATCAAAATGCTATGACCTTGAAAGCAACGGCATCAACCCGAGAGTGTCGTATATCTATTCCGACACGGCAGGTAATCTGTGGTGCGGGACATCCAAGGGACTGTTCCGATATAATGAAGAATGTGATGCCTTCGAATATTACAAGCTGTCGGAATCTCCGGTTTATATATGCGGCATAATAGAGGACGGTAACGGCAATCTGTGGATTGCGAGCACATCCATCCTGTTCAGGATAGCCCTTTCGGGGGAGGATAGGTCAAGTTTTCTCATGGGAGAGAGTTTCGCCAGAAAAGGATTTGCATACGGATGTGCCATGGACGGCAACGGAAACATCTATCTCAGCGGTATAAACGGAGTCACATTTTTCAATCCGGAAGAGGTGATGTCAGATGACCGTATATATGAGACCGCATTTCTGGATTTCAAGGCCGGCGGCACTGACCTTGAAATCGGCACAAAGGAGCTTCCTATGGAAATCAACTGTCTGTCAAGCATAAGGCTTCCTCATAAAAAGAACACCATATCATTCTCCTTCTCTGTATTGGATTATTCATCCTTGCCAAATATACAATATGCCTTCAGGTTGGATGCTGTTGACCGGGATTGGAAATACTCCACTTCGGATGCGGAGACCGTAACATACGACAATCTGCGTTCAGGAAAATATGTCCTGCATATCAGAAGCACCAACAATGCCGGTGTCTGGCAGCAGAACGAAAGAATGCTGGTCATACAGATAATGCCTCCTTTCCTCCTGCGGTGGTATATGATTGCAACTTATATAGTGCTTGCCGCACTTGCCACATATCTTGCAATGAGGAGGATCAGAAAGAAAAAGGATGATGCTAAAGAATTACAGTTGGATATGGAAAGGATAAGGCAGGAATTAATTCTGAGCCCGAAAGAGCCGCAGGTGATGTCTTCCGACGAGAAGTTCCTCGCAAAGGCAATGGAAATCGTTGAGAAGAACATATCCAATGAGGACTTCTCAGTAGACCAATTCGCCGGAGAGATGTGCATGAGCAGTTCTATGCTTTACCGTAAGATCAAAGCATTGACAGACTTGTCTCCAAGCGAGTTCTACAGAAGCATCCGGATGAAGAGAGCGGCCCAGCTGCTCAAGTCCAAGGCTTATACCATATCTGAGGTAGCCATGAATGTCGGTTTCAGCGATACAAGATATTTCAGTACTTGCTTCAAGAAGGAGTTCGGAATCACGCCTTCCGCATACCAGCAGGCAAATACAGACAAATAGCATTGTTTTTCACGGTAGTATTCATTATTTTTCACACCTCGGTTTAAGCCGATAAGCATATATTTGCTTTGACTAAAACAGAAGATGATGAAACATTTTATACTCCTGTGTTCGTTGTCCATCATGTTGTGGACACCTAGCTCCGGCAATCCTCGAAGCCAGGGTTGCACAAGCACGGATATGCCGGTTGAAGACCTCACAGTATCGATGGAACATCCGAGACTCCTGATGCTCCGTGGAGAAGAAGATGCAATAAGAAAGAAGATAGAATCCGACTACTTCCTCCAGAGAATCCACAAATATATCATCAAGAAATGTGACAAATTGCTGGGCGTGCCGGTCCAGGAGCGCATATTCCACAGTACCGACATGCTGACCACGGCACGGGAAATCCATTCCAGGATTTTCTATCTCAGCTATGCGTGGAGGATGACCGGAGACATCCGATATGTCAAAAGAGCAGAAGAGGAGATGCTGAATGTATGCAGCTTCCCGGACTGGGACCCTGACCATTATCTTGATGTGGCCGAAATCAGTTTCGCCCTTGCAATCGGATATGATTGGATGTATGACCAGCTCTCCGAAGAGACACGCATGACAGTTGCCGAAAACCTTTTTGAAAAAGGAATCAAGTCCGGGCTGCCTGAAACAGCCGTGAAGCCTGGACATTTGCATTGGGTTGACAAACGCAACAATTGGAATCCTGTATGCCATGGAAGCATAGCCATGGCCGCAATAACAGCATTCGAGCATGAGCCCGAAACGGCCCTGAAAGCCATCGGCAGGTCTATCAACAAAGTCCGAACACTCGCAATCCCGGAATATGGGCCTGACGGCAATTTCCCTGAAGGATACAGCTATTGGAGCTATGGAACCACTTTCGCGATAATGTTCATAGAAACCCTGGAGAAAGTCTATGGGACATCATTCGGCATTGCAGAAGATCCCGGATTCATGAAGACTCCGGAGTATATCCTGCAGATGTCTGCACAAGGGCTTGAGACATGGAGATATTCAGATTGCACGTCCGACATCAAGAATTCATATCCTATGTTCTGGTTTGCAAACCGTCAGGGGAATCCTTCGCTGCTGTGGGCGGAAAAGCAGAAAATTGAATATATGGACATCAACAATCTGTCCAGGAGGATGTTCAATGTAAGATTTCTGCCGAATGTCCTGCTATGGGCTTCAGAATCTCCGTTCAAGGACATAAAGGCGCCTGAAAAAAGGCTGTATGTGGGTCAGGGCACGACACCTGTCGCAATCATGAGAAACCATTTCGGAGGATCGGACGAAATTTTCCTCGGTCTGAAAGGAGGAATGCCGAATTACAACCATGGCCACATGGATATCGGAAGTTTCGTAATGTTTCGCGGCGAGACCCAATGGGCTTCAGATCCGGGCATTCAGAATTATTACTCTCTTGAGCGATTCGGTATCAATCTCGGAGACCGCTCCCAGTACTCTTCCCGATGGAAAGCTTTCCGTCTTGGTCCCAAAAGCCATAATATCATATCTTTCGCCGACACCCTGCAAAGAGTAAAATCGAAAGCTTCGATTGTGCGCTATGGCGATTACGGAGACTTTATGTTTGCAATCACTGACCTGTCAGGAACAAATGGTGCCTCCGTTTGCGCGCATTCAAGAGGTGTGGCCATGATAGACAACCGTCAGGTGGTCATACGGGATGAGATCACTGCCTCCGACAAGGAAATGCCGCTCAGATGGGCGATGTTCACTCCGGCAAGAGTAGAAATCATAGGGAAGAACAAAGCAATCCTGAGTATTGCTGACGAAAAACTGCTGATGGTCGTCGAAGGTAAAGGAATCACAATGGGAACATGGTCAACCGAGCCGGTGAACATATACGATGAGCCGAACCCCGGGACGGTCATGGTAGGTTTTACAGCCAGGCTGAAGCCATGTCAGAAAGTCTCCTACAATGTCCATCTTATTCCTCTGGAAGGAAATGTAACTATACCGAACATCAAAAAACTATCAAAATGGGAAAAATATTGACACCTGCATTGGTCACAATGGCCATAACAATTTCAAGCTGCTGCAACTGCATGTCAGACAAAGCCATAGCCAATAAGGTCGCTGAATGGCAAATTGAACATTTCGATGACTCCACGACATCGTCAACAGACTGGGTCCACGCTGCGCTGTACAAAGGGATGTTCGAGTGGGCGGAAATCGGCAGGAACGAGGAAATTTGGGATTTCCTTGAAGATGTAGCCTCGAAGGCAGATTGGGACATGTCGCCTAGAATCTATGATGCCGATGATTTGTGCATGGGGCAGACTTATATAGCTCTGTACAAGAGGCACAGGAAACCAGAGATGATTGAGAAGGTTAGAAACCGCATGGATTATGTAATGGCTAATCCCGACACTACCTCCCTCAGGACAGTTAAAGGCAAGTACTCCAGAACAAGATGGGGATGGTGTGATGCTCTGTTCATGGCTCCGCCTGTCTATTCAGAAATGTCAGGCATTTGTTTGGACTGCAAATATCTTGATTTCTGCTTCGACGAATACAAGGTGACAACGGACTCCCTCTACAACAGGGAGCACCATCTTTTCCACAGGGACCTGAGACTCGTGAACGACATGGAGGAAAACGGGGAGCCTGTATTCTGGGCAAGAGGCAATGGATGGGTGTATGCCGGTCTTGTTGCAATGCTCGAATCCGTGCCGGAAGAGCATCCTTCATACGAATACTACAAGAACCTATATCTAGAAATGTCCGAGCCTATTTTAAGATGTCAGGATCAGGACGGGAACTGGCACTCCGGGATGTACGACCCTGAGCATTGGAATACGCCGGAAACCAGTTCAGCCGGTTTTTTCGTATATGGTTTCGCCTGGGGTGTCAACAATGGCATTCTCGGAAATCAATATAAAAAAGCCGCACGGAAAGGATGGAAGGCTTTGCGTTCATTCGTCGATGAGAACGGAAAGCTCGGACACGTGCAGGCAATCGGACATGCACCAGTCAATACCACTGAAGATGACACCATGCCATACGGAGCCGGAGCATTTCTGCTTGCAGCATCCCAGATTGTTCAGATGAAATAATCTTTATCATCGGATTATGCCAGCCGTCCCTGGAAGGTGTCGCGTTCGGACAGGCGCCTGTCCAGCAGGCGGAGTAGCTCGACGTTGCGGATAAGGCCCCAGGGAGTTGAGTTCACGAACCGGGGCGGGACTTCTCCAGCGAAACGTTCGATGAAAAGGTCGGGACGGAGGCGCTCCAGCATATCTATGAAAAAGTCAATGTATTCATCCAGGGCGAACTGTATGAAGGCTTCAGGATGGGCTTCAAACTCCTTTTCCATACGTGTGCCTTTGACGATTTGCAACTGGTGGAACTTGGCGGAGCGGATTGGGAGTTCGTTTATCATCTGACATGACTCCAGCATCATCTCCCGGCTTTCGCCGGGCAGTCCGAGGATGAAATGAGCGCCCATGTCGATGCCCCTTTCAGCAGACATCATCACTGCCCTGCGGGATGTTTCGAAGTCGTGTCCGCGATTGATTCTCTGAAGGGTGGTGTCGTAGCAGGATTCTATGCCATATTCGACAATGACTACGGGAGCATGTCGTTCAATCCCCTGTCCGTCTGCCCCCTCAAGCATCCTTGTCCAGCCTTGCATCGCTCTTCCCTGGGCGAGGTCTGCGAGAAAGTCCAGTTTCTGCTCGTCCACGCAATCCGGCCTCGTACCGATTACAATGCCGACTACGGCAGGATGCCGCAAGGCTTCGAGATACAGTTCCCGCAGGCGTTCAAGAGGGGCGTAAGTATTTGAAAACGATTGGAAATAAGCAAGATAATGTTCGGTGGTGCGATAGCGGACCTTATGGAATTCGATACCCTCGTCTATCTGCTGATGGAGACTCTTGCCGGATGTGCTGTATGCCGGATGAAAGGCAGCATTGTCACAATAGGTGCAGCCACCTCGTCCCACCTTGCCGTCGCGGTTGGGACAGGTGAATCCTGCATCCAGCACGATTTTCTGAAGGCGTTCGCCGTATTTCTGCTTGAAATATCCTACAAAGGAATTATATCGTTTTCCATTGGAAAAAATTTGGTCCATAGTAATTTAGTCTATGGTGCAAAATTACGACTTTCGATGAATAATTGCTACCTTCGCACTCCAAAACTAATTAATCGCCACTGATATGTACCCACTTAAATTCAAAAACATTTTCAAGTCCGTCGTATGGGGCGGCGAAAAGATAGCTCCTTTCAAGGGAGTAAAGACAGAACAGAAGAACATCGGCGAAAGCTGGGAACTCTCAGGTGTCAAAGGAAATGAGTCAGTCGTAGCAGAGGGCCCGCTTGCAGGCAGGACAATCACCTCTCTCGCCGAGGAGTACAAGGGCAGCCTGCTTGGAGAGAAGGTCTATGCCGCCACCGGTACCGAATTCCCTCTTCTTATAAAGTTCATCGATGCACGCGATGACCTCTCGATTCAGGTTCATCCTGACGATAAGCTCGCGGCAGAAAGGCACAACGGCTCGAAAGGCAAGACAGAGATGTGGTATGTAGTACAGGCTGATGAGAAGGCCCACCTGATGTCAGGCCTCAGCAAAGAAATCACGCCTGAGGAATATGCCGCCAAAGTTGCCGACAATACTGTAACGGAGGTGCTCCACGACTACGATGTCCATGCAGGCGACGTATTCTTCCTGCCGGCAGGACGCATCCACAGCATCGGGAAAGGCTGTTTCATCGCAGAAATCCAGCAGACATCCGACATCACTTACAGAATCTACGACTTCGGAAGGGTCGGACTTGACGGCAAGCCGCGCGAGCTTCATACAGAACTCTCGAAGGCAGCCATCGACTATACCGTCCTGCCAGACTACAGGACCTCATACGAAAACAGGAAGGATCAGGAGAACGTCCTGGTTGACTGCAACTACTTCACGACAAGCCTTTATGATATCGACAAGGAGGTTACCAAGGACATGAGCGGGCTCGACTCATTCGTAATTGCCATCTGCATCGACGGTTCTGGTTCCCTGACAGACTCCGAGGGCAATGCAGTCAGCCTCCGTCAGGGAGAGACAGTCCTCATTCCGGCTTGTTCCCGCAGATTCACCCTTCAGCCGGAAGGCAGCATGAAGGTGCTTGCGAGCTACATCAGGTAGATCTCTCCGCGCGCTTCGAATCCGACTGCCGTCGGCTGCTCGCTGCAAAAGCCCACTGGGCTGTTTGCTGACCGCTCACGAGGTCGAGAATCGAGTAGGAGGAAAACGAAAGTTTTCTTCCTACTTTCGTTTTCCGACCTC
>JBJEBN010000133.1:0-24430 GCA_051870095.1 Candidatus Cryptobacteroides sp. | reverse complement strand
CAGTCTGAAATCTGGCAGAAATATGCCCAGAGCGGAACATCAGGCCACTCGAGGTCCTGGGCCATCATAGGAACCACGCAGATAGGGAAGTCACCTGCAGTACCGCCACCAATCTGAAAGAATCCGACACCCTGGCCGCCGCAGTTCTCGCGGTACCACTCGGTGAGGAAAATCATGGTCTCTATGCCGTTCTTGATCATCGAGGTCTCGAACTCGCCACGGATGCAGTGTGCAGTGAAGATGTTGGCAGTCGTGCAGTCCTCCCATGCAGGAACAACGATAGGAATATTCTTCTCGCATGCAGCAAGCACCCAGCTGTCCTTAGGGTCAATCTCGTAGTACTGCTCGAGGACACCGCTGCGGATGAGTTTGTAGATGACCTCCCAAGGGAAAAGCCTCTCGCCGGTTGCCTTCATCTCTTTCCAGATGTCCACGAGGTGATGCTCGAGACGGCGGAATGCCTCCTCCTCCGGGATGCAGGTATCTGTTACACGATTGTAGTGATTGTCAAGCAGTTCCTTCTCCTGTGCAGGGGTGAGGTCCCTGTAGTGAGGTACCCTGTAGTAGTGGTTGTGTGCCACGAGGTTCATGATGTCCTCCTCGAGGTTGTTTGCGGAGCAGGATACAATCTGGATCTTGTCCTGACGGATCATTTCAGCGAGGGAAAGTCCGATTTCGGCGGTTGACATGGCACCGGCCATCGCAAGCATCATCTTGCCGCCTTTGTTCATGTGCTCGTCATAAGCCTTTGCAGCGTCAACGAGAGCTGCGGAGTTGAAATGACGATAATGGTGTGTAATGAATTTTGAAATAGGTCCTTTTTCCATTTTCATCAATATTTTAAGTTTACTATCTTCAGGAGCTTGGGGCCGGCACAAGTCCGGCCTGAGTTTTCCATAATTTGCTAATGAACCGCGAAATTAACGATTTTTTCGCTATTTTTGCAATCGTTTTCGACCGTTTTTGGACGGAGACCTGTAAGTTTAATGTATTTTATTATTCAATATGCTGGATGCCAATACAATAGAAAGGTTCGACAAAATAGCCACACCATTCTATTATTATGATATGGACCTGCTGGGCAAGACCTTGGATTCGGTTGCAGCCCTTGCGGAGGAATTCGATATCCGCGTACATTACGCCGTGAAGGCGAATACGGAAAGAAGAATCATGGAGATGATCAGCTCGAAGGGGTTCGGCGCCGACTGTGTCAGCGGTAACGAGGTGCTCCATGCCCATGACTGCGGTTTCGATGCCGGAAGGATTGTGTTCGCAGGGGTCGGCAAGAGCGACAGGGACATCTACGAAGCAATGAAGCTCGGAATCGAGGCTTTCAACTGCGAATCTCTCCAGGAGATTTTCGTAATTAACGAGATGGCAAGGGAATATGGGATGAAGGCCAATGTTTCCGTAAGAATCAATCCCGACATTGACGCCCACACACACAAATATGTGACTACAGGTCTGTATGAGAACAAGTTCGGCATATCACAGCATGAATTCGACAAACTGATCGACCTTGTCATCAAGAGCCAGAACATCAATTTCATAGGACTGCATTTCCATATCGGTTCACAGATCACGAGGGTTGCGGAAGTGTTCGCACTAGAGTGTGAAAGGGTGAATGAGATTGTAGCATATTTCGAGAGGAACGGTCTGGAAGTCAAGAACATAAACCTCGGAGGAGGACTCGGGGTGGACTATGACGACCCGGACGGGAACCCGGTGCCGGATTTCAAGACATGGTTCAGCACCATTGCGGCAAAGATTGCCCGCAGGGAGAATCAGACTGTCCATGTGGAGCCAGGGCGTTCGATTGTGGCCCAGTGCGGCACGCTGATTTCAAGGGTGCTTTTCGTAAAGAGCGGTGAGACCAAGAACTTCCTGATAATGGATGCAGGTATGAACGACCTCATCCGTCCTGCCCTTTACGGCGCTTACCACAGGATTGAGAATCTGTCCGCACAGATGCGTCCGTTCTTCCCTTCGCATCAGGCTTACGACATCGTCGGTCCGGTCTGCGAATCAAGCGACGTGTGGGGAGCTGGCAGGCTTCTTCCGCTGAGTGTCAGGGGGGATCTCATGGCAATCAGGAGCACCGGTGCATACGGTCAGGTCATGGCGAGCAGGTACAACATGAAGGACCTTGCTCCGGCTGTTTTCTCGGACGACCTGTCCTACGCTCCAATCAAGAAGGATTATTTTTCATTGTAATTGATTATTAATAAATACAATATAAGATATGTTCGAAAACCTCAGTGAAAGACTTGAAAGGTCGTTCAAGATACTCAAAGGCGAAGGAAAGATTACCGAAATCAACATCTCGGAGGCCATGAAGGACATCCGCAGGGCGCTTCTTGATGCCGATGTCAGCTACAAGATTGCAAAGCAGTTCTGCGATGACGTTAAGAAGAAGGCTATAGGACAGAATGTCCTCACTGCCGTGAAGCCTCAACAGATGATTGTAAAGATTGTCCATGACGAACTCGCAGCCCTTATGGGAAGCGCGTCTTCAGACATCAATGTCAAGGGGCAGCCTGCCGTCGTGCTGGTGGCCGGTCTGAACGGTTCCGGTAAGACGACTTTCTCAGGAAAGCTCGCATTGAACCTGAAGAGCAAGAGAGGCATGAAGGTGCTGCTTGCCGCCTGCGACTATTTCCGTCCTGCGGCCATCGACCAGTTGAAGGTGCTCGGTGAGCAGATCGGAGTTCCGGTCTATTCCGAAGAGGGAGTCAAGGATCCGAACAGGATTGCGAAAAACGCAATCGCCAAGGCAAAGGCCGAGGGATACAGCGTCGTGATCGTCGATACGGCCGGCCGTCTGGCAGTAGACAAGGAGCTGATGGATGAGATTTCATCTCTCAAAGAGGCAGTGAAGCCTACCGAAACTCTGTTCGTCGTGGATGCCATGACGGGTCAGGATGCTGTGGAGACTGCCAAGACATTCAACGAAAGGCTTGATTTCGACGGAGTTGTGCTCACCAAGATGGATGGTGACACAAGAGGCGGTGCCGCTCTTTCAATCAAGGCTGTCGTAGGAAAGCCGATCAAGTTCGTGAGCACGGGAGAAAAAATGGAGGCACTCGATGTGTTCCATCCGAACCGTATCGCCGACAGGATTCTCGGCATGGGTGACGTCGTATCACTCGTGGAGAAGGCCCAGGAGCAGTTCGACGAGCAGCAGGCCCGTGAGTTGAAGAAAAAACTGGCCAAAGACAAGTTCACTCTTTGGGATTTCTACAATCAGATTCAGCAGATCAAGAAGATGGGCAACATCAAGGATCTGGCTTCGATGATTCCGGGAATGGGCAAGGCATTGAAGGACGTTGACATAGACAATGATTCGTTCAAGAGCATCGAGGCGATAATCCTGTCCATGACTCCTGAGGAGAGGGAGCATCCGGACATCATCAACGGCAGCCGCCGCAAGAGGATTGCTGACGGTTCGGGTACTTCCCTGCCTGATGTCAACAAACTTCTGAAGCAGTTCGAGGGTACACGCAAGATGATGAAGACCGTCATGGGTGCCAACATGGGCAACATGATGCGCGGAATGAGGCGGAGATAGCCCACTGTTCTATTTTCCAAGCAAATACTTCAGCCAGAACGCCCTGTTCTCCTCAGTGAAATGAGTGCTCTGATAAGAACGGTACCCATGCATGCCGTCAGGATAAATCATGAAATCGAATACCTTCCCCTCCCTCTGAAGAGCATCCACGAGCAGAAGAGTATTCTGGAAATGCACATTGTCGTCGCCGGTACCATGGGTGATTTTCAGCATTACTTTGCCGTTTTCGGCATCCATGCCTCCATCCATGGAAACTGACTGATATCCAACTGGATAACCAGAAACATAATTGAGAACACACCCCTCGGAATAGCCTTCAGGATTATTCTGAGGGGTGTCCATATATCTTTCTGTATAATGCGAATCGTAGAGACACCAGTCATAGACACCGCCTCCGGCAATCCCATAATGATATCTGTCCGAAGCAGTGAACAGCAGCATTGCAGTCATCGTTCCGCCGAAAGAGAATCCCTCGACACCGATTTTCTCGCCATCCACATAAGGAAGCGACTTCAGCCAGTCAGCCCAAGCTACGAAATCCTTTACCTCATTGACAGTCAATCTCTTGTAAATCATGTCAAGACCAGCCCTGCCGTTATGTCCTGCAGCGCGCGGATCGACTGTAATCTGGATAATGCCGTTGGCGCTATACCATTGGTTGGCCTCGAAAGGAATAGTCCACCTATCCCTTACCATTGGAGTGTCCGGTCCTCCATATATGTCAACATGGACAGGATATTTCTTCGTCGGGTCAAAATCATAAGGATACTGAATCATGCCAGGAAGGATGAATCCGTCTTCCGTTGTCATATGGACGAGCTGAGCGATTGAATATTTAGACAAATCGCACCCATCCGGGGCCATATCGGCGACGACCATACCGTCAAGTTTGCCGGAAGGTTTGCGCATGTTTGCGGATGCGATATCACCTCCGTGCCCACAGGAAATGATTCCACCGGAGGTCTTGAATATGGCCACCCTTGTCGGGGTGGTAAAATTTGAATATGACGCAGCGAAATATTTGCCGTCAGGTGAGAACACGACCCTCGTGACATTATATGCCGGGTCGGTGAGGGCAGTCACAACTCCTTTTCTGTCAACCTTATAGAGAGCCTGGCGGACAGAAGCATCCCTTTTGGCGGTAAAGAACACCTCTCCCCTCTTTTCGTCCACACGGATGAGCGATACCGACCAATTGGTGCCGTCAGTGAGGCGCCTGAATTCGTTGCCGTCGTATGAGAGGAAATAAATCTGCTGCCACCCGGTCTCGAAATTTCGGGCCATGTAAAGACCTTTGTCAGTGAATATTACATCATCAATCCAGTCTATCCAGGTGGAATATGTCTCATTATATATGTGCTTGCGGGAGCCGTCGACGATGCTCACGCTGTAAAGGTCGAGGGTGTTCTGAAGGCGAGGCATGCGGGATATGAAGAATTCCCTGCTGTCCGGTCCCCAGAACGGGGTGCCGAAATATTGGTCCTCGTTCTCATCAAAATCCGCCCATACGGTCTTCGGCTGAGTGCCTTGTGAAAGTCCGCTCAAATCGACCATTCCGATTCTCACTCTCGGATTGTCCTGTCCGGCTTTCGGGTAACGGGTTTCCTTGAGTGAACCACCAATAGCAAGGTCCGTCACCTTAGGGCTTGTAAATGAAGACTTTGATGACGAGACTGCAAGTTCTTCTTTTTTCTGGAGAGATGAACTCGTGCCAGCGGACTTGGCAGAGTATATCGGGAAAAGGGCTACATCTGAATTGTCAAATCGGTAGAACCCTATCTTGCGGCTGTCCGGAGACCACCAGAATGCGCGGTATCGGGACGGACGGCCGAAAATTTCCTCATAATATACCCATGATGCATATCCGTTCAGGATGAGGTCGGATCCATCGGTGGTGAGGCGGGTCTCCCGGCCGGTGGCTATCTCTGTGACATACAGGTCATTGTTCTTTGTGTATGCCAGGAAAGCCGAGTCAGGGGAGAATGTGAGGTTGACGGCTCCTTCCGGTTTGATGGGGAAACTGGAATATTTCTCCGGGGCACGGACTCCTGTACGTTTATGGCCATTGCGGGCATCAATGACAAATGCTGTGCTGTCTGTATATGTTCCATCGTATGTGAATATGGCCTCTTTTGAATCAAGCCATTTCCAGAAGAACGGGATTGTTTTGAATTCATCAGCGAATGCAGTTGTGGATAACACAAGCATTGATGCTATTATCAGTACGGTCGGTTTCATCGGTTCTAAAATATTTCTTTACAAAGATAATCAAAGATCGGAGAAGAGGGAATCTTTGAAATTGACGAGATAGACTTTGGAGCGGGCACGCGTAAGGGCGGTATAGAGCCATTTAAGGTCGTCGAGAGTAAGCTCCTCCTGCCAGAATGCATTGTCAATCAGCACACATTCCCACTGACCGCCCTGCGACTTGTGGCATGTCAGGGCCTCGGCATATTTGAGCTGGAGGGCATTGTAGTATTTGTCCTCACGCACAGCCTCATAACGTTTCTTCTTGGACGTGATATGCGCATAATCCTCATTCACACCAAGATACAGCTGGTTGGACTGCTCATAGGTCAGCGAAGCACTCTCAGACTCCAATGTGTCCAGAATCACCTTCGCCACAATTTCCTGCCCGTCATAATCAGGGAACGATAGCCTCGCCTCGGCGAAATGCAGTCCGTATCTCTCCTCATATTTCGAAATCTTCACCAGTTTTGCAATATCCCCGTTTGCTATATAATCCAAATCCTTTATTCCCTCAACAAACTGATAGCAGTTCTTGACTATCATAAGTTTGTCATTCCTGACGAGCCTTTCCTCCTTGAACTGGACCATCGAGCGGATTCCGAGATTGTATTTTATTGCCCTCCTGTTGGAACGGCAGAGCACAACCACCTCATCCTCACCATATTTCGAATAAGAATCAGACAGGCATTCTATCAAATCCCCTCCTGTGATCCTCTCGATATCATCGAAACGGCCAGTCTCAAGTCCGAGTTCATCATAAGGAATGGATTCAATTCCACATGACATCTCTGAAATCAGGTTGCGGACCAATGTAGCATTATACAATATGCCCGATTCCTCCTTCTGCCTCACCACAGTGGTAAGACCGGCGAAAATCACCCCTCCCATCATCTTCATGTAGTCCCGGGAAAGAGCCGGGGACTCATCCATCCCCACCGGTGGCAGCTGGGCGCAATCCCCTATCAGCACAAGCTTGCAACCCGCCCCGTTACGCACGAACGATACCAGGTCCTCAAGCAGGTTGCCCGAACCGAAAGAAGCCGTACTCTGCTGTCTGTCAGCATCTATGCCTATCAGGGACACCTCATCCACAACGAACAGGACATCCTTGTCCTTGTTGGGAGCAAGGCTGAACTCACCGAATCCGTCACCTCCGACCGCACGCTGACGATAGATATGCTTGTGGATGGTGAATGCAGGCTGCCCGGCATAAGAAGACAAGACCTTGGCAGCCCTTCCGGTCGGAGCCAGAAGTACACATTTGCATTTAAGTTCGCGGAGAACTGCTGTGACTGAGGCAATTGCAGTGGTCTTTCCCGTACCTGCATATCCGTTCACCACGAAAATATCACTATCATCACCCGAGATAAAATCGGCCATCATCCGGAAAAGATTGTCCTGACATGGCGTAGGATCATATTTCAGACGGTCAAGAAATGACCTGTATAGGAAATCGCTTCTGCCCATCATTTCCTCCTTCCGAAAATCATTGAAAGGACTATCAGGACAGGGTATATTTCGACACGGCCGAGAAACATATCGACCGTATATATCAATTTAGCAAACAACGGCTGTGAAGCATAATTGCCCAAAGACCCTATTCCAGACAACCCCGGTCCCACACACCCAATGGAAGCGAATACACCTGAAAATGCCTCGACAGGTTCAGTGCCACACATCATGACGGCAATCACGGAAAAGATTGCAATCATTATATATAGAACTACATACATCATGGCAGATGACAAGGCATTATCCGGAAGTATATGTCCATCGATTCTGAGCTGAGATACTGAATATGGGTGAATACGATGCTTGATTTCAGCTGATATTCCTTTGAATATGAATACAATCCTGTCAAGTTTGACACCTCCCGTGGTAGATCCTGAGCACCCGCAATGAAAGGCAGCAAGCATGAGAACTATACCAGGGAGCAAAGGCCATGTAGAATTGTCAGAGACGGCAAGTCCAGTAGAGGTCAGGTAACTCACCACATTGAAGAAAGCATCGAAAAGAGTCCTGCCGAAACTGCCCTCGACTCCGCTGACGCGCAATGCTACTACAAGCATGACAGTCAGCAGCACGATGGAGCCGAAATAATATGCAACAATGGAATTCTTCAACGGCTTCAACGACCTTGTGGCAAACACACTGTAAAGAATGCCGAAATGCATGGCAGCAAGTATCATGAAGACAATGGCAATGGCATTTATGATTCCAGAATTGAAATAGCCGATGGAAGTGTTCCTGGTGCTGAACCCTCCTGTGGAGACTATGCTGAAAGCATGGTTGACGGCATCGAAGAAAGGCATTCCTGCAATCCATAAAGAAATCAATGTCAATACATTGAGGCAGATATAAACCATGGCTATGACCCAAACGACCTTGCTGGATTTATATCGGTAGCCCTCCTTTGAGAGAGATGACATCTCCATGTTGGTGAGTTTCAGACGGTATGGGCTTGCATCCGGCATGACCAGAAGAAGGAAAACCACGACTCCCAATCCACCGATGAAATGGGTGGAAGAACGCCAGAAGAGCAAGCTCCGTGGCAGGGCCTCGACATCGTTCAGGATGGTAGCACCAGTGGTCGTATAACCGGAAACACTTTCAAACCAAGCGTTTACAAGAGAGAACTCTCCACCCCACAGCACATAGGGCAACATTCCGAAAATGAATGAGAGCAACCATGACAGGACGATTGTAAGGAAGCCGTCGTGCAAGGTCACCGGTGGAGTCTTGCGTATGAATATGAACGGGAACGCGCCGACAATCAATGTGATGACGAAGCTTATTGCCAACGGCCCGAAAGCGGAATCACGACCGTCGATTATAGAGACCAGCATCGACAGGAACATGAAAAGCGCGCTCACAAGAAGGGCTTTCCCGACATTCAACGATATGGATTTGATGTTCATTTCTATTCCTCTTTATCTGTCTGTTCACCCTTGCGCGCTGCCTGGGCGGCATGACGGAGGGTAGATATGCGCCGTTTAAGCTCGAGATTCTCCTCTGTCAGTTCCGTAACCCCGGCATTTATGTTGGCTATCTGATCGTCACCTTCGAACACATTGCTGTAGCGTCTTCCTGTTGCGCGGTAATTGTCAAGTCCGTCTGAAATCTTGTACAAAGGATTGACATACAGCACAGTAATGAAATACATAAGGAGGAAGACCAGAAGGAGTCCGGCGCCTACGGACACAACTCCCGGCATGATTCCACGATAGAAACTGGCATCGAAATTCTCGGAATTGGAACGAAGCTCGTCATGAATCACACCGTTCAGAATCACAAGGTCGCTACGGAGCCTGGTGTATTTCGGCTGGAGTTCGCCGAAGAACCATGTCCTTGTATCTACCGTGTCGGACTGGAATATGGTCTCGAACTCAAGGGATGCCCTGATGAATGTCTCGAACGAGTTCATCACGGAATCCGTGGCAGGTATTGCGCGGGGCGACACGAGAGAGTGACGGAGGGTGTCACACTGTGCCGAGAAGCGTTCGAGGTCGAAGTCCGGGATGAGGGATATGTCGTCGCGCATCACGGCGGCAAGCATCTGGAGATTCTTCTCGGATGCCATGTCAGCGAGCTTCTGGGACTGGTTGAGACAGTTGATGTTGGTCGCAATGTTCTCCGAAACAAAGCTGCTCATGCGCATGTATTCCACTATTGATATTATACTCGACAGAAGGAGTATTGCAGCTATTGAGCCGAGAGCCAGGATCAGCCGGCGTCTCATCGATGGTTTTCTTTCTTTGCGTTTCATGTAATTTCCTATATATTAAAGGCGCAGGATGGAGTCACAATATTGGAGGATGGCCTCGCGATGCGTTATGAAGACCATTGTATGGTCAGAAAGTCCTTCCGTAAGCCTATGCATCATGATGTTTTCCGTTTCTGTATCAAGAGCCGAGCTGAACTCGTCAAGCAGCAGAATCGAACCGGGCCGGAGCAAAGCCCTCGCCACGGCTATCCTCTGCGCCTGCCCTTCACTAAGCCCGGCGCCAGCTTCAAAGCATTGAGTATCAAGTCCGTCTGGAAGCTCCATCACAAAATCGGCTGCGGCCATATGGAGAGCATCCATCATTGTCCTGTCATCAGCATCAGGGTTGCCCATAAGAAGATTGTCCCTTATGGTGCCGCTGAAGAGACTGTTGCCCTGCGGCACGAAGACAAGGTTGCATCTTGTTGATGATGAAGCATCTACAATATCCTCTGAATCATATATCTGCACCTTTCCGGACAAAGGCTTGAGAAATGCCATCATCAGTCTGACCATGGTGCTCTTCCCCACCCCGGTCGGTCCCATTACCGCAGTACGGCTTCCGGGCACGAAATCATGGCTGAAATCATCAAGCACCTTCCTCGATGAATCTGGATAGGAGAATGTTACATCGGTGAACCTGATTCCCGCCACACCCTTCATGAACATCTGGCCGGTCTGTTCCTCCGACGCCGACGCCTCCAGTTCCATGAGCCTGTCAATGGATGCGGTACAATGTATGATTGCCGGGAGCTGAGAACTCATCTCAACCAAAGGACGCTGGACCTGTCCGAGCAATTGCAGGAAAGCAGTCATCATACCGTAAGTCACTGTGCCACGGCTGATTCCGACGACTCCCCAGAGGAAAGCGATTGCCTGTCCCGCCGAAAAGGCCAGCGAAATGAGCACTCTTGACATCACGCTGAACTTCGTGCGCCTTATTTCATTGGTATAAAGGGATTTCTGAAGGCCGTCCAATTCGTCAAGACTCGTCGGAGCATATTCAAGTGACTGAAGGACAGTCAGATGCTGGATGCTTTCCTGAAGATGTGACTGGACTTTGCTGTCGCTTTCCCTGATATCGCGAGTAAGATTCCTGATCTTCAAGGTTATGTATTTGCCGAAGACCAGCCCTACCGGCAGGACGACAACAATCAGAAGAGCAAGCCTTGCATCAAGAACAAGGAAAAAGGCGAAGGCCGCAATGAATTGAAGCACGGTGCCCACAAGGCCCGGCACAGATACCGCGAAAGTGGAAGACACCATCCTGACATCTTCCTGAAGACGGCTGACTATGTCACCTGTATGCCTGCGGTTCGACACAAGTGCCTGACGATGAAGAAGAATGTCGAAAAGTTTCTTCCTCAGCCCGTTCTTGAGAGATATCTCAGTCTTGGTCTGGAACCATGATCGGAGTGAATTGAGGGAAATCCTGAACAGGATTATCAATACCATCAGACATGCCCACAAGAGGATGTTGCCGCCCGATACGGCCATGTCCACAAGCACCTTGCTGACATATACGAAAGCAATGCCGCAGAATGCCAGAAGAAGATGGCAAAGCAGCATCACTGTCATACCCGCCCAATAAGGGCGGACAACTGTCATGAACCATTTGAGGTACTTGGACATATCCTTATAAAAGATTAATCATCAAGCAGTAACAGCATCACAACATACATGGGCGGCATCTGCATCAGGCAGACATTCAAGCCCCCAGCAGCGCACTTTCCCGACCACCGACTCGACGGTCCTGTGTATCGCGTCCGTATGTTCCCTGTTCCATTTCATACATGAACATGAAGGCATCAGGGCTGCATACGACTGGACAACTCCCAGGCGCTGGATTCTGTTGAACGGAGCCTGGGTCAGCCGGACTATTCCTCCGAGCGGATATTCCTCGTTCCTGTAACAAGGGGTCTTGCCGCTCCATGGAGATCCATAAACTATCACACGTCCGTCCAGCACACGGATGACCGGATTATCATCATTGAGCAGGTGCGTCCCTTGTATATTATTGAGCCACAGGCTACTGTGAGTACTCTTGCCTGTTCCGCTCTTTCCGAGGAACACATATCCCATAGCGTCCTTCACGGTAACGGAAGCATGGATGAGAAGAGTCCCTAACGGTGTTACGTTGAATGTATATAGAAGCATCATGGCATTGCTCACAGCAAATTCCATGAGTCTGTACGCATATGCCGAAGGCACATAAAGCGTGTTGTCGGAGAAATCGTCAGACGGGACAAGGATGCAGTCTGGATGGGACTTGGAATAGGAAAAGCCGAAATTCCAGCGTCCATTGTCGAAAATCCAGAAATATGGAGGTTCGTCATTGAGACATTCCCTGACCTTGCCCGGTCCAATGGAGGAAAGTGAATCGGCGAGGAGGGCCTTGAGGGTGAACAGAGGGCGGTCCTGACCATTGTATCTGAATGGTTCGTATGGTGAAAGATGTTCTTCTGCATCGAATCCTTCTGGAAGGGTGATGCCGAAAACATGGCCAGCTACTCTATATTTATGTATATTCGTTTCCATAATCTGTCAAAGTTAGCAATTATTTCATTAATTTTGTACAGTTGGCTTTGAGAAATATCTCATGCCGTACGGGTTCATTCACACAGACAGACCATGGGCAAGACTATATTGAAAGACAAGGCATTGATGATGGAGCAGATACGCACTCTCGTTGCGGAAAGGAAGACCGTATCGCTTACGGTCAAGGGATGGAGCATGAATCCGTTCCTGTCCAACATGAGGGACACCATCACCCTCGGACCCTGGGAAGACAGCCAGATACGCAAAGGTTGTGTCGCCCTTGTCCGGGATTTGAGGGGCAACTATCTGATACACAGAATAATCAAGAGAGATGGCAACATGGTCACGCTCATGGGTGACGGCAATGTAGCACAGACAGAAGAAGCCACATTGGACAATGTAATTGCCATCATGTACGAAATTGACAGGAAAGGGCGGAAATATACGCCGGAGAGTTTTGTGTGGAAGGCCTATTCATGGATATGGGACAAACTGACCCCTGTAAGACGCTACCCTCTTTGGTTGTGGAGACATATGGTCCGTCAAATTCCTCTGGAACCTGGCGAAAAAAGATAGACTATTTCTCTTCTGAAGCCTTCTGCTCTTCGAGTTTCTTCCTGTAGGCATCCATTCGTTTCTTCCAGGCCGCCTGACGAGCTTTCTTTTCTTTCTCGCGGCGAGCCTGGAGTTGTTCGAATTTATTTTCCAAATAATTGTCTGCCATTATTTTATATAATCTGTAATCTTCTGTTCATGGTCGAGCCGGCATACGAGCAGACGGCCCCCATGCTCTGCTACGATATATCCTTCAAGCCCCTGGACAACAACCCTGTCAGCGTCAGGCACATGCACGATGCAGTCCCGGCAGTCGAAGAGCCTGACCTCCGCGCTGCTTGCAACGGCATTCCCCTCCTCATCCTTGTCAATCAATGTCTTGAGCGATCCCCATGTCCCGAGGTCACTCCATCCGAAATCGGCAGGAATCGTGAATATGCAGTCAGCCTTCTCCATGACAGCATAATCTATTGAAATCTTCTCGCACCGAGGGAAGAATTCATCCACGGCACCTTCCTCCGCAGGAGAATAGAACGATGGAGCAATATCATCCATAATCTTCGCCGTATCTGGCACATACATCCTCAGCCTTGAAACAATGGTATCCACATTCCATACAAATATGCCCGCATTCCAAAGGTAATTGTCCTGCGAAACATAATATTCAGCGGTAGCCCTGTCCGGTTTCTCCTTGAACGAATCCACCTTATATATATAGGTATTACCGTCAACTGACTCCCCTGCCGCAATATATCCATATCCGGTCTCCGGCCGCGACGGTTTTATTCCGACTGTCACGATTCTATCGCCGGAGGCGGTGAAATCCAAAGCCTTTCCTATGATGGAGCGGAATTCCGGTACATTGAGGACAAGCGCATCCGCCGGAGTGAACACGATGTTTGCTGAAGGATATTTAGCGCTGATTTTCCAACAGGCATAAGCGATGCACGGAGCCGTACCCCGACCTACCGGCTCTGCAAGTATGTGGTCCTCAGGTATTTCCGGAAGCTGGGCCTTTACGGTCTCCACATATCTTTTTCCTGTCACCACCCATAGATTTTCCTTCGGGCACAATGTCTCGAAACGGTCGACAGTCATCTGGATAAGCGTCCTTCCTACTCCGAGAATATCCACGAATTGCTTGGGTTTCTGAGTCGTACTCATGGGCCAGAATCGGCTTCCAATGCCACCGGCCATTATAACCACATGATTATTAGCATTTTGCATAGGCTTCCAAAGCTTTTTCAAGTATTAGTACCGCGCGTTTGAGATCGTCCTTGTTCAGGACATAGGCAAGCCTGACCTCGTCCTTGCCCATACCTGGAGTGGAATAGAATCCGCTTCCGGGAGCCATCATGACAGTCTCTCCCTCGTAGTTGAAATCAGAAAGACACCAGCGGCAGAAATCCTCGGCATCTTCCACAGGGAGGCGGACCATGGTATAGAACGCGCCCATAGGTATTGGAGAATATACTCCTGGTATCTTGTTCAGCCCGTCAATCAGGCATTTACGTCTCTCGACATATTCGTCATAGACCTCTGCGGAATATTCTGTCGTACCCTCAATGGAGGCTTCGGCTACGATCTGTCCGAGAAGAGGAGGGCTGAGCCTTGCCTGACAGAATTTCATCACGGCATCGCGGACCTGTTCGTTCTTGGTAACGAGGGCGCCAATCCTGATTCCGCACTCCGAGTAACGCTTTGATACTGAATCAATCAGGACAACATTGTTCTCGATGCCTTCGAGGTGGCATGCAGAAATATAAGGCGAACCAGTATATATGAACTCCCTGTAAACCTCGTCTGAGAAGAGATACAGGTCATATTTCTTAACAAGGTCGCGGATGCGGTTCATCTCGCTGCGTGAATAAAGATATCCCGTCGGATTGTTCGGGTTGCAGATAAGGATTGCCTTCGTGCGTTCAGTGATAAGTGACTCGAATTCCTCCACATGCGGAAGGGAGAATCCGGTCTCGATGCTGGATGAGACGCTCTTGATCACTGCTCCTGCAGAAACGGCGAAAGCCATGTAGTTGGCATAGGCAGGCTCTGGAATGATGATTTCGTCCCCCGGATTGAGGCATGAAAGGAAAGCGAAGAGCACTGCCTCGGAACCGCCTGCAGTGACGATGATGTCGTCCGGACTGAGCTGGATCCTGTATTTGGCATAATAGTCCACCAATTTCTTCCTCAGGCTGAGGAATCCCTGGCTCGGGCTGTATTCCAGAACCTTACGGTCGATGTTGCGAAGGGCATCGAGAGCGGATTCCGGTGTCTGAAGGTCCGGCTGGCCGATATTCAGGTGATAGACCTTGATTCCGCGCTGCTTGGCCTCCACAGCATACGGAGTGAGCTTTCTGATAGGAGATGATGGGATATCATGTCCCCTCCTTGATATTTCAGGCATATCGGTTATTTTTTGTAGTTCTTATACCACTGCGCAAATGCCCGGAGGCCGTCACGCAGAGATGTTGATGGCTTGAAGCAGAAGTCTCTTTCAAGTGCGGATGTATCTGCATATGTCACGGGGACATCGCCCGGCTGCATAGGCACGAGTTCCTTATGTGCCTCGAAATCATAGTCTTCCGGCAGTACTCCTGCCCTTACAAGTTCCTGCTGGAGTATGTCCACGAAATCGAGCAGATTCTCCGGGTTGCTGTTGCCTATGTTATATACTGCATAAGGAGGTATCGGAAGGCCGTCCTCGCCTTTGGTCCTTGCCGGGGCTTTTTCCATTACCCTGGTCACACCTTCCACGATGTCATCGACATATGTGAAATCCCTCTTGCAGTTGCCATAATTGAAAATCTTGATTGTCTGTCCGGCCACGAGCTTGTCGGTGAATCCGAAATAAGCCATGTCCGGACGACCTGCAGGGCCATAGACCGTGAAGAAACGGAGTCCCGTGGACGGAATGTCGTAGAGTTTGCTGTAGGCGTGGGCCATGAGCTCGTTGCTCTTCTTGGTGGCGGCATAGAGGCTCACCGGATTGTCGACCTTGTCGTCCGTGCTGTATGGGACTTTCTTGTTGGACCCGTAAACCGAACTGGATGAGGCATATACGAGGTGAGTCACTCCCCCGTCGTACTGCTGGTACGAGTGGCGGCAGGCTTCAAGGATGTTGTAGAATCCGATCAGGTTCGATTCTATGTATGCGTCCGGATTGGTTATGCTGTAGCGGACTCCTGCCTGGGCGGCAAGATTGACAACAATTGAAGGGTGATACTGTGTAAATATGCTGTTTATCAGATCCTTGTCTGCAATGTTGCCTTTAATGAAAGTGAATCCGTCATATCTGGAAAGCCATTCAAGACGCTCTTCTTTGAGCTTCGGGTCATAATAGTCGTTCATGTTGTCAATTCCGACCACCTTGACATTCCCGTATTTGGTAAATATGGCTTTTACGAGGTTGCTGCCTATGAATCCTGCTGCACCCGTGACAAAAATCGTTGTTCCCTCCTGTATCATATCAGTCCCTCTTGAAAATATCCCTTGTATAAACCTTGTAGGCCACATCGTCCAGGACAGAATCATATCTGTTGGCAACTATTGAATCAGCCATGGACTTGAATTTGTCCAAATCATTGACTACCAAGCTTCCGAAGAATGTGGTCCCATCTTCCAAAGATGGTTCGTAGATGATTACCTGCGCTCCTTTTGCCTTTACACGCTTCATGACACCCTGGATTGAGCTCTGGCGGAAATTGTCGGAGTTGCTTTTCATTGTAAGACGGTAAACCCCTATGGTACAGGTTCTTTCCTTTGAAGCGTCGAACGATGCATTTTCGTCATAATACCCGGCTATGTTCAACACCCTGTCGGCAATGAAATCCTTGCGTGTGCGGTTGCTCTCGACAATGGCGCGAATCAGGTTCTGAGGCACGTCATCATAGTTTGCAAGGAGCTGCTTGGTGTCCTTCGGCAAGCAGTAGCCACCGTAGCCGAACGACGGGTTATTGTAGTGTGAGCCTATGCGGGGATCGAGGCATACTCCATTGATAATATTCTGAGTGTCAAGGCCTTTTATTTCTGCATAAGTATCGAGTTCGTTGAAATAGCTGACTCGGAGGGCTAGATATGTATTGGCGAAAAGCTTGACTGCCTCAGCCTCCGTGAATCCCATGTAAAGCACAGGTATATCGGTCTTAAGGGCGCCCTCTTCGAGCAGTCCCGCAAAACGATGCGCGGCTTCGACGAGGCGCGGGTTCGACATGTCCGTTCCCACGATTATCCTGCTTGGATAGAGGTTGTCGTAGAGAGCCTTGGACTCCCGGAGGAATTCAGGGCTGAAAAGTATGTTGTCACTTCCGAATTTTTCCCTTACGGATGCCGTATAGCCGACCGGAATGGTTGACTTGATCACCATTATGGCATCCTTGTTCACACTGAGAACGGTCTTTATCACGGTCTCCACTGCTGAGGTGTCGAAGAAGTTGCGCTTGGTGTCATAGTTGGTCGGTGCCGCGATTATCACGAATTCGGCATCTGAATATGCCGCTTCCGCATCAAGCGTCGCAGTGAGATCAAGTTTCTCTTCTGCGAAGTATTTCTCTATATATTCATCCTGAATCGGAGACTTGCGTCTGTTTATCATCTCCACTTTCTCCGGCACTATGTCAACGGCCGTCACACTGTGCTTTTTTGACAGCAATGTCGCTATTGACAAGCCGACATATCCGGTTCCTGCTACTGCAATTTTCATGTTCGGTTTAATTCTTTCAAAAATTAATTCAATTCATCTTACAAAGATAGTCAGCAAAAGCTCAAAAAGCAAGTGTTTCAGAAATTTGAATTGTAAATATCCGGGTAATTGAATATCTTCGCAATTCAATTGTAATCAGCAGAAGCATGGATAAATTGTTTGACACCTTCAGGCGGGTCAGGACGTATGAGCCCGCAGAGTCCAGGGCAGCGGAGGGAGAAGTATTCTTTGTTTTGGGATTTGATGAAGATGGGAGAGCATATCTGAATGTGACGGACAAGAACGGTAAGAGCGTCAAGGCTGATTACAGGCATTACAACGGCAATACATTCCTTTTGCTGAGGTCGTTGTCGGCAATTCAGGATGCCGAAGTCGTTACCGTATCATGGGGCGGGCGTAAGGAAAATGTGTTCCTGGATTCTCACCCGCAACTTATCTATCAGATACTCAGATGTGATAATGTTGTCAATTCGAAAATGGTCCCCATTGAGGAACTGAATGGGCAGTACCGTTTGCGTGCCGACATCGATGAAAACAATGGGATCTGCACACCATCTTTCAGTCTGGAAAGGATTGACGGTGAGGGGCCTTTCAATATCAGGGATTTCCATTTTATTACAGACAACTATGCGCTTTGTGACAATTTGATTGTGGCTGTAAGGCCGATAGGAGAAGAGTTCCTTAAACTTAAAGTTTTGTCAGAAAAGTTCAGCAAGGATGTATCGGAACAATACATGTCGTTGCTGATGTCCCATTTTGACAATGTAAGTCTTTACGTGAACGGCACAGAATGCATCAAGCCTGAAACCAATGTAAAAGCTTCTCCTGCAATAGTATTTGAAAAGGTAACGGAGGATAATTCCTTGTTCCTCAGACTGACGGAAAGCATCCCCGGGGTAACGGTAAACTTTGTCGAAGACTTTTCTCCTACCCGTATTGTGACACGGATGCCGGACGGAACCATGGCCGTCAGAAATGTCGAGTATCCGGACATGAACAATTATGCCGGAAAGCTGCGTAAAATGGTAAGTTCATGCTCTCCCGACAGGAAGTCTGCAAAAGACATATACGAAGAGGACGGTCTGTTCATCATTCCTGAGGATACTGCCGGAGCGTTTCTCGTTCGGAACCTTTCTGCCCTGGCACAGGATTTCGTGCTGATAAGTTCGGACAAACTGGCAGGATACAAAATCAGGGCGGTCACGCCGAAGTTCAACCTAGCCGTGTCTTCTGGCATCGATTTTCTTGAGGGCTTTGCTGAAATACAGATTGACGATCAGGTGTTTACTCTGTCAGATTTCCTTGACCAATACCGCCGGAACCGGTATGTGGAACTTTCAGACGGAGAGAAAGGAATCGTCGATGAAGGTTATGTAAAGCATTTGGAAAGGCTGTTCGACAAGCAGAAGAAAGGACGCAAGATCAGACTCTCGTTTTTCGATCTTCCAGAGGTTTCTTCATTGCTGGACAGTGTCCCGGATGCCGGGATTTTCCGCAGAAGCCGTGATTTCTATGCAGGATTCAATACCCTGGCCGATTCCCCTGAATTGAAAATCAAGGGTCTTGAGGCGGAGCTGAGGCCATATCAGCAGAATGGAGTGAAATGGCTCAAGTATTTGCATGATAATGGTTTTGGCGGTTGTCTGGCCGATGATATGGGACTTGGAAAGACTGTCCAGGCCATATCTCTGCTGCTTCTCTCTAATGCCGGTAGAAAAAAAGGGCGAAAGCCTTCGATGGTGGTAATGCCCCGGACACTGCTTTTCAACTGGAAGGCTGAATTCGAGAAATTCGCCCCGGGACTGAAGCTTTATACCTACTACGGCTCCGACCGCAATCTTACAGCCGCATCTGAAAGTGATGTCATCTTGACGACCTATGCGCTGATCAGGAACGACATCGAACATCTCTCCACCATGAAGTTCAACTGTCTGATTCTTGATGAATCACAGAACATCAAGAACATGTCGGCCAAGGCATCCCAGGCTGTCATGATGCTAGATGCCGATCATCGGTTTGCCCTCAGCGGCACGCCTGTGGAGAACCGGCTCTCCGAACTCTACTCCCTGTTCCGTTTTTTGAATCCCGGAATGTTTGGAAGCGCAGAAGAATTCAATCAGAGATATGCCATTCCTATCCAGAAAGATGCCGACAAGGATGCAATGCAGCAGCTGCGGAGCAGAATCAATCCTTTCCTTCTGCGCAGAGTGAAGGAAGAGGTGCTAAAGGAGTTGCCGGAAAAGATTGACCAGACAATCTATGTGGAGATGGAGGAAGAACATCTCAGATTCTATGAGAGGCGTCGCAGATATTACTATGAGAACATCAAGAACAGCATTCGTACAGAAGGTGTTGCAAAATCACAGTTCGAAATGTTTCAGGCGCTCAGCGAACTGCGCAGAATCGCCTCGGTACCGGAGAGCCTGAGCGACGGCAGAATCAAATCGTCAAAGATTTCAGTGATATCACAGGCTGTCATGGAGGCCGTCGAGAACGGGCACAAGGTCGTCGTGTTCTTCAATTTCATTGCCGGAATCGAACTTCTGGGTGATGAATTGTCGAAGGAGGGTGTGGGCTATGTAGTTATGACCGGTGCGACAAGCGACCGGCAGAGCGTAGTGGACCGCTTCCAGAACGATGCCGGCTGCAAGGTCATGCTGATGACTCTCAAGACCGGAGGAGTCGGTCTGAACCTGACGGCAGCCGACACTGTTTTCGTAGCCGAGCCTTGGTGGAACAAAGCAGCTGAAGAGCAGGCAGTTGCACGCCTGCACCGCATTGGCCAGAAGTCGGTGGTCCATTCGTTCTCCGTGATAACTTCATCATCAATCGAGGAGAGGATTCTCCAGCTCCAGCAGCAAAAGGCATCTTTGGTGGAAGCATTGATTTCATCTGACAGTTCCACTTCAAAGGTTCTTTCAGAGGAGGATATTGACTTTATATTCGGATAGATATGGAACTGTTTGAACAGCAGGAGACAAACACGCAATGCCTGTATGCGGACAATTGTAACGAGATTGACAGGCTGAACAATTGTTTCTATAACCATTACACTGCGGATTGTCTCAAGGAATACCTTGGGGATATATTCCCGTATATAGAACATCTGACCATAGTCAGGAATGGCCGGTCTGTCCCGAGGGCGGAGTTTTTCCCATCAGGAAAGAAGGTATATGCCTACCGGAAGGACGACTGTTCAAAGGTGCTGGCCCTTATCCATTCACACAAATCCAATCTCGAATATATTTTGTCAAAGTTGCCTCAATATGTGTCGAAGTCAATTCTGGCAATGCTTTCCTTCGGTTATGCTTCGGAAGAGACATTGAGCATTTTCGATGCTTCAAAGGCGATTGTCAAAGAAGATAAAGGCTATTACTTTTATTCCAGGCCCAAGATGGCAAAATACATGGGCATATTCGGCGCCTGCCATTCAATCTCAAGAACCCAATATATGGAGATATATCTGTATATTCCTGATTTCCTGAGAAATGCATATAGCCGGGTCCTCATGCCGCATGTAAATTTGCAGGCTATGTTTTCCGTTGAGCCCCAACAGGGGCTGGCAATATGCCGCGCAGAGGACGAATTCATAAGTTCATTCCCTGTAATCTCCGGGATGTACCGGCAAGGTGCCATCAATTGCTCCGGCATGAAAATGGGTACTGCCGCTGCTGCAAAGGTCATGAAATGCCTTTCCATCAAGGAAATCATTCCGGAAGATATCAGGAAGGATCACAAGATCAATCTGGGACAATATTTCATACCCTCTTTGGTTCAGGTATTGAACAAAAGGAAGACCGGGAATGTGGAGAATTATGTCAAGGATGCATTTTCCTGTCTGACAAATAGTTTCCCGGTAATAATGTTCCCTGCGCTCCTGCCTCATATAAAAGGCTTCCGGGCCAAATATCTTGAAGACTCGGGAAAATTCTACTGGGGACAGATTATTAGGGAAGGCCTGGAATTTGCCCCTGACAAGTGGCTGTCTCTGGAGGGAGTGCTGGATTATATCTATTCAGCTCCGGACAACGCCTTCTATGGCTGTCAGTTAACGAATTTCCGGGACATGAATGTGAGAAATGATATAACCGGTGAATTAATCTATCCTGATACTCAATGGGAAGAAATAGATTTGGAATACATACGGGCACTGGCGGCTGCCATGTATGGTCTTGGAATAGTCGAAATCGCCGCTGATACTGATGACGTGGGGTATTCCTCTCCGGCAGAGAGAATAAAGCAGATCAGGCTGACGGAACTTGGGAAATATGCCATAGGACTGTCAGACAAATACATTTCCCAATCAGCCGTGAGTCAGGATTGGTTCAAATTGGATCCGGATCATCTTATCGTGTTCTCGACATCGGCGGCCAATCCGTACGAGAGCCTTCTTGCAGAAATAGCGACTCCGATTGGAGGCGGTCGTTTCAAGATTGACAGTGGCAGTTTCCTGAAGAAATGCCATAGTCTTTCTGATGTCAAGGACAAAATCAGCTTTTTCAAAGATTATATCAGCAGCGATCTTCCGGATGTTTGGAAAGATTTCTTCGATAACCTCAAAAAACATTGTAATCCGCTGAGTAAAGAGAAAGTGGATTATACCGTATTGAAAATCAATGGAGACAATCCGGAACTGGTAAGGCTCCTGACTTCAGACTCCCAGCTGCGGAAGATGATAATCCTTGTCGAGGGCCAGCGTTTCCTCATCAAGCGGGACGACATGAAGGAGTTTGTCGATATGATGAAAGACAAAGGGTTCCTGATATAGGAAAGCCTCATTTGAGTCTAATTCCATTCCTGCAGGAATTCCGTGACGACGCGGGTATAGTCGGCGGGATGGTCCTTGTAGGCGCGGGCGTGTTCGGAGCCGTTGGCTACCCAGCAGGATTTGGGCTGTGGTTTGGCATCGTAAAGTGGATGGAGCATGCTGAACGGGACGAATGTGTCGGCGTCGCCGTGTATGAAAAGCATCGGTTTGGTGCATCTGGATACCGATTCGAGTGGGGATGCCTCGCGGAAGTTCCATCCGTATTTAAGGCGACAGAGCAGGCTCGTGCAGTTCATCAGAGGGAATGACGGTAGGCCGAACATATCCTTGAGCTGTGCGGAAAACTCGTCCCAAACGCTTGTGTAGCCGCAATCCTCAATGAAGGCGTGTACATAGTCCGGAAGTTCTTTTGCCGATACATTCATCGTTGTAGCTGCGCCCATCGACACTCCATGTACTATCATCGCAGAGGCATATTCATCGCTGTGGAACAATTCTTCCGCTATTTTTATCCATTCCACTACATCGTCGGCATCCTTCCATCCCATCTGGATGTCCTCTCCGTCGCTCAATCCATGTCCATGAAGATCCGGCATAAGGATATTGTATTGAATATCACGATTGTACATTCTTGCAAGATGGAGATATTTTATGGCCGTGTCCTTATATCCATGGACAATCACGGCAGTTTTGCCCCGGGCATTGTCCGCCTTGAGATAAAGCGCATGCTGGAGGTCACCGCCAGGCATCACGACGAATGTGTCACGGAGTTTCCCGCAGTCCTGAAGGCTGTCAACCCATGGTTTCATGTCCGGAAAACGGCTGTAGAGGACATTGTAAGTGCTGTCGATGTCTCTCCTGTTCGGGTCTGAAGAAAGGGAAAATCCCAACATATAGCGGCTGGCCCCTGCAAGAGTGGCGAGCAACACAATCACTATTCCCAATATAACATATAATGCAATCCTCGATTTCTTTGTCATACCATCAATAATTATAAGTTCACAATATGCAAATTTAATGATTATTTTCAAATGTTCCATACTCTCCCGCATGATAGGAAATTTGGACTAAAATGGCTATAATTGCAAAATATTTCTTTTCTGACTTAATAAATTATAAACTATGGAATACCATATATTTGCACCATATAGGGTTTGTCCGGTCGGAGCCCATGTCGACCATCAGCACGGTCTTGTCACCGGATTCGCTATAGATAAAGGAGTTGACCTTGTTTTCACCCCGAGAGAGGACGGTATGGTCAACCTGACCAGCGAGACATTCGGAGGGGAGGTTTCATTCGACATTTCAGCCCCTACGCAGATGCGTGAAAAGAATTGGGGCGACTATGCACGGGGTGCGAAATATGCGCTTAAGAAGAGGTTCGAGCTTACCAAGGGTCTTGACGGAGTCATCAAGGGATCGCTCCCTGTCGGCGGGCTCAGTAGCAGTGCAGCTGTGCTTATAGCTTATGTGATGGCCTTTGCAAAATCAAACAACATTGATTTGAAGCCATTTGAAGTAGCCATGATAGCCAGTGAGGCAGAGAGGGAATATATAGGACTGAACAATGGTCTTCTTGACCAGGCCTGCATTGCACTCGGCAAGAAGGACGGTCTGCTATTTCTTGATTGTGACACAAATGATTACCGCATAATCGGACATCCGGATGACATGCCAGATTTCGAGATAGGAATATTTTTCAGTGGACTTACTCGCAGCCTTGTGAACAGCGACTACAACCTCAGGGTTTCGGAGTGCAAGACCGCTGCATGGAATATGTTGGCGTACATGGACCAACCTCTGAAAAGCATGGACAAGACATTCCTCCGGGATATTCCGAAATCGACATATGAGAAGACAAGGATTGCAATGCCGGCAAGGTTCGCCAGAAGGGCGGAGCATTTCTATTCTGAATATCGCCGTGTCCGTCAGGGAGTTACGGCATGGGAGTCCGGCAACCTGAAACTGTTCGGCAAGCTGAGCATGGAGAGTTGTGAGAGTTCCATCCATAACTATGAATGCGGATCTCCGGAATTGATTTCCATCTATGAGATAATGAGGTCACTGAAAGGCGTTTATGGAGGCCGTTTCAGCGGAGCAGGATTCAAAGGTGCTGTCATCGCATTGGTCGATCCTGCATTCAAGGAAAACATCGAAAAGGAACTGACTGCGAGATATCTTGAACAATATCCGGAATATGAGCAGACTTTCAAGGTGTTCTGGGTAAGACCTGATGACGGCGCTCGCTTTGTGTAATTGATTTAATATTGGAATGTTACTATGAAA
>JBJEBN010000132.1:0-4890 GCA_051870095.1 Candidatus Cryptobacteroides sp. | reverse complement strand
AAAAATAGGTTGTACCCTCATCACTGAACTCCTGGTTCACAATATCTCTTCCCTCTGTAAGGAAATACGAGTCCTGACGACATACATAATTGAGCATCTTCTCCTTAGTATAGCACTGGGCATCCATCAGAAGTTCGACATACTTTGCCACCCCTCCGGTAATCATATACAGACACAGAAGATCTTCATTGCTGTAGTTCGGAGAATGATCTGCCATAATCTCCTTCAGGACAGCAACAGTAAACGGTCTCAGGGTAAATTTTGAGGTAGGTCTCCCATAAAGAGGCTCATTTTCATCCTCAAAAATTCTTTTCATCAGAGACTGGATACTGCCCGATACAATCAAATTCAGTTTTGATTTCGTGTGATATCTGTCCCACAAATCCTGAATCTCACTGAAGATTGCAGGATTGATCTTATGCAATGTCTGGAACTCATCGAAAACCACTGTAAAATGACGATTCACTGATTCACGCATAATCACCTCAAAAATATCTCTGAAATGCGTAAGAATGCCATAGACTTGAATTCCCAGCTGTTCCGCCAGACTCATCTGCAACTTTCTGCACAACACAGCCTCATTATCCTTGGATATAAACAGGTATGCATATTCGCGACCCTCCATAGCATGCATAATCAGCGATGTTTTTCCCACACGTCTTCGTCCCATAAGAACCGTGAACACAGCACTTCTCTCTGCCTGCACTTCATTTTCCTGAAGAATCTGCATCTCATTGGCCCTGTCGTAGAATTTCATAATGTAAATGACAATTTATATAAATGATTATTAATATAATTGTGCAATATTACAGAGATTTCCTGACTAATGCAAGCATCTGAAAACTGTCAACCTATCTTCTTACGGTTTTCGTCGCAAGCGAAGGGATACAAGGAAATTGCTGTTATAGTCCAAGGGCCTTGTTGATTGCTGCTGAAAGAGCTTCCGTATCCTCATTATGAGGATATGCGAGAAAGTCATCGGTGTGGTTGCTATCCTTTATTACGAATCGCCCGATATTTGGATTCCCGCAGTTATCCTTGATGCCGGCTCCGGTCCAGAAATCGTCCTGACCATATACAAAAATCATTTTTGAGTTCGTCTTTGGCAAAAATTTTCCAAGAAAGTTGACCATCAGGGTATCAGAAAATACGATTGTTTCCCGCTCTGAAGCCGTTCCTAAATTGTCTGCGAATCTGACATCGTCATCGCTGATAAGATTCTCCTCAACCTCCTCACGATAAGGAGTGAGATCAAAGATGAAATATCCCAACTCCCTGAGTGCCTGAGGCTCATACGCGTTATCACTGATCAGGGGCTCTTCTTCCCCACTTTTGGTAAATAATCTCACCTTCATATCCCGACGTCGTTCCTCCACAGATTGCTCTGCAGCACTAATAAAATCATAAATCTCCGCAACACTTGAGTTCTCGTCCGGAATCATTGGGAACCAGTCGCTTACTGGCTTATATGCCAGACGATCAAAGAAAGTATTTATGATATTTCCGGGCATCTGAGCTGCAATATCCTCCAAGGACATGGCTTTGAATTCATCTCTATTTGCAGCCTCTTCACACAATTCTTCCTGCATCCGGAGGGCCATCTTAATGAATTTAATCATACCATCCCGAACTTCCTGCGTGGCAATCCCTTCCGAAATCCACTTACCGATGCCTTCGTCATCCAATGACGTGCAGAATGGAGCACAGAAAGGAAGATAAAGATCCATATCGTCCGGATAAAAACGCGCGTACAGTGCTGAAGTGATACCTCCCTTGCTGACACCGCTGGACACCCACTTGTTCCAAAATGCGGGTTTGAAGGCCTCATAAATGTCGTGGAGATCCGCACTCGCCTGACGGGAAGTGAGATAAGTCCAATTAACATCTGGATACATACCGTCCGGTATTGATTTTTCGAAATAGCGATATTCGAATTCTATGACATTTGCATCAAGCAATCTTGCGATGTCAGGAACAAAATCATATATCTGATAGCCTGTGCCATAAAGCACAACCGGTGCATCATAAGATTTGAAATGCAAATATACGCGCTGCGGAATGCTGTATCCTACAGATTTGTCAAAATGGTCAAGAGGTTGTTTGAATGTCATCTGCCAGGCGCTCTCAAAACCCGCCCAATCATCCTCCAGTTTCTCCACTGAGAAGACCTGTGGAATGGATTGCAAAAATTCCTCAATCGCCTGCGGTTCCTCGCCCGGTTCCGGAATAGGTTGTTCATCTTGGCGACAAGATGAAAACATTACAGATATTGTTGCTGCAATTAACAGCAATTTCATAAGATCTGCCCTTTTCATACAATCAAAATTTTATGTGTATAAGTCTTATTCACCTGGACACATTCGCCGAGGAAAACGCAACGAATTTATGGACACACAAAGATATAATTAAATTTAAACAGCCCGGTGGGGAACCGGGCTATTCTGTTACAAGGCCTTGAAGGAGATGGCGAAGCCGCCGCCACGGGCCATGTCGATCTTCAGGACATCCTTCGCACTCACTTTCTTCGTGGTGATGATGTATGACTGAGGATTTGTCTGATAATCAGCATCCGGAGCATCGGCATAGATGGTAGCCTCGTACTTCTGTCCTTTCCCGAGGAAATCAAGTGGCACTTTCACTGTGCGCTTGTGGTCATCGGTGACACCACCTACGAACCACTGTCCGTCTTTCTTGCCCTGACGGGCGGTCACGATGCACTCACCCGGCTCGGCAATCAGATACTTGGACTGGATCCAGTCAATGTCCACATCCTTGATGAATTGGAATGCATCCATGTAGCGGGCATAATGTTCCGGCAGGTCAGCAGCCATCTGGAGAGGTGAATAAAGCACGACATAGAGGCCAAGCTGATTGGCTATGGTCGCATTCACCTTTGAATTGTTGGATCCGCCAGTAACTTCAGCCATATCCATCACAAAGATGCCAGGTGTATAGTCCATAGGGCCTCCGTTGAAACGGGTGAAAGGAAGAATGGTCACATGATGAGGCATCGTGCCTCCGAATGCCTGGTACTCTGTACCGCGCGCTGACTCATTGCCGATAAGGTTAGGGTAGGTGCGGCAGAGACCTGTTGGACGGACTGCCTCATGGGCATTCACCATGATATGATGTTTGGCAGCTTCGGTCACTGCATAGAGATAGTGGTTCACCATCCATTGGCCATAGTGGTATTCGCCCCTCGGAAGGATGTCTCCGACATATCCGCTCTTGACGGCATCGTAACCGTATTCGTTCATCAGCTGGTAAGCTTTCTCCATGTGGCGTTCATAATTGCGCACAGATGACGAGCTCTCGTGGTGCATCATCAGCTTGACGCCCTTTGAATGTGCATAGTCGTTCAGTCCCTTGATGTCGAAGTCAGGATAAGGGGTCACGAAATCGAACACATAGTCCTTGCTGCAGTTTGCCCAGTCCTCCCAGCCTTCGTTCCAGCCCTCGACAAGCACCTGGCTGAATCCGTGCTCGGCTGCAAAGTCGATATATCTGCGTACCTTCTCGTTGTTTGCCGAGTGCTTTCCGTTCGGGGTGCTCTTCGAGTAGTCCGTCTTGCCGAGGTGAACCGATGCATAGTCGTCAGTATATGCCCATGTTCCCTTTCCGGAAATCATCTCCCACCATACGCCGATGTATTTCACCGGATGGATCCACGATACATCTTCATATGTGCATGGGTCGTTGAGATTGAGCACGAGACGGGATGCAAGCTGAGCCGTTGCGCTCGGAGCCACCTGAACCGTCCTCCATGGAGTCTTGCAAGGAGTCTGCATATAGCCTTTCCAGCCCTGTGCGTCAGGGGTGAGGTGTGAGGTGAAAGTGAATGTCTCAGGATTGAGGTCCAGATGCATGCAAGGATAGTTCACGAGGGCAGCCTCATGGATGTTGATGTAGAGGCCGTCGTCTGTACGCATCTGGAGGGAAGTCTGGACTGCATTGGTTGACCAGAGGGTCTGTGATGAGTTGCCGCATACGACTTCGCGGAACTTCGAGCTGATCTCAGAAAGGCGTGACTCGGTGTAGTCATACTCCTGGGTGTCATAGTCGCCCGGTATCCACCATGCTGTGTGGTCTCCGGCGAGGGCAAACTGGGTAAGCTCCTCCTTGATGACGAAATAGTTGAGATTCTTCTGGTAAGGGAACTCGTAACGGAAGCCGAGACCATCGTTGTAGAGACGGAAACGTACCGTCATCCTTCTGTCGGTGGCAGTCTGCACAAGGTTGACTGTCAGCTCGTTGTAATTGTTGCGGATGGACTCTTCCTCGCCCCATACCGGATGCCATGTCTCATCGAATGTGGATGTTTCCGCGCCTTCGAGCACGAATCCGTCATGGAATGAATTTGCAGGACGCTCATCAACTTTGGTGATTGTACCGTCCTCTGCAAAAACCAGCTTGGAAGCCTTGATGGTGCCGCGGAGTTCGAATCCGAGGGCTGAAGGAAGGATGACCTTGGTCTCTCCCCTGTCGAGGGAATACATCGGGGTCCCGTCCTGTGCGACTTCGAATGTCAGTTTGAGATTGCCGTCAGGTGAAGTGATTCTCTTGCTCTGGGCTGAGGCTCCCGCAGAAAGCAAGACGGCACACAAGAATGCCGCAATGTTACATATCAGTGGTTTCATATCTTTTTGGGTTGTTTGTCAATCGGCAAATCTTTGCGAAGATAATGATATTTTGAAAATATTTCCTGAACTTTCCTAAATTTGACAGGCAAAATACAGTGCTGACGCTGTCATGGATTTTGTTTAGCCCATGGCCCGCCATCTTATCACCTCCGGAAATGATTATCTATGTCTTATGGTTTTGATGTAATGGATACGCCGGGGGATGCCATTCATTCGGTGACTTTCCAATCCTCAATCCGTCGGTTGGCAG
>JBJEBN010000131.1:0-4895 GCA_051870095.1 Candidatus Cryptobacteroides sp. | reverse complement strand
GGAGGATTTATCTCTCTGAATTTGTTCCGCTTCTTTTTAAATAGAAAGATCTCTCAATATGAAGAAAACCACTATTATTATAATGACCGCCGCAGCAATAGTCTCATGTGCCCCGAAGGGAGACCCGCAACTCGGAAAAGCATCAGTTGACAAAGTTGTTGCTGCAATGACCCTCGAAGAGAAGGCCCATCTTGCAATAGGCACCGGAATGGCCGGAGCCACCGGAGATGCCCCTGTTATAGGTGCAACACGCAACCTCGTTCCAGGAGCAGCGGGAACAACCTATCCGATCCCGCGTCTCGGAATCCCAGCCATCGTCCTTGCTGACGGCCCTGCAGGTCTGCGAATCGATCCTCTCCGCGAAGGCGATGACAATACCTATTATTGTACCCATTTCCCAATCGGAACCCTCCTGGCATCGACATGGAACACAGAACTCGTCGAGCAGGTCGGAGAATCAATCGGAAATGAAGTGCTTGAATATGGAGCGGACGTGCTTCTCGCCCCGGCCCTCAACATCCACCGCAACCCTCTCTGCGGCCGCAATTTCGAATATTATTCCGAAGACCCTCTAATCAGCGGAAAGATTGCGGCAGCCTATGTGAACGGTATCCAGAGCAACGGAGTGGGCACATCCATCAAACATTACGCCCTGAACAATCAGGAGACCAACCGCATGAAGAACGATGCCCGCGTAAGCCCGCGCGCCATCCGCGAAATCTACCTCAAAGGTTTTGAAATAGCCGTGAAGGAGTCGCAGCCATGGACCGTGATGAGTTCATATAATTATGTAAATGGTGTATATACCTCTGAAAGCAAGGACCTTCAGACCACTATGCTCCGCGATGAATGGGGATTCAAGGGCATGGTGATGACCGACTGGTTCGGTGGAGCCGATGCTGCTGCCCAGATGTGGGCCGGAAACGACATGCTTCAGCCTGGCCGTGCGGGTCAGTTTGAGGACATTGTTGAGGGGGTCCGTTCCGGCCGATTGAGCGAGGCTGACCTTGACAGGAATGTGCGCCGGATACTCGAACTCATCGTGAAATCTCCACGCTTCAAAGGCTACAAGTACAGCAATTCCCCTGACCTCAAGGCACATGCGGCAGTTACAAGGCAGTCTGCTGTCGAAGGAATGGTGCTTCTGGAGAACAACGGAGCCCTTCCTCTTGCTGACAACGTCAAGAAAATTGCACTTTTTGGAACAACTTCATACGACTTCATCGCCGGTGGTACAGGCTCAGGAAATGTGAACCGGGCCTACACCGTTTCCCTCATGGAGGGCCTTTCAAATGCCGGATACGCTGCTGACCCTGAACTTGAAACTGTGTACAACAAATACATTATCGAAGAAACCGAAAGGCTCAATCCAAAGAGCGATGATCCAATGGCCAAGTTCATGCCTAAGGTGCGCGCAGGGGAATTCATTCCTGATGCCCGACTTCTTGAAAGGACTGTCCGCTTGAATGATGCTGCAATCATCACTCTCGGACGCAATTCAGGAGAATTCCTTGACAGGAAGGTCGCTGATTTCACACTCACTGCCCAGGAGCAGGGAATGATGGCCGCCGTATGTGAGGCTTTCCACAAGGCCGGCAAGAAGGTCATCGTGATACTCAATGTCGGCGGTGTAATCGAGACAGCTTCATGGAAGAATCTTCCTGATGCCGTGCTCCTTGCTTGGCAGGCCGGTCAGGAGGGAGGAAACAGTGTAGCTGACGTGCTCAAAGGTGTGGCGAACCCTTCCGGAAAGCTTACAATGACTTTCCCTGTCCAGTATGCCGATCATGCCTCGTCAAAGAACTTCCCTGTGGACCTCGCTTTCGGAATGTTCGGCAAGGAAAAGGGAGCTGAGCCTGAAAGAAATGTGGATTATACTGAGTATGAGGAAGGTATATATGTCGGTTACCGCTGGTTCGACAAACAGAATTTGGAGGTGTCCTATCCGTTCGGATATGGTCTTTCATATACTTCATTCGAATGGTCTGACGCTACGGTGAAGTCCTCGCGCAACGAGACGACGGTGACCGTCAAGGTCACCAACTCCGGAAGCCGTCCTGGTAAGGATGTTGTCCAGCTCTATGTGGCGGCTCCGGCTTCAAGTCTTGACAAGCCTGTCAGGGAACTGAAGGCATTCGCCAAGACACGTGAGCTCAAACCGGGTGAGTCTCAGGTGATTACGCTGAAGGTAAGGAATGAGGACCTTGCCTCCTATGACCAGGCAGAGAGCGCTTGGGTAAGGGATGCCGGAGAATACAGTTTCCTCCTCGGATCCTCCTCCCGCGACATCCGCGCCACCCTCAACGCCAGCCTGAAAGCCTCTGTCACCAAAACCAACGCTCTGGCTTTCGACAAATAACCCATATCGCAACCAAACGTTAGTCATCCCCGGCTTGTCCGGGGATTTCTTTGTGGTGTAGAGCAATTTTTCTGCCCTCAATGAAATTCGAAAGGGCCGGATGTCGTCACGACTTCCGGCCCTTTCCCTGAATGATTATAGATAATGGTATTATGGATTGGTATTTATGAATTACAGAACGATTTTCTTATACTTCGGTACGAGAGCCTTCATTATTGACCATGCAAGGACATAAGCAAGACCGCAGCAGCAGAATACGATGAAGTAGCCTCCCTGTTTTCCGCTGAATCCGAGGAAGTTGAAAGCCTCTCCCAATCCGTCGGTGTATGTGAAGAGCATACCTGCACCCTTCTGGATAAGGAATGAACCGATACCGCCAGCCATACCTCCGATTCCGGTGATTGTAGCGATGGCTGATTTCGGGAACATGTCACCGATTGTCGAGAACAGGTTCGCAGACCATGCCTGATGTCCTGCACCGGCAAGTCCGATGAGGATTGCAGGCCACCATGCTGACTGCACTCCGAGAGGCTGTGCCAGCAGGGCGAACAGAGGGAAGAATGCGAAGATGAGCATCGAAAGCATCCTGCCCTGATATGGGTTCATCTGCTTCTTGTCCACGAAAATCTTAGGAAGATATCCTCCGAAGATGGAAATCACCGTCACGATTGCATAGAGAGTGATAATCAGTGCCATACCCATTCCTGATGACGACTTGTATCCGAACTGGTCTGAGAAATATGCAGGGGCCCAGAACAGGAAGAACCACCATACGCCGTCAGTGAAGAACTTGCCGACGATGAATGACCAGGTCTGGCGATATTTGAAGCACTGCCAGAGAGAAATCTGCTTCTCCTCTCCCTCTGCCTTCACGGCCTGGGCATCTTCCTTGTCGTCCTGATGGATGTACTCAAGCTCTGCTGCATTGACATGCTTCGACTTGTTCGGCTTGTCATACATGAACACCCAGAATCCCATCCAGATGTAACCGAGGGCACCGATGATGATAAACGCCATCTCCCAGCCGCCGCCAATTCCGATGTTCTTGAAATACTGTGCAAGAAGCGGAATGGTTGCAGGGGCCACGAGAGCTCCGACTGAAGCACCGGCGTTGAAGATGGATGTTGCGAAAGCCCTGTCCTTCTTAGGGAAATACTCTGCGGTCACCTTGATGGCTGCCGGGAAGTTGCCTGCCTCACCGAGTGCGAGCACGCAGCGGGCTGCTATGAACAACCATACACTGGTGGACGCAATTGCGAGTGCTGCGGCGGAACCGGTCTCTACTGCCGCCATTGCCGATGCGTTTTCAAATCCCTGGATGTGCATGGTAGCCCATCCGCAGAGTGCGTGAAGGCAGGCTCCGGTTGACCAGATGCCGATTGCCCAGAGATAGCCTTTCTTGGTTCCCATCCAGTCCACGAACTTGCCGGCGAACAGCATGCAGACTGCATATACGATGGAGAATATTGCTGTGATTGTACCGTAGTCGTTGTCTGTCCAGTGGAATTCTGGCGCGATGAAGTCCTTCCATGTGAGAGAAAGGACCTGTCTGTCCATGTAGTTGACGGTGGTGGCGACGAAAAGGAGCACGACCATCCACCAACGCCAGTTGGTCATCAGTTGTTTGCTTGTGCTATTGTTGCTCATTATGGATTGATTTTTCAAATTGTTATCTTACTTCTGCTATGATTGCGAGCGCTCCCTTGCAGAGCTCGGTAATCTTGCTCCACTGCTTGGCTGCGATGACTTCCTTAGGGAAAAGGTTGCTGCCCATTCCGACGCAGGTCACGCCGGCCTTGAACCAGCCTTCGAGGTTCTCCCTTGTAGGCTTTACACCGCCGGTTACCATAATCTGGCTCCAAGGCATAGGTGCCCTGAGGCCTTTCACGAATGCAGGACCGAGAACATCGCCAGGGAATACCTTGCAGAGGTCGCATCCGAGCTCCTGAGCCTTGCCGACTTCGGACACGGTGCCGCATCCAGGACAGTAAGGAACGAGCCTGCGGTTGCAGACAGGTGCAATCTCAGGATTGAAGAGAGGTCCTACTACGAAGTTTGCTCCGAGCTGGAGGTAGAGAGCTGCTGTGCCCGGGTCAACGACCGAACCGATTCCGACGATCATTCCCGGAAGCTCCTTGTTGGCATATTTCACGAGCTCTCCGAACACTTCCTGTGCGAAGTCGCCCCTGTTGGTGAATTCGAAAGCACGGACACCGCCGTCGTAGCATGCTTTGAGGACTGCCTTTGCAGTCTCTGCGTCAGCGTGATAGAAAACCGGCACCATTCCGGTCTCCTTCATCGCTGCAATAACCTGTTGTTTATTATATTTTGCCATATTCTATTCTTTTAAGATTTCTCGGCTACCTTTGGTCGCTCGAAATGACAGAGATGTCATTTCGACCAAGCGAAGCGCGTGGAGAAATCTATCGTGAAACTCGTCCTGAACCGTCGCCCTTCATGAGGTTCTCGACTTCTGCAACAGTAACCTGGTTGTAGTCACCGAAGATGGTGTGCTTCAGGCAGGAAGCTGCAACTG
>JBJEBN010000130.1:0-24570 GCA_051870095.1 Candidatus Cryptobacteroides sp. | reverse complement strand
GGCAAGATTCGTACGCTTCTGCGATGCTTTCAACATACCTCTCGTCACTCTCGTGGACGTGCCTGGCTTCCTCTGTGGCACACAGCAGGAGTACGGAGCCATCATTTCCCACGGAGCAAAACTCCTCTACGCATACGGTGAGGCCACGGTTCCGAAAGTGACAGTAACTCTGAGGAAATCATATGGCGGAGCACATATTACAATGAGCTGCAAGCAGTTGCGCGGAGACATAAACTATGCATGGCCTTCAGCCAACATCGCCGTGATGGGAGCAGAAGGAGCAGTCGAGATTCTCTACTCCAAAGAAATCAAGGCCATCGAGGACCCTGCCAAAAAAGCAGAGGCTGCAGAGGCCAAGAAGAAAGAGTACAATGACCTGTTCTGCAACCCATACAACGCAGCGAGCTACGGATATATCGACGATGTCATCGAACCACGCAACACCCGTTTCCGCGTAATCAGGGCTCTTGAGGCCCTTGCCGACAAGAAACAGGAGAACCCTTACAAGAAGCACGACAATCTTCCATTATAACCAACAGGATATGATTGACTACCTTACATTTTTATTAAGCACATCCGCCAAAAGCGAAATGCTCGCCCAGAGGGACCCGCACGGCTTCATCATGACAATCACGGCAGTCGCAGTGGTATTCGGAGCCCTCATCATCCTGTACTTCTTCTTCGGGATACTCGGGAACTTCTTCAGCGGCAGAATCAATTTAGGCAGGATTTTCCGGCGCAGGAAAGGAAAAGGCAAGGAGGACGAAATTGCAGCAGCCATCGCAATGGCACTCAACGACGAACTCTCCGGAGAAGTCCACGCTGCAATCGGACTTGCGCTCAATGAATATCTGGACGACACAGTCCATGACTATGAAAGTTATATCATTACAATAAAAAGAAAATAATTATGGCAGAACGCACTTATATCATCAACGGAAACGAATACAAGGTAACGGTCAACTCCGTGGCAGGCAACAATGCAGAAGTGACCGTCAACGGCACGACCTACAATGTCCAGATAAAGGATTCAGCAGCACCGGCTCCGACACCTGCACCGGCAGCTCCGGTTCCTGCTCCGGCTCCAGTCCATCCTTCCCCTGCCGCAGCACCGGCTCCACAGCCAGCCGCACCGGTTGCAAACGGCGCCGGCAAGGCAGCAAAGGCACCTCTTCCAGGTGTCATCATCGCAATCAAGGTCAATGTAGGTGACACAGTGAAGGCAGGACAGGAAGTGGCAGTCCTCGAGGCCATGAAGATGGAGAACTCGATTGAAGCCCCTGTAAGCGGGACAGTCACCGCCATCAACGCATCCAAGGGAGATTCAGTCCTCGAAGGAGCTCCTATCGTTACAATCCAGTAATAACAAGCAACAATCTCCTGAATGGACACAGTAATGGAAAGCCTTCGTGAATTCATAGGATTCACAGGCTTCGCGAACATGACCTATCAGCATCTGCTGATGATCCTGATAGGTATATTCTTCATATTCGTAGCCATCAAGAAAGAATGGGAACCTCTGCTTCTGATTCCTATCGGTTTCGGTATGATCATAGGCAACATTCCTTTCGTATCCGGCTTGAACATAGGAATTTACGAGCCAGGGTCAGTAATGAACATCCTTTACCAGGGAGTGCAGCAGGGATGGTATCCACCGCTGATTTTCCTTGGCATCGGAGCTATGACCGACTTCTCCGCCCTGATATCGCAGCCAAGGCTCATGCTCATAGGTGCAGCCGCCCAATTCGGTATCTTCGGCGCTTATATCCTTGCAATGTATCTCGGCTTCACACCTGCAGAAGCAGGAGCCATCGGCATTATCGGAGGAGCTGACGGCCCTACCGCCATTTTCCTTTCATCGAAACTCGCACCGGAACTAATGGGAGCCATAGCGGTATCCGCCTATTCATACATGGCCCTCGTACCGGTCATCCAGAGACCTATCATGCTGATGCTGACCACCAAGAAGGAACGCTTGATCAGAATGGCACCTCCGCGTCCTGTCAGCCAGAGGGAGAAAATCATCTTCCCTATAGCCGGATTCATCCTCACAGCCCTCATCGTTCCGTCAGGAATGCCTCTGCTCGGCATGCTCTTCTTCGGTAACCTGCTTAAGGAAAGCGGTGTGACAAAGAGACTTGCTGAGACCGCACGCGGACCTCTCGTGGATGTCGTGACAATCCTCATCGGCGTGACCGTAGGATGTTCCACCCAGGCTGACGTATTCCTTTCCGGCAAATCAGTGAAGATTTTCCTGCTCGGACTGCTTTCGTTCATCATAGCAACCATCTGCGGAGTCCTTTTCGCAAAGCTGATGAACCTGTTTGCAACGGAAGGACACAAGATTAACCCGCTCATCGGCAATGCAGGAGTGTCTGCAGTACCTGACTCAGCCCGCGTTTCAGAGGTGGTAGGAAGGGAATTCGACAAGGACAATCACCTTCTGATGCACGCCATGGCACCGAATGTGGCCGGAGTCATAGGATCGGCGGTTGCTGCCGGTATCCTGCTCAGCTTCCTCGGATAGGTTTCACCTTCGCAGGGCGGCCATGATGTTGGCTGGTGCCCTGTGTGCCTGCAGTTCCCGTTTCATGAAGTCCATGGCGGGAGCGACATGGTCAAAGAAGCGGTAATAACCTTCACACAGATAGTTCAGACCGGGTTCACCTTCTGCAGTACGGACGAAGCGGTTCTTGGGACATTCGCCGTTGCAGGCGAAAAGATATTGACACTGACGGCATTGTTTCGGCAATGCCGTCATTTTTGAATCGCCGAAGTTCTGTTCCCTCTCGCTATACATCATCTCTATCAGGGTTTTCTCACGAATATTCCCGAGCTTGTATTCCGGAAAAACGAAATGGTCGCATGTATATACATCTCCGTTGTATTCCATGACACCGGCATGGCCGCAGGTACGCCCCATCGTACAGACACCGGGCTGCTCCCCCACCCAGTTGGCCAGTGTCGAGTCGAAAAGCTGGATGAAATACTTGCCGACATCGTTGTAGACCCACTCGTCGAATATCGCACAGAGGAAATCTCCCCACTGGCCCGGTTTCACGGAAAAATGTGCCAGTGGAAGGTCTTCTCTGTCGGCAGGACAGGCTAGATGGCGTCCGTCTGAATGAGGCATGATACGCTCCACAATCGGAGTGAACTGGATGTAACGGCATTGTATGTCCTTGAAGAAACGGTAGAATTCAAGAGGATGGTCTCCGTTGAAGTCGTTGACAACGGCCAGGGCATTCCACTCGACTCCGAACCTGTTGAGCAGTTCGATGCCTTTCATCACCTTGGAGAATGAGGGCTTTCCCTTTATATTGTGACGGTATCTGTCATGGAAACGCTCGGGACCGTCAATGGATACACCCACAAGCCATCCGTTTTCCTTGAAGAACTGGCACCATTCCTCATTCAGAAGTGTCCCGTTTGTCTGGATGCAATTGTCTATTTGCCTTCCCCTTCCATATTTCTTCTGAAGTGTCACGACCTTCCTGTAAAATGAAAGCGGTCTCATCAGGGCCTCTCCCCCATGCCAGGTGAAAAGCACCTGGGGCATGGTCTGCGACTCGAGATACTGGCTTATATACAATTCGAGCAGATCATCGCTCATCTCGAACATGCCTGCCTTGAGGTCTTTCTTGTAAAGGTTGTTCTTTTCCAGATAATAACAGTATTCGCATGCGAGGTTGCATGTCGGTCCTGCAGGCTTTGCCATCACATACAGCGGCCTTGAGAAAGGAGAGATTGTAGCCATTTGAAAATTCACCTATAATATTTCTACAAATATACCCATTATTCCCAAGAAAGGAAATATGGATAAAATGAGTATCTTTGCATCCGTTTGCAATTATTCAAAATAACCAGGAAGACGACGGTCCCCGAAAAATTACCTGCTATGTACAGATACAGCGCCTCAACACTGCCCAACACACGAATCGATGTGGCAGATGTTCTCCGCGGCATCGCCATCGGAGGAATAGTGCTCATCCATTTCATAGAGCACCTCAATTTCTACAGTTTCCCTGAGCCTTCAAGCCCTTTCTGGGCAGGAATGAACAAGGCAGTATGGGACACTACTTTCTACCTGCTTGCAGGAAAGATGTATGCGATTTTCGCTACTTTGTTCGGACTCAGCTTCTATATCCAGCACGACAATCAGGCACAGAAAGGTATCGACTTCCGCCCAAGATTCGCATGGAGGATGGTACTGCTGATGATGTTCGGACTTTTCGACCTGCTATTCTTCAACGGCGACATACTATTCCTTTATGCAGTCTGCGGACTTCTCGTCATACCTCTTATCCGTGCAAGCGACAAGGTAATCCTCGCATTCGCGATATTCCTCGGACTCCAGCCGGTGGAGCTTACATACATTATCCTCGGACTCATCAACCCTTCGACCCCGATTCTCGATCTCGGAAGCGGAGCATGCTGGGGAGGACTCATGGAGGCACAGTCCAGCGGATCGATGCTCGATGTTGCAGTGGCGGGAATACGCTACGGACTGCCTGTGAATTTCCTCTGGGCCATCGAAAACGGAAGAATGACGCAAACCGTCTTCCTTTTCCTTGTCGGAATGTTTCTTGGACGTAAAAGGCTGTTTTATAATGAAGGAAACAATCTTGTAATTTGGCGTAACATTTTTGTTATAGCAATAATTTCCCTTTTCGCGCTCATTCCAGCATATCACCTGCTGCCTGGAATGGCAGACGCACCTTGTGTAAGCAAGAGCCTGAATGTACTGCTCAACATGTGGAAGAATTTTGCAATGATGCTCGTCATAATTTCAGGAGTTGTGCTGCTATTCTACAAGACATCCGCCAGGAGATGGCTGATGAAGATAACACCTTACGGCAAGATGAGCCTCACCAACTATCTCGGCCAGTCAATCTTCGGAGCCATGCTATTCTACAACTGGGGATGTGGACTTTACAGAGTATGCGGCCATACTGCAAGCTGGCTGATGGGAGCCGCCTTCATCGTACTCCAGTACATTTTCTGCAACTGGTGGCTGAAGAATCACAAGAGAGGTCCTTTCGAGGAACTCTGGAGACGGGGCACATGGCTCGGAAAATAGTTTCGTCTCTTGCTGAAAAAAGTGTATCTTTGTCAGGATACGGACTTGCAAAAAGACTTACGAAAATATGGATTTATTTTCCAACGAAAGGATAACTATACTCGACGGTGCTACAGGGACCATGATTCAAAGGTATTCCCTGACGGAGACCGATTATGCCATCCCCGGAATGGTATCCAGGCAGCTGAAAGGCAACAACGAATGTCTCAACCTTTCCAGACCTGATGTCATTTCCGCAATCCACAGGGAATATATAGAGGCCGGAGCGGACATCATCGAGACGAATACATTCAGCGCCAACAGAATCTCACAGTCTGAATACGGATGCGAGAATCTTGCCTCGAAGATGGCTTTCGAAGGGGCAAGGCTTGCCCGTGAAGCTGCCGACGGAGCAGGCAGGAAGGTGATTGTGGCGGGAAGCATGGGGCCGACCTCCAAATCGCTCTCCCTCTCTCCTGATGTGGCAGATCCGGGATTCAGGCCATATTCCTTCGCCATGATGAAGGACAGCTACAAGGAACAGGCAGGAGCTCTTCTTGACGGCGGAGCAGACATCCTCCTTGTGGAGACATGCTTCGACGCCCTCAATGTCAAGGCCGCCCTCTCTGCAATCCAGGAGCTCAACGAAGAAAGAGGCCTTGCTGAACCGACACCTGTGATAGTCTCGGTATCTGTCGGAGACAGGAGCGGCAGGACGCTTACCGGGCAGACTCTCAAAGCCTTCTATACTGCCGTAAGACACTACCCTCTTGCAGCGTTCGGACTGAACTGCTCACTCGGGGCGGAAGAACTCATGCCTCTGATGCAGGAAGTGTCGCAATGGTGCGGATGCAGGACCATATGCTATCCGAATGCCGGACTGCCGAACGAAATGGGAGGCTATGACCAGACACCGGAGCAGATGGCCCAGGCTGTAGGCAAAATGGCAAAGGCTGGACTGATCGACATAACAGGAGGATGCTGCGGCACGACTCCGGAACATATCAGGGCAGTTGCTCAGGCAGTCCGCGGCATTGCTCCGAGGGGCACAGGTAAATGCGGGGACCCGTCATTCGATGAGGGCGTTCTGACCGTAAGCGGACTCGAAGCCGTTACGATTGACATTAACAGATTCAATTTCACGAACATAGGTGAAAGGACCAATGTTGCAGGTTCGAGGAAATTCGCAAAACTGATTGCAGCCGGTGAATACGACACTGCCCTGCAGATAGCCGCCAGACAGATAGAGGACGGGGCAAGCATCATAGACATCAACATGGACGATGCCATGCTCGACAGCAGGCAGGAGATGGAGAGATTCGTCAGATACATTTCCAATGACCCCAACGTTGCGAAAGCAGCCCTGATGATAGACTCGTCCCACTGGGATACTGTGCTCGCAGGATTGGAAAATGCACAGGGCAAATGCATAGTGAACTCCATAAGCCTGAAGGAGGGCGAGGAGGCTTTCATAGCCAAGGCAAGGGTGCTCAGGTCATTCGGGGCAGCCACTGTCGTGATGGCATTCGACGAGACTGGCCAGGCAACTACATACGAGAGAAAGATCGAGATATGCGCAAGAGCATACAGGCTTCTTACCGAGAAAGCCGGAATGTCTCCTGAAGACATAATATTCGACTGCAACATCCTCTCCATCGGAACCGGAATAGCCGAGCATTCCGACTATGGAGTCGATTTCATCCGGGCAGTCAGATGGATAAAACAAAACCTGCCAGGTGCCAAGACTTCGGGAGGTGTTTCCAACCTTTCGTTCGCATTCAGGGGCAATAACCCCGTGAGGGAGGCAATGCATTCGGCATTTCTTTTCCATGCAATTGAAGCTGGACTTGACATGGCAATCGTAAGCCCTTCAATGCTTCAGGTTTATGATGATATCGACCCAGCCCTGCTCAAATGTGTGGAAGATGTTATTTTCAATAAGGATTATGAAGCTGTCGAGAGACTTGTTGCCAAGGCTTCGGAGATTCTTGCCGCCAAAAACAGCGATGCTCCGGAAGCAAGACACGATGACCGCAGCAGTCTTCCGCTTGAAGAGAGGCTAAAGAACGCTCTTGTAAAAGGCCTCTCCGACCACCTTGCAGAAGACATCGGCGAGGCGATGAAAGTCTATGGAAAAGCCGTGGATATCATAGAAGGTCCTCTGATGGCAGGTATGGAGAGTGTCGGGGACATGTTCGGCCAAGGAAAAATGTTCCTGCCGCAGGTAGTCAAGTCGGCCAAGGTCATGAGGGACGCAGTTGCCTTGCTTGAACCATATATGGGCAATGATGAAGAGGATGGTTCTGCCCAGAGTACGAAGCCTGTTATCGTGATTGCCACAGTCAAGGGGGATGTTCATGACATAGGAAAGAATATAACGGCAATAGTATTGACCTGCAATGGTTTCGATGTACATGACCTAGGAGTCATGGTGGACAGGGAGACCATTCTTGCTGAGGCAGATAGGCTTCATGCCGACATTGTGGCAGTCAGCGGTCTGATAACCCCGTCGCTCTACCAGATGGAAGAGATATGCCGTGAAATGGCAGCAAGGGGCATGAATGTTCCTCTGTTCATCGGAGGCGCCACCACTTCCGCCCTGCATACAGCCGTGAAACTTGCACCGCTTTATGATCATGTCTATTATGGTCCTGATGCATCAGCAAGTGCCGTGATGGCAAAGAAATTCATCATGGACAGGGTTTCTTTCGAGGAAGAGCAGCACAGGAAGCAGCAGGAAGTCCGTGATCTTTACGAGAAGGGGCGCAATGCCGTTCAGAGTAGCAAACCAATAGAAAGGGTTTCTTTCGATGAAGACTCATATATTCTTGATATTCCTGATAATATAGAAGTTACGGAAATCAATTCCGACAGTGTGATGGAATATTTCGACTGGAAGATGTTCTATGCAATATGGGGTATCAAATACGGCAAACAGGTTCCTGAAGCCACTGAACTGATACAACTGAGGAAGGATGCAGAAGAAGAGCTTGCATTCAGGAATTTCATAATCAGGATAGGTGCCAGGTTCTCAGGAGCGTGCAGCGAGGGCGACGATATCGTTGTCCCGGATCTCGGGATAAGGCTTCCGATGATGCGTCAGGAAAGCGGGAAAGGATTGTCACTCAGCGACTTCGTCATACCTGGAAAGAGTGGCAGGACATCCGCTTTCGGTGCTTTCGCAATCAGTGTTCACAAGGCTGACGAGCATGTCGAAGGGTGCTGCTGCCCGGCATGCTCAAACAGGTATGAGGACTTGGTCGGAAGAGCTGTCAGGATGACGCTTGCAGAGGCTGCTTCATCATGGCTCGACAGGAAGATACTTGAGGGCGGTTTGCAGCATGGGACCAAGGTCGTGAAACCGGCTGCCGGCTATGCGAGCTGCCCTGACCACACGCTGAAGAAGGATCTTCTGGAGATGATTCCGGGCAGTGAAAAATTGGGAATCGAACTGACTGACAGCTATGCCATGATACCGGATGCTTCAATCTGCGGCATGGTTTTCATGCATCCTCAGGCACAGTATCCTGAAATCAGGAATATCAGCAGGGATCAGTATGACGACTACCTTAAACGCAGAGGAATGTCGGAAGAAGAGGGGCGGCGCTTCCTTGGCCACCTGCTGAAACAGTGATTTTCTACAGCTTGAATGACGCCATGTCTGCCTTCCCTTCCGAATGCAGGAAGCACCGGAATGCAGAAATACATATATAAAGAAAACGACTAGATAAACAATGAAAGTAATTGATATACTGAATAACAGCACAAAGCCATATCCATCATTGGAAATTGTGCCACCGCTGAGGGGACTTACCAAGAAGGAACTCGTGGAGAGCATCGCACCCTTCATGGAATTCAGTCCTAAATACATCAATGTCACAAGCCACAGGGACGAATATGAATATGTCCAGCTCTCCGATGGAACTTTCAGCCGCCGGATGGTACGAAACCGGATAAACGAGACTACCGTCTGCGCAGCGATAATGTCAGAATACAAGATCGAGACTGTCCCCCACCTCATCTGCGGAGGCAACTCTGCCGAAGAGATCGAGAGCAAGCTTGACAATCTGGAGTTTCTTGGAATCAACAACATAGTGGCACTCCGCGGCGACAGCATCACAGGAGAGAAAAGGTTCACTCCGGCCCCTGGTGGCTACCGCTATGCCAGCGAGCTTGTTGGAGGCATAAGAAAATATCAGGGAAGCTCCACATACCGCCGCTCCCACAACATAGACTCGGAGAAAAACAATCCGAGGTATTTCTGCATCGGCGTAGGGGCATATCCTGAAAAGCATTTCGAGGCTGCCAACATAGAGACCGACATCCTGAACCTGAAGAAAAAGGTTGATGCCGGTTCTGACTACATCATAACCCAGATGTTCTTCGACAACAAGGTATATTATGACTTTGTGGACAAATGCCGCAAAGCCGGTATAACCGTGCCAATAATCCCGGGTCTGAAGCCTCTGTCAACTGCAAGACAGGTCAGCCTCCTGCCTGAGTCATTCTCCCTGAACATTCCTTTCGAGCTGACTGAAGCCATCCGCAAAGCCGGTGACGACAAGGATGCAGTCTATGAAATCGGAACAGAGTGGTGTACACAGCAATGCAAGGATCTGATTGCTCACGGAGTCCCTGCAGTACATTTCTACACGATGGGCAAGACAGGCAACATAATCCGTATTCTCAAGGAGTGTTTCTAAAACACTTTTTGAAAATGAATATTATATAAACAGGCACATTTGTTCTCCTTTTTACGCATTTTGTTCCCGAAACGAAAAATTTTGAAAATTTAGCACATATTTTGGTTGTTTGTCGCCGGTTTATTATTAAATTTGCCAAGATAGGTTAAATAATTAACCACACATTAGCGAAGAGACTGAAAACAAACTAAATATAATATCGAAATGCAGAACAAATTGCAAGAACTGACAGACAAGCTCTACAATGAAGGTCTGTCCAAAGGTAAACAGGAGGGTGAGGAGATTCTTGCCAAAGCCCGCAAAGAGGCCGAGGAAATCGTGGCTGCTGCGAAAAAGGAGGCCGAGGAAATCGTCTCCCAGGCACGCAGACAGGCTGAAGACCTCAGCGTCAAGGTGAACGGAGACCTGAAGATGGCTGCACAGCAGAGCATCGCCGCCACAAGGAACGACATCGAAAACATCGTAGTGGCCAGGCTGACAGACAAGGAAGTTGCCAAAGCCCTCTCATCTGCCGAATTCGTGAAGGAAATAATCCTCGCAGTTGCCAAAGGATTCAACACTGAGGAGTCACAGGACATCCAGCTCGTTCTCCCCGAGTCGCTCAGGAAGGAGCTTGAGCCTTTCGTACAGAAAGAGCTTGCAGCAGTACTCAAAGGCGGAATCAAAGCCGATTTCTCAAAGAAGGTAGCAGGCGGATTCACCATCGCGCCTGCTGACGGCAGTTATTTCATCAGCTTCACCGACGAGACATTCAAGGCACTCATAAGCGAGTATCTGCGTCCGGCAACCAAGAAGATTCTTTTCGGATAAAGTCACATGTCCGGTATGAACAATTACGAATACATCATAGCGAGTCTGCCAGACATCAGCGCCGACTGGAAATTCCAGGACAAGCATCCGGAGGACTACATCAGGGAAATTGAGGAATTGTGCTCAGAAGATGACTGCAGGACAATTGATTTCATGAGGGAAGGTCTGGCCGATGCCAACCTCGACAGGGATTTCTACACAAGGGCTGCATCCCACAGGAACCGCTTCATCCGCGAGTATTTCCTATTCGACATGAATGTCAGGAACGCAAAGGTCAGATTCCTCAACAAGGCTCTCGGAAGGGATGCCGCAAAGGATGTAATGGACCTTCCATCCGGAGAGTTCGAAGAGGCCGGGAGGCTTGACACCGTCCTCGCCGATACGGACATTCTCGCCAGAGAAAGAGGCATCGACGACCTGATGTGGGAGAAAATCAATTCCCTTACAGTATTCAACTACTTCGACATCAACGCCATACTCGGTTTCATTGCGAAGCTTCACATTGTGGCGAGATGGTACGAGCTCGACGAGCAGTCCGGAAGGGCTATGTTCAAGAGACTCGTGGATGAAGTGCGCGGCACCTTCAAGGGTGTCGAATACAATGCCGACTGACAAACAATCAACAGAAATCAACAGATATAAATATGAAACCGAACATGAAAATCTTTGATATATTTTCGCCCAAGGGTGATATCAAATGATTTTCATCGTGAGAGTGAGCGATAGCGAACGGCTATCATACTCTCACAAAATTTTTATAGATGTAAAAATTTTTGATAGTATGAAAACTACAGGAAAGGTAACAGGCATCGTATCCAACCTCGTGACTGTGGAAGTCAACGGTCCTGTCTCCCAGAATGAGCTCTGCTACATCACCATAGGAGACACGAAACTGATGGCCGAAGTCATCAAGGTTAACGGGAAACATGCCGCCGTACAGGTTTTTGAGAGCACCCGCGGTCTGAAAAACGGCAACGATGTCGAATTCGAGGACAGGATGCTCGAAGCCACACTCGGTCCAGGTCTTCTGTCAAGCTGCTACGACGGACTTCAGAACGACCTCACGACCATGACAGGAGTATTCCTCAAACGAGGCGAATACACCGACCCTCTCGACCACACGAAGCTGTGGGACTTCACCCCTATTGCAAAGCCAGGCGACAAGGTTGTCGCAGCTGACTGGCTCGGCGAAGTGAAGGAAGGATGGCTGCCACACAAAATCATGGTTCCGTTCAGCTTCAAGGGTGACTATACGGTGAAATCCGTCGCCAAGGCTGGTCAGTACAACATCGACCAGACAATCGCCGTCCTTACAGATGCTTCAGGAGAGGATGTGAATGTCACCATGACCCAGAAATGGCCTGTTAAGGTGGCAATCAAGGGCTACAGGGAGAAACCGAGGCCGAACAGAATCATGGAGACCGGAGTGCGCATCATCGACACTCTCGACCCTATCGCCGAAGGAGGTACAGGTTTCATCCCGGGACCTTTCGGATGCGGCAAGACTGTCCTCCAGCATGCAATCGCAAAGCAGGGTGACGCCGACGTGATCGTGATGGCGGCCTGCGGAGAGCGTGCCAACGAGGTAGTGGAGATCTTCACTGAGTTCCCTGAGCTCATCGACCCACATACAGGAAGGCACCTGATGGAGCGTACCACAATCATCTGCAACACCTCCAACATGCCTGTGGCAGCCCGCGAGGCTTCCGTATATACTGCGATGACCATCTGCGAATACTACCGCGCCATGGGTCTGAAGGTTCTCCTTCTTGCCGACTCGACCTCACGTTGGGCACAGGCCCTCAGGGAAATGTCCAACCGTATGGAGGAACTTCCGGGTGCAGATGCTTTCCCGGTTGACCTTTCGGCAATCATATCCAACTTTTACTCACGCGCAGGAATGGTGGTCCTCAACAACGGCCAGACTGGATCCGTGACATTCATCGGAACGGTGTCCCCTGCCGGCGGTAACCTCAAGGAACCGGTGACCGAGTCCACGAAGAAGGCAGCAAGATGCTTCTACGCCCTCGAGCAGAACAGGGCCGACAAGAAGAGATACCCTGCAGTGAACCCGATTGACTCATATTCCAAATATCTCGAATATCCTGAAATCCGCGAACACCTCGCCGAGAGGATCAGACCGGGCTGGGTCGAGATGGTGGAGAAGACCAAGTTCATAATCCGCAGGGGGAAGGAGGCCAACGACCAGATCAACATCCTCGGAGACGACGGTGTGCCTATGACCTACCACGAGCTCTTCTGGAAATCCGAACTCATCGACTTCGTCATCCTCCAGCAGGATGCATTCGACGAGACTGATGCCCTCACTCCGCTCGACAGGCAGAAATACATGCTTGAGCTCGTCCTGGACATCTGCGACAGGGAGTTCAAGTTCGAAGACTACGAGCAGTGCCGCGTGTTCTTCAAGGAGGTAATCAATATCCTCAGACAGATGAACTACTCGGAATTCAAGGGTGAAAAATTCAACAACTATCAGCAGCAACTCAATAATATCCTTAACAATGGCAACTAAGGCATTTCAGAAAATATATACGAAACTTGAGGCAATCACCAAGGCAACAGTGTCACTGAAGGCCCAGGGTGTCTCAAATGACGAGCTCGCCGTTGTGGACGGCAGACTTGCTCAGGTTGTAAAGACCAAGGGAGACATGATTACCCTCCAGGTCTTCTCAGGAACCGAAGGCATCCCTACTGATGCTGAGGTGGCTTTCCTCGGCGAACCTCCTATGCTCAAGGTGGGAGACGAACTTGCCGGAAGGTTCTTCGATGCATACGGACATCCTATTGACGGCGGTCCTCAGCCTGAAGGACGTGACGTGCAGATCGGCGGTCCGTCTGTGAACCCTTACAAGCGTATGCAGCCTTCACAGATCATTCCTACAGGTATTGCGGGCATCGACCTGAACAACACCCTCGTTTCAGGGCAGAAGATTCCGTTCTTTGCCGATGCGGACCAGCCTTACAACAATGTGATGGCTCAGGTAGCCCTTCGCGCGGATGTTGACAAGATCATCCTCGGCGGTATGGGACTTTCCAATGATGACTACCTCTATTTCAAACACGAGTTCGAAGCTGCAGGTGCTCTTGAGAAAATCATCTGCTTCATCAACACTACGGAGCAGCCTCCTGTGGAAAGGCTTCTTATTCCGGATATGGCCCTCGCCGCGGCAGAGTATTTCGCAGTTGAGAAGAACGAGAAGGTGCTCGTGCTCCTTACGGACATGACCCTCTATGCGGATGCCCTCTCCATCGTGTCGAACCGTATGGACCAGATTCCGTCAAAGGACTCCATGCCTGGTTCCCTCTATTCGGATCTCGCGAAAATATACGAAAAGGCCGTGCAGCTGCCTGACGGCGGTTCCATCACCATCATTGCCGTGACCACCCTCAACGACGGAGACATCACCCACGCAGTGCCTGACAACACAGGTTACATCACCGAGGGCCAGCTCTATCTCCGTGCCGATGCGGATTCCGGCAAGATCATCATCGACCCGTTCCGTTCCCTCTCCCGTCTGAAACAGCTCGTACAGGGCAAGCAGACCCGCAAGGACCACAGCCAGGTGATGAACGCATCCGTGCGTCTGTATTCCGATGCACAGAATGCCAAGACCAAGCTGGAGAACGGTTTCGACCTGAGCGACTATGACCTCCGCTGCCTTGATTATGCCAAGGCCTATGCCACCCGCATCCTCGCCATCGATGTCAATCTGTCTCTTGACCAGATGCTCGACACGGCTTGGGAGCTTTTCGGTACATATTTCACCAAGGCGGAGACCGGTATCAAACAGGAATTCATCGATCAGTACTGGGTCGGTAAATAGATTCCTCGACTTCGCTCGGAATGACAGGCTGTTGTCATTTCGACTGAGCGAAGCGAATGGAGAAATCTAAACAATAATAAAAATGGCAATAAAATTCCAATACAATAAGACATCACTGAACAACCTCGGCAAGCAGCTGAAGATGCGTCAGAACGCCCTCCCTACCCTGAAGAACAAGGAGTCGGCGCTGCGTCTTGAGGTGCGCAAGGCCAAGGACAAGTCAGCAAAGCTTATTGAGGATCTTGAAGCCGCAATGCAGAGATACGACTATCTTGCGGCGCTCTGGAACGAATTCGATCCGGGTCTGATATCCATCACGGACGTCGATCTGGTGACGGTGAAGGTTGCCGGTGTCAAGACGCCGGAGCTCAAGGAAATTCATTATGAAATCCATGAGTTCAACGCCTTCGCGAAACCGGCATGGTATGCCGACGGAGTCGCCATCCTGAAGGAGCTCTCAAGACTCGGCATAGAGTCGGAGGTCTATATGGAGAAAAGCAGGATTCTCGACTGGCAGAGGAAGAAGACCACCCAGAAGGTAAATCTTTATGAGAAGGTCCAGATTCCTGGTTATCAGGAGGCTATAAGGAAAATCAAGCGATATATGGAAGACGAGGAGAACCTCTCCAAGGCTGCTTCCAAGATCGTGAAGAGCAGACACGCAGAAGAAGAGGAGGAAACTGTCAATGATTGAGAAAATGACTAAATACTCCTTCATTCTCCTAAGCGGAGAAACTGAAGGCTTTCTTGAATGGCTTCAAGGACTCGGTGTGGTCGATGTGACCCGCTCGTCAAAACCTATTGACGAAAGGTCGTCCGCCATGCTCGACAAAATCTCCGGAGTGAAGAAGACTCTCGGAATCCTCGAAAAGCTTGACTACAGTTCAGACCCTGATTATGAAAGAATCAGGAAGGCAGCCGACGCCACCGTCATAGAGGGCTGCAAGGCCAAAAATACCCTCGGAGCCGTTTCCAGCATCGAGGAACTGAGAGCAGAACTTGCGGCTGCAAAGAAGCTGCTCAAGGATGTGACTCCTTGGGGAGACTATGACAAGGCGGCTCTCGACGGCATAACATCCAAAGGACTGGTTCTCAGATACTATAAGGTCAACTCGAAGAAGTTCGACCCTGCATGGGAGAATGACTATGCTCTTGTGGTGGTGAACCGGGACAAGAACAACACATGGTTCGTAACCCTCTCCCCTGCTTCGGATGACTATTCCTTCCCTGTTCCGGAATGTCCTGTACCTGCGGTCTCAATAAAGGAGGCCGAGGCGAAGATAAACGGTATATGCGAAGAAATCATTGCCCAGAAAGGCAAGCTGCTTCATCTGAAGGAGCATTATCTCGACCATATCAGGAAAGGATATGCCCGCAAGAGCGCCGACCTCGACAGATATCTTGCAACTGCAGGCACATCCGAGGCTGCCGAAGGCTATGTAACCGTCATCACGGGATTTGCTCCTTCCGCAAACGATGCAGAGCTCAAGTCTGCATGTGACGAAAAGGGAGTCCTGTACATAGCAGATGCGGCTGAGAATGAGGACAATCCGCCTATCAAGCTGAGAAACAACAAATTTGTAAAGATGTTCGAGGTCCTGACTGACATGTATGGACGACCTTCATACAACGGTTTCGACCCGACACCTTACATTTCCATCTTCTTCATGCTGTTCTTTGCGATGTGTATGGGAGATGCCGGATACGGTCTGATACTCGTCATAGGAGGATTTGCTCTCAAAAAGGTGAAGAGTTTTGCGGATTATGCTCATTTAGTGAGTGTTCTGGGAGTTGCCACCATGGTCGTGGGCTTCTTATTCCACACATTCTTCTCCATAGATATCAGCACATGGAGCTGTATCCGGAATTCAGGTCTGGACAAGATCATGGTGCCGGGCAAAATTATCGGATATGACGGTACAATGGTGGTAGCCATAATTGTCGGTATCATCCACCTCTGCCTTGCCATGATTGTAAAGACGGTGAATGCCACCCGGAATCAGGGATTCCTCAACAGTCTCAGCATCTGGGGATGGACGATATTCCTTGTAGGAACAGTGGTCGTAATTGCAGCCGCCCTCGCATTCAACATTGACTCCGCCGTCACAAAATGGATAATAATCGGACTTGGAATCATCGGTGCGATTGGCATCTTCCCTCTCAGAAGCCTCCACAAGAATCCGTTGATCAACATCGGAGGAGGACTTTGGGAAACATACAACACGGCGACAGGTCTCCTCGGAGACGTCCTCAGTTATCTCCGTCTATATGCCCTCGGCCTTGCAGGAAGCATGCTCGGCTTTGCTTTCAACACATTGGCCCAGATGGCACTCGGAGATGGAGGAATAGGATGGATAGCATTCATAGCTATAGCCATTATAGGGCATGTTCTTAACATTGCCATGGCCGTCCTCGGTGCATTCGTACATCCTCTGCGACTCAACTTCCTTGAGTTCTTCAAGAACTCAGATTACGACGGCTCAGGCCGCAATTACAATCCTTTGAAGAATATTACAAACAACTAATTTATTATATTATGATCGAAACAATTCTCGGCTATCTCGGACTTGGTCTGGTACTTAGCCTTGCCGGTATCGGCAGTGCCTACGGAACAACTATCGCAGGCAACGCAGCAGAAGGTGCACTTAAAAAGAAACCGGAAGGTTCCGGTAACTACATGGTGCTTTCAGCCCTCCCTGCAACCCAGGGTATTTACGGATTCGTAGCTTTCTTCATGCTTCTGGACAAGATGAAAACTGATCCTGCCAGCGGACTCCTCATCTTCGGTATCGGTTTGAGCGTGGGTCTTGTATGCATGCTTTCTGCCATTCGTCAGGGTCAGGTTTGCGCCAACGGTATTGTAGGTGTGTCACAGGGACACAACGTGTTCACCAACACTCTTATCTACGCCGCGCTTCCTGAATTCTACGCCATCCTCGGTCTTGTAGGAGCCCTCATGATCTGATAAACAAGACCAATATCCCAAAACGGCCGCCGAGAGAATCGGTGGCCGTTTTCATATTGTCTGGAATCTGTCTTTACTGAAGACCATGTCACCATTCCACAGGACGGCGGGAAAGAGGCATCGTCATGCAACGCGCTCCACCACCGCCTCGTGGCAACTCGGAACCGTCTATTGTCACTGCGCAAGGCTTAGGGCCGAAAACGACGTCATCTCTCACACCCGCTATGAAGGAAGAGGCCTGGACTATCTCGAAACCTGCCTTGTCAAGCTGATCCAGCGTATGTATGTTCCTGGCGTATGTGAGGACCTTGCCCGGAGCAAACGAGAAGAAGTTTGCCCCGCTGTGCCACTGCTCCCTCTCCTGGTCCCATTCGTCCTCTCCACCGCAGATTACAGGCTTCAGGTCCATACCGAGCTTCTTCAAGGCAGGAAGAAGCCCTGAAACATGCTTGATGGATGTGACATTGCCGTCATCTATAGTGATCTGCACCGTCTGGTACTGGTTCGACTGCATAATCACAGGCTTGAACACCATGCACTTGTCCCTGTCGAGAAGCGTGAAAACCATATCAAGGTGAATGAACGACTCCGGCTCAGAAGGAAGCTGCTGCACAAGCACATAGCTCCTGCCGGGAGGAGATGACCTGCGGAAACGCTCTACCATGAAATCTATGCCCTGGGTAGTCGTCCTGACTCCGTTTCCAATTATCAATATGTCATCCCTCGCAATCAGGATGTCTCCTCCCTCCATTATCACCCTCGAATCTTCTCCCTGGAAGTCGTTTGCATCGACCACATTACATGCAAACATACCGCTATCCTTATATATTGCATTCATTATCAACGACTCACGCATCCTCACCTTGTTTGCCATACGGCAGATGAGAGCATGGTTGCCGACCGTCACGGCCGCATCCCTTGTGAAGTAGAAATTGTAAAGAGGATAAAGCGCATAATACTCGTTCCTCATGTATGCGGTAAGCGTGTCCACCCTTGCAGGAAGACCTTCGATCAGAACCCTTGCGAGTTCGGTCGAATCCATGCCCATGAGCATGTCCATATAAGATGTGACTCCCTCCGTCACACAGATTCTCCTGATCAGGTCTTCCCTCGCCTTCGGTTTGCCGAGCACCTTCCTGAGCAGGTCGGTCACCTCGAATACCTTGCAGATTCTGTTGAGAGTACCTGAAAGTTCACTGTATTCATCGCGTGCTATTGAAAGATTGAGAATGTCGCTGTAGAGAGCCCTCTGCACATTGCGCGGGGTCATGTTCTCTACCTCCGCTCCCGGGCGGTGAAGCAAGACGGCGTCAAGAACGCCAATTTCAGACCGGACATTGATTTCCAACTCCGGAATTTCAGTTCTAATGTGTGTTTCCATAAAGAATTGTCCATCAGTTCTTAATTTGTAAATATACCAATTTATCCCGACAAAAGCAATTTCTTCGAGAAATACTTTCATTGATTGATTTTTTCATGAGAGTCAGTTTATAGGAAAAAGGACATGAGCAAGAGGATGGATTTTGACAGTATTATCAAAGATAATGGTTATATTTGCAGACTGAACCCAGGCAGGATACGACATGAAAGTAGCAGAAAAATACAAAGGTCTTGACGGCGGGCAGATTTGGGATGTGGTTGTGGACTATGTCGAAAGGCGCAGGAGCATCACTACGGTGACAGGCATAGTGCTCAGCGCGACTTTCGTCGGAAGCTGCATCTTCATAAAGGGAGGAACTCCCGGCACCAAGAGGGCCGACAAGGGAGAGTACCTGACAGGTAAGGATTTCATCGCTGCATGGGAGGTCGTAAAGGACTGGAATGAAATCAACACAGGAAATGTCAAACCATATATACGCCGTCAGCAGACGCCATTCATCGCCCTGCTGCACTGCGCCGGAGTTTTGATATAAGAATATGGACACGAACAACATCAAAAAGAAAGGACGCAGGGCCGTTGCGGTCGCGTCAGCCGTTGTGGCACTTGCACTCGCAGGATTCATCTATTTCAGATTCTATTTCGTATTCGGTGAAGGAGTCAAGGCCGGAGACCTCAACTACGTGGTCTACAAGGGATATATCTTCAAGACATACGAAGGAAAGGCAATCCAGTCAGGTTTCGGCAAAGGCAAGGGTGCCAATGCAGGAAGCCTGCAGTCATACGAATTCGATTTCTCCATAACCGACCCGGAGATTGCTGATAGCCTTATGCGCTGCGGAGGCAAGTCGGTCGAGCTTCACTACAAGGAGTATCTCGGAAGCCTTCCGTGGAGGGGAAAGCAGAAATATATCGTTGACAAGATTGTATCAGTAAGATAATCAGATCAATATGAGAACTAATATCATCATCCTGAGTGCATTGTGCTCAGGTTTGTTTTTGAGCGCCGCTTCAGGAGCATCGGCAGGCGGACCAGGCGGGCTGAATGTAGTGGCAACAAGACCGGCCAATTCAGCTGATGGAAAGATGCTGACCATGGAGGAGACCATCCTGTCGAGAGAGCTGAGCCCTGAAAGGCAGGAATACACATGGATGGGACATGAAGGACACACATTGATCCGAATTTCGGAAGGAAAGGAAATCATCATAGACATCAATGGCAAAGCCCCGGAAAGGGAATTCGGCATCCATCAGAACGCGGTTCAGAAAATACCGAAACGTGTGAAAGGATGCTCCAACATAGATGAAAGTCCTTATATACCAAGCAGAAAGGAACTTTACGCTTTCACGGTCAGGAACAATCTCTATATATGTGACAGCCTCGGCAGGATTGATACGGTCACTTCATACAGCAGGAAAGACGGAATCGTCGCAGGCGACATCATAAGCAGGAATGAGTTCGGAATTACAAAGGGGACATTCTGGTCTCCTGACGCACGCAAGATAGCTTTCTACATCAAGGATGAAAGCAAGGTGACCGATTTTCCTCTTTTTGACATCACCACCCGCACCGGAAGCACAAGGAAGATAAAATATCCTATGACAGGCATGGACTCGGAACTGCCCGGACTCGGAATATATGACACCGACAGCAAGAGGACTATGTTCATAGACCATGTCTCAATAGCCAGGGACGCCGGATGGGCACGCCCGGAAGAGACTTACATCACCAATGTATGCTGGTCTGCGGACGGGGGATATATCTATGCCCAGCTGCTCGACAGGAGCCAGAAACATTCGCTTCTTTGCAGGTTCGATGAACTCGGAACATATGTCGGAGCAATTCTGGCAGAGGACAATGACAGATATGTGGAGCCTCTCGACCCTCTCTACCCTGTTTCCGGCACGAAAGGTCTTTTCATCTACAGGACTGCCAACAGGGACGGATTCAGAAGCCTCTACCTCTGCGACGACAACGGCAACATAAGGAGAATCACCCAGGTGGATGCAGACGTGGAATATGTAGGCAATGACGGCAAATATGTATATTATACGTCTGCTGAAGTCTCGCCGGTTGAGAACCATCTTTTCAGGATTGAGATTCGCAACCTGCGCCGCGGAGTCTCCAAAGCTAGTTTTGGAAAGGCTGAAAGACTGACTCAGCAAGCAGGATGGCACAGCGTCAGAATGAGTCCGGATTTCTCAATGTTCGTTGATACCTACAGCTGCCTGACAGTGCCGAGGGTGACCGACCTGCGCAATGCCGACGGATCACTCATAAGGAATCTTTTTACAGCCGCCGACCCTACCCTCGACTATTCGTACGGAGAGATTTCTCTCGGCACGGTAAAGAGCGCCGACGGACAGTACGACAACTGGTTCCGGCTCATCAAACCGGCTGATTTCGACCCGTCGAAGAAATATCCTCTGATCGTCTATGTCTATGGAGGTCCCCACTCCCAGATGGTACGCAACACCTGGATGGCAGAGCTGCGCAGATGGGAGATGTACATGGCACAGAGGGGCTATATCGTATATGTACAGGACAACAGGGGCACCCAGAACCGTGGTCTGGATTTCGAGCAGGCCATTTACGGGCAATGCGGACAGGCGGAGATGGCCGACCAGATGGTCGGTGTGAGGGCTCTGATGGAACTGCCGTACATCGATACTGACAGAATCGGAGTTCATGGATGGAGCTACGGCGGATTCATGACGATATCACTCATGACCAATTATCCGGATGTATTCAAGGTCGGCGTTGCAGGAGGTCCTGTAATCGACTGGAAATGGTACGAGGTGATGTATGGAGAGAGATACATGGGCAGCCCTCATGAGAATCAGGAAGGTTATGAGAAAGTCAGCCTTATCGGCAAGGCTAAGGACCTCAAGGGAAAGCTTCTCATCTGCCAGGGAGTCATTGATCCGGTTGTCGTATGGGAGAACAGCCTCAGCTTCATCCGCGAATGCATCGTGAACAATGTGCAGGTTGACTATTTCCCATATCCGCGTGCAGAACACAATGTCATGGGAAAGGACAGAGTCCACCTGATGGACAAGGTCTCTATTTATTTTGATGATTACTTGAAATGAAATCAATAAAATCAATATACAAAATAGGCAAAGGCCCCTCCAGCAGCCACACCATGGGCCCATTCAAGGCCGTGCGCTCATATCTGGAGAACCATCCTGACGCCAACCACCTCCATGTCACCCTCTACGGTTCCCTCGCCGCCACAGGCAAGGGGCACCTCACCGACGTAGCCATCGAAGAAGCCTACCAGACATGGAGAAGGACAGACAAGGAAACCTTGGAAAGCAATTTCAGGAGGGCCGGAGACGTGGACATTGAATGGAAACCGAAGGAGACACTGCCCTTCCATCCCAACGGAATGAAAATCGCTTCCGTCAATTTCGACGGAGACCTGTATGACAAATGCACATATTACAGCGTGGGAGGAGGTGACATTGTCTGTCTCGACTATCCGACAGAATCTGACGACGAGGAGGATATATATTCCCTCAACACCATGAAGGAACTTCTTGACTGGTGCAACAAAGGTGGCAAGGCCTATTGGGAATATGTGGACGAGGTGGAAGGAATGGGACACGGTCTATGGGAACATCTCGAACTCGTGTGGAAAGTCATGAGCGAAGCAGTCGAAAGAGGAATAGACCAGGAGGGTTCATTGCCTGGCCCTCTCAACATAAGAAGAAAGGCATCAAGCTATTACATCCGTGCCGAGGGCTACAGCGATGTGCTTCGTACGAGGGGTCTTATTTTCTCTTACGCATTGGCGGTCAGCGAGGAGAACGCCTGCGGAGGTACGATTGTTACGGCTCCGACATGCGGTTCATGCGGAGTCCTGCCGGGAGTGCTCTATCATGTCAAGAAGGTTTACGGATTCAGTGACAAGAGAATCGTCAGGGCGCTCGCCACTGCAGGGCTTGTCGGCAATGTCGTGAAACACAATGCTTCCATATCCGGAGCTGAGGTTGGTTGCCAGGGAGAGGTCGGAGTTGCATGCGCTATGGCGGCAGCGGCTGTCACCCAGCTGATGGGAGGAAGTCCGTCCCAGATAGAATATGCCGCGGAAATGGGTCTCGAACACCACCTCGGGCTCACCTGCGATCCTGTCTGCGGACTCGTGCAGATACCTTGCATAGAGCGCAACGCCTATGCTGCTGCCAGAGCCCTGGATGCCAGCATATATGCCCTCTACACAGACGGGCGCCACAGGGTGTCGTTCGACCAGGCCGTCAAAGTAATGAAGGAGACAGGAAAAGACCTCCCGTCGCTTTACAAGGAGACAGGAGAAGGCGGACTTGCAAAAGAGCTGGAATAAAGGCTATCAGGCCTCGATTTCATTTTCAGGGAGCTGTTCGGAAGGTGCGGACAGCTCCTTTCCTTTTGCCCTGCGAATTCCGACTGCCATTACCTTCCGTGCCGATGTGGTGATGCTGAAACCGTTGTCCTTGAGCTTGCCCACTCCGTCGTTGTATTCGCGGCAGACCGCCTTGAGTTTCTTGCCGAGTTCCCTGTAGGAGTCATAGAATGTTCCTACCCTTTCTATCATGGTCTCAGCCGCCTTGGTGATTTCGAGCAGATTGGTATCCTGGCGGAACTTGGTCCAAGTAATCTGGATTATCTTCAGGAACGGCATTATGGTCTGCTCGGTGGTTATAAGCACTCCTTTCCTGTATGCGTTCTGCCACAGCATCGGGTCTTCGTCCAAAGCGACCTGCAGGGCTGCTCCGACTGGCATGAACATCACCACATAGTCTGCGAACGAATTGGGATTCTTCCTCGCATAGTCTTTGGCTGCGAGTTCGTCAATATGTTTGCGGACGCTCCGCAGATGGTCAGCAAGGGAGGAAGCCTTGGTCTGTTCGTCGCTGGCGTTCACATATTCAACGAATGCATTGAGCGAGACTTTCGAATCTACGATAAGGTCCTTCTGTTCGAGTCCGTCCTTGAAATGGAACACGAAGTCTGGGCGGCTGAGGTCATCGTTGGCCGCTTCACGGGAATAGTGGAGGCCTTCGACAAGATTCTCGTTCGCCAGCATCGCATCGAGGAAGTTCTCCCCGAAACAGCCTTGAACCTTAGGCTTGGATGTGAGCGCTTGAGAGAGGTTGTCGGCCTTGGCTCCTATGTCGGCTGTCTTCTGCTCCATATCCTTCACGGCCTGCTCCAACTGTCTGGAGAGGGAGACGGTGTTCCTGATATGGCTTTCCTCGTTTTCCTTCATTGCCTTGCGCATAGCTTCCATGCTCTCTTTCAATGGTTTGAGTATTCCGTCCATGTCGGAGCGGTTGCCTTTGACGAGTTCCTCCTCACGCTGCCTGAGGATTTCCGCCGTCTCGGCTTTCATGTCTGCAAGGATGGACTGCATCTGGTTCCGGGAGGCTTCCTTCATTTCGGCAATTGCCTTTTCATGGTATTTCGAGGCCATCTCGAGTTCGCTTTCCTTGCGGGACAGCTCGGCCCTCAGGCGGGCCGTTTCACTTTCATGTTCCCTCTGACAGGCGTTCAACTTTCTTTCAGACTTTGAATTACATATCAAGGCCGTTACTAGGACGGCCATCAGGACGGCTATGGCGGAGACTATATATATTATCATTTCGTTATATTTACTATTATTTTTATGGATTCTGACCCCAAACTCCTGTCTGTCATCTCGACCAAGCGAAGCGCATGTTCCTGTCATCTCGACTAAGCGAAGCGCATGGAGAGATCATGGAGAAGAATTCAAATATAGCAAGATATTGCCAAACAAAAAAGCAAGTTCTGGCGAGGTTGCAGAATC
>JBJEBN010000129.1:0-24823 GCA_051870095.1 Candidatus Cryptobacteroides sp. | reverse complement strand
ATATATTGCTTGACCTTCTGCACCCTGCGGCTTTCCTTGTTGCGGGAAGTATGGGCGAATGAGCTGGAAGCCAAGATCTTGACATCGTCTGCCATGGAGAGTTCATACAGGATATACAGGAATTTGAGGAACTGGACGAACTTCTCCTGCTCGTTCGCGAGAGTGTCGAGGACCGAATAGATTTTCATTATTGCAGCCACCGGGAAAGCGATTCCGTGCTCGGCATTCGAAAGCATCTTCTTGATGGAGGCGAACTGGCTCTTGGCAAGGAGACTGCTGCTGAGAAGGTCATCCGAAAACTGTATTGTGATTTCACGGATGTCCTTGGAATGGCAATTGCCTTGTTCCCATACATGTTCAAGTCCCTCAGATCCCACAAGAACAAGCTCGTATTCACCGATTTCCTCGACGCTGTCCCCCACGATCCTGCGGACTCCGGCTCCATGTTCTATAAAATTAAGCTCATATTCCCTGTGACGGTGAAGAGGATAGGTGAATTCCGTCTTGTGACGCTCCACAATATGGAAACAGTCCTTCTCGGACAGTTTCGTAATCTCCGTGAATACCGAACTCATAATTATAATTCAAGTTTGACCGATATGAAAGATTAAAATTTTCAGCAAATATAATCAAAATAATATTATTTTAACCACAAGTTAATATATAAGGTATCTTTCATGTTTGTAAATTCAGCTTACATTCATTATTTTTGTATTGCTATTTCGGATTGGTATTGGTCCGGAACGGGCTTTGAACTATGATATCAGGCATTTTTGGTTTTCTGCAACTGTCTTTTGCCGATGTGCTGGACATACTGCTCCTGGCTTTGATCATATTCGTGATCTTCCGCTGGATCAGAGGTTCATCGGCAATGAGCATATTCCTCGCCATCATTTCCCTGTTCATCATCAGGGTGCTCGTATCTGCTTTCAACATGAGGCTGATGCGTGCCATCCTCGACATGGTGCTGGATGTGGGAGTGGTAGCCCTTATCGTCATATTCCAGCCGGAAATCAGGAAATTCCTCATAAAACTCGGGAACAGGTACCTTGAAGGAGCCCGGGGAAGGGCGATTGCGGAAAAACTCTTCGGAACACGCACCCAGAGCATAGGAAGCGAGGCTGTGAATGAAATAACCGAAGCATGCAGGAGGATGGGAGACGAAAAGACTGGCGCCCTCATAGTCCTGGAGCACAAGACCTCACTGGAAGACATAATGAGTACCGGTGACAAAATTGATGCTGCCATCCACAGAAGGCTGATAATGAATCTGTTCTTCAAGAATTCTCCTCTTCATGACGGCGCAGTGGTCATTTCCGGAGACAGGATAGCGGCAGCAAGATGCACCCTGCCCATTACGGAGAAGACCGATATCCCTGCAAGCTACGGAATGAGACACAAGGCAGCAATTGGAATCACCGAAGAGACTGATGCCAGCGTCGTAGTCGTATCGGAGGAGACAGGAAGAATATCTTTCGTGAGCAACGGCACCGTCACTCCAATCAACAATATCAATGAACTGAAACTGCTGTTGAGCGAATCAATGGGCACGAGGACAGAGAACAAGCAATGACAGAGATTGAGATAAGGACAGAACAGAAACTTGGATTCGACAGAATCAGACAGATCATTTCCGACAAGTGTTCCACGGCATACGCGGCGGAGAGGACTGCAACAGAGACTTTTTCCACAAAACCGGCACAGATCCGAAAAAGGCTTCTCCTGACTGACGAGATGAGGCTGATCATGATGTTCGAGGACAGCTTCCCGTCAGGAGGCTTTATCGATTGCATGGATTTCCTGACGCCGCTTGAGAAAAGCTCGGCAGCCATCGACCTGATTTCCCTTCGCAAGCTCAAGACCATGCTCGAAACATTGCGCAAGGTCATCAATTTCTTCGAGGAGGTCAAGGACGGGGTATATCCCAATCTGAAGAGGATGAGCGCCCCGATAATCGGATTTCCACACGTACAGACACGCATAGAATCGATTCTTGACAGATACGGAGAGGTCAAGGACACCGCCTCCGACCAGCTGTACGACATACGCAAGGCCCTTCACGAAAAAGCCGGTACCATATCGAAGCGGGTAAACAGCATTCTTCGCAAAGCCCAGGAGGAAGGCATCGTGGACGGCGATGCAGGAGTTTCCGTCAGGGACGGCAAGATGCTCATTCCGGTTAGTGCGGCCAACAAGAAACGCATCCAGGGCTTCATCTACGACGAGTCCGCATCAGGCAAGACAGTATTCATCGAACCGGCGGAAATCGTGGAACTCGACAACCAGATTAAGGAACTCCGATTCTCCGAACAGAGAGAAATCCTGCGTATCCTGCTGGAATTCACTGATTTCCTCCGCCCATACATTCCTGACCTGATCGGTGCGGCACGTTATCTCGGAGAAATCGATTTCATAATGGCCAAGGCCAAGACGGCCCTTGATTTCATTGCCGGAATGCCTGTCATATCGGACAACGGAGAGTTCAACCTCCGCAAGGCAAGGCATCCGCTTCTGGAAATCGCCCTGCGCAAGGAAAAGAAGGAAATAGTGCCGCTGACCGCAAGCCTCAGTCCGCAGAAACACATCCTGCTGATATCCGGCCCGAATGCAGGAGGCAAGTCAGTATGTCTCAAGACTGTAGGCCTGTTGCAGTATATGTTCCAATGGGGCATGCTGATACCTACGTCAGAGACGTCGGAGCTGCCCGTTTTCGACAGGATCATGGTAAACATCGGAGACGACCAGTCAATAGACAACGATCTCAGTACGTACAGTTCTTTCCTCGTGGACATGAAGAACATGCTTGCTGAGGCTGATGACAAGACTCTTGTTCTGATTGACGAATTCGGTTCGGGCACAGAGCCGGCTGCCGGAGGGGCGATTGCAGAGTCCATACTGAGCGAACTTGACAGGAGAGGCACTTATGGAGTCATCACCACCCATTACACCAATCTGAAGCTCTATGCTTCTGCAGACACAGGTGTAATCAACGGAGCCATGATGTTCGATGTCAAGAACATAGCACCTCTGTTCAAATTGGAGATGGGGCTGCCTGGCAATTCATTCGCCTTCGAGCTTGCAAGAAAGATGGGGCTTCCGGAGGATATCATCAAGGATGCAGAGTCTCGCGCAGGAGAGGAATTCGTGGGCATAGAAAGGAATCTGCGCAAGATAGCCCGCAACAGGAAGGCGCTTGACGAGAAACTGGAGCGCATAAGGCACACCGACAAGACCCTGGAGAACATCACCGACAGATATCAGAAGGAGCTTCAGGACATAAAGCAGCAGAGGAAGGAAATCCTCGATGCGGCGAAGAAGGAGGCCGAAGAAATAGTACGCAAGGCCAACCGTCAGGTGGAGAACACCATCAAGACCATAAAGGAGACCCAGGCCGAGAAGGAAAGCACCCAGGAGGCCCGCAAGGAGCTTCAGGGATTCGTAGCCGCCCTGACTGCACGCAAGGAGAGCGAGCAGAAGGCCAAGGAAGACTATATCGAGCGGAAAATCAAGCAAATAGATGCCCGCAAGGAGAGACAGATGAAGCGCAGGGTCCAGAAAGCGGATGAAAAGGTGCGCGAAGAGCTTTTGGAAAGGCAGGCCGAGCAGGAGAGAATGGAAGCATTCAGGTCGGCTCCGCTGCAGGTTGGAGAGAAGGTGCGAGTGAAGGACAACGGAATGGTGGGCGAGGTCGTGAAAGTGTCGGCAAAAGCTGTTGTGGTGGTCATCGGGAACATCAGCAGCAAGATGCCTGTCGGCAAGGTGGAGCGCATAACGTCCAACGAATACAAGACCGCTGTCAAAGACACTGCAAAGCCTGCTCCGTCAATGAAAATCGATGCGGCCATCACCGAGAGGAAGCTCAATTTCAGCACCGAGATGGACATCAGGGGCGAAAGGCTCAACGATGCCATAGAGAAGGTCACCAGATATGTGGATGATGCCATGATGCTGAATGTCGGCAGCGTGAGGATAATCCACGGCAAAGGCACCGGCGTGCTCAGGGACGAGATACAGAAATATCTCAGGACAGTACCGGGAGTCGCCACAGTTCGCGATGAGCACATCCAGTTCGGAGGTACAGGCGTTACCGTTGTTACATTTGATTGATACATACGATTTTATGAACCGAATCAAAATATTTTGGGCACAAGGCATATTGATGGCATCCATCATGACTGCCTGCTTCTTGACCGCAGGATGTTCTTCTGCCGAAAAGAAGGAAAACACTCCGGAAGCTGTGGTGGAGTCTTTCAACAGGGCCATCACAGCTGGAGATTTTGCAGCCGCCTCGGCATTGTGCGACACAGTCCTGATGCAGAACTATCTCGACAGCTACCGGGAGGCATGGGACGTACTTATGGATGAGGACAGTACGGCCCTTTCCATCGCTTCTGCAATGTTGTCGGGGACTGTGCTGGAAATCACATCCGTCGAAAAGGATGAGAAGGACAGGTGCGTGAAATACAGGCTGGATGCTGACGGCAGGAAAAAGGAACGAATGGCAAGAGTGAGAAAGGAGGAGGGAGAATGGAGAATAGTTGCAATCACAGACGCGATTTAGGGCGCATAGGAGAAGACATAGCCTGCGATTTCCTCAGGAGCAAGGGCCATACCGTGGTAGCGAGGAACTACAGATGCGGGCATCTTGAAATAGACATCATTTCCAGGGACGATGCTGGAATACATTTTGTTGAAGTGAAATGCCGGCAATCCGGCATCCAGGCCCCGCCTCAGGAAAGCGTGGACCAGACCAAACAGTCGAGGACAGCCCGCGCAGCAGGACGGTTTTTCAGGACGGAGGCGGGCGGCCGTTTTGCAGGAGAAGAATGTTTCTTCGACATTTTCGCAGTGACATTCGATTCTGAAAGAATCACAACTGAATGGATACCACAGGCATATATACCTATATATATGTAAAAGACACTATGGGGGAAGGCGGAAGTTCCCCTCAACCGATAAAACATCACGATGATGAACAAGAACAATCGCTATTGCGTAATCATGGCCGGAGGCACAGGAAGCCGTTTCTGGCCTGTCAGCAAGACGGCTAAGCCGAAGCAGTTCCTCGATGTAGCCGACACGGGCAAATCTTTCATCAGGCTGACATACGAACGATTCATGCAGATTGTCCCGAAAGAGAATATCCTGATTGTGACTGCCGAGAAATACAGGGATCTTGTCCTTGAGCAGATTCCGGATTTCGACCAGGGCAACCTTCTGCTGGAGCCGTACAGCCGCAACACCGCCCCATGCATCGCATACGCGACATACACTCTCCTGCACCGCGACCAGGACGCAAGAATCGTGGTCAGTCCTTCGGACCATCTCATAGAGGACGAGGCGGCTTTCGTCCAGATCATCAACGATGCTTTCGACTATGTTGACTCCAACGATGTGCTCATGACCCTCGGAGTGCTGCCGACAAGGCCTGACACCAACTACGGATATATCCAGGCCTGCGGAGGACGCAATGCATACATGCAGGAGAAGCCTATGCCTGTCAAGACATTCACGGAGAAGCCGGACAGGGATCTTGCCAAGGTGTTCATAAGCACCGGTGAGTTCTTCTGGAATTCCGGAATATTCGTCTGGAGGGCCCAGACCATCAGGGAAGAGATGGAGAAGCATCTTCCGGAGGTCACAGGGCTGTTCGAAGGATGGGACAGGGTACTCGGGACGAGAATCGAGCCGGACTTCGTGGCAAGGGCATATACCGACTGCCTGAACATCTCGATAGATTACGGAGTAATGGAAAAGACTGACAGGGCGTGGATGTACCCGGCCAAGTTCGGATGGACGGACATAGGAACATGGGAGTCGCTTTACAACTACATACCTCACAAGGATGCGGACGGAAACGCATTCAATATGCCGAATACCCTCGTGGAGGATTCCCACAATGTCCTTGCAGTATCCACGGACAAGAAAAAGCTTGTGGCAATCAAGGGATTGGATGACTACATCGTGGTGGATACCGGTGACGTACTCGTTATATGTCCCAAGGACGACAAGAAATTCAAGGATTTCATAACAGGTATCGCCATGCCGAAATACGAAAAATTCAGATAAAAATTTATTGATATGGAACTCGAAAAACAGATTCAGGCCGATATGATGAGCGCTATGAAGGCCAAGGAGACGGTGCGTCTTGCATCTCTCCGCGCAATCAAGGCAGCAATCCTTCTTGCAAAGACTGCGGAGGGAGCTTCCGGTGAACTGACAGACCAGGACATCGTGAAGCTCATCCAGAAGCTCGTGAAGCAGCGCAAGGAAAGTGCTGAGCAGTACAATGCCGCAGGCAGACCGGAGCTTGCAGAAAACGAGCTTGCAGAAGCAGCTGCGATGGATGTATATCTCCCGAAGCAGCTCACTGAAGCGGAACTCGAAGCCGAGCTTGTGAAAATCATCGCTGAAACCGGTGCCAGCAAGCCTTCGGACATGGGCAAGGTGATGGGAGTCGCTACCAAACGCCTCGCAGGACTTGCCGACGGACGCGCAATATCTACAACCGTAAAGAAACTTCTTGCCTGAACCCATCAGAACGGGAACAGGAGCGGCAGGACAAAAATCATCACGACACCCATGATTATCTGCAGAGGCAGTCCGACCTTCACGAAATCCATGAAGCTGTACTGCCCGGCAGGCATCACCAATGCATTAGGCGGAGTAGAGAACGGGGATGCAAAGCACATGCTCGCAGCCACTGTCACGGCGAACATATATGGAACAGGGCTGACACCCATCTGCAATGCGCACTGCAGGGCGATTGGAGCCATAAGGACTGCTGTCACAGTATTGCTTATGAAAATCGTCATCAGGGACGTAGCGAAATACACACCTGCCAGAAGTACTCTCGGGCCACTCCCTCCAAGCCCGTCAACGATGGCGTTGGCCATGATGTCGGAAGCTCCTGTCTTCTCGAGCGCAAGTGACATTGGAAGCATCGCGGCGAAGAGCACTATGGTCTGCCAGTTGATTGTCTTGTACGCCGCCTCGACGCTCCGTACACATCCCGTAATCACCATCATGACAGCGGCAAGCAGCACAGCGGTGACCGGAGCCACAGGGATTTTCTCGAACACCATCAGCACGACCATTCCGACCATGATTGCAGCGGCAACCGGAGCCTTGTAGTCAAGCGTCACCTTGGAAGCCTCCTGAAGCGGCTCTCCGAGGACCACCCAGTTGGAAGACTCCTTCTTCAGCCGGGCGATGTCCTTCCATGCGCCCTGAACCAGGAGCACATCTCCGTTATGGATTTTCTCTTCACCGAGATTCTGGAGAAGATAGTCCTGACGCCTCCTGATGCCGAGCACATTGATGTTGAACTTGCTGCGGAAGCCGGCTTCGGTGACCGTGCGGTTGATCATCGACGATGTGGACATTATGACGATTTCCGCTATGCCTATGTCATAAAAGTCGAGGGATGTCCCGGCATTGCGCTCACCTGATGCAACCTCATCGGTATGGTTGTCTATAAGACTGAGCGAATGGTCTCCGGCAAACTGCTGCACCATTTCCGCACTGCCAGAAAGATAGAGCACATCCCCATGCTTCAGCACGAGGTCAGGAGATGCGAGCTGCTGGTTGACCGAGCGGACGAAACGGTTCGACCCGGTGCTCCTGCGCAGCTCCAGGACATTGATGCCGTATTTCCTGTGGATGTCCAGTTCTACGACCGTCTTGCCTATGGCCGAAGAATCCTCATCCTTGACATGGACCCTGAAAAGATTATCAGACAGGCCGTATTCCCTCACAAGTTCATTCAGGGATTTGCCCGAGTCTTTGCTTTCCTTGGTCTTGTTCTTCGGTGACAGGAAAACCTTTGTCGCCGGCAACAGGTACAGAGTGCCGACCAATACGGTGATTATGCCCACGGGAAGGAACGAGAAGAATGACAGCCTGTCATAGCCGGCATTTACCAAAGTGTCATTTATGATCAGGTTCGGAGGCGTACCGATAAGGGTCATCATTCCGCCCATGCTGCTCGCAAAGGCAAGAGGCATGAGCAGACGCCTTGCCGAAGTGCCTGCAGCCGCTGCCATGCTCACGATAATCGGAAGCATGAGGGCCACCGTTCCGGTATTGCTTACGAAAGCTCCAATCAGGCTGGTAACGAGCATCACCAGAAGGAAAAGCCTCAGCTCGCTCTTTCCGGCGAGAACCATTATCTTGCTGCTTATCATCTGAGCAAGACCTGTCTGGAATATGCCACCGCTGACGATGAACAGGCCGACCATCATGATGACGGTCGAATTTGCAAATCCGGAAAGAGCCTCTTCAGGTGTCAGAATCTGGCACAGAAGCAAGGCAAGCAGAGCGCAGATTGCGACAAGGTCTGAACGCACCTTTCCGCTTACGAAAAGCGCTGCCGAAACAATCAGGATAATCAGTGTTGCTATCATATATATTCATTGATAAAGAACTGCCCGTCCCGCAATATTCCTGCCACCGAAAGCCACAGGATTACAGCAAAGGAGAGAAGAGGCGCGAAAAAGACTCACGGAATTTCTTGATTCGCGGTCTGCTTCGCCACCGGTCGTAATCTATGAGTGTCGAATCTTCAAGATCCTTCTCGAACACCTGCCTCATACGGACCGCAAGGGAAGAATCGTAGATGAATGCATTTATTTCAAAATCAAGCTCGAAGCTGCGTATGTCCATGTTGGTCGATCCGATTGTGCAGAAAGTGTCATCGGCAACTACGGCCTTGGAATGCATGAAACCCTTGTTGTAGAAAAAGACCTTCACTCCTGCCGCCATTATTTCCTCTATATATGATTTGGAAGCCTCCGCGGTAAGGGAACCCCTGTCACCCCGGTAAGGTATTATCAACCTTACATCCACTCCTGAAAGCGCAGCATTCTTCAAGGCCAGGCTCACGGCTTCCGTCGGTATGAAATAAGGGCTTTGGATATATACATATCTTGTTGCCTGAGAGATGATTCGCACGAGTCCCTGCATGATGACCTTCCATTCGTCCATAGGGCCGGAAGTCAATATCTGGACAATGCTGTCGCTTCCCGGAGCAGGAAGGTTCTCCATCTTCGGATAGAATCGGCCTGAGTCGAGGAAATGCCGGGAGGAGAACTGCCAGTCCACGAGGAACGAGGTCTGCAATTCGCTGACTGCCGGTCCTTCGATGCGGCAATGGGTGTCTCTCCAGCATCCCCATTTCAGTCCCGTGTCGTAGCGCTGCGCTATGTTCATTCCCCCGAGATAACCGATTTTTCCGTCTATGACCACCACTTTCCTGTGATTGCGCAGATTGGCCTGTGCCGATATCAGAGGCAGATAAATCTTGATGAACGACTGGATCTCGACCCCTTCTTTCTTCATCCTGCGAAAGAATCGCTTGCGGAAATAATTGGCCGCGTCATCATACTGCACACGCACCGAGACTCCTTCCTTCGCCTTCCTGACAAGAGCGTCTGCGAAGCGCCTTCCCATCTCGTCGTTCTCGAATTTGAAGAATTGGAAATGAATATGGTCCTTGGCATTTTCAATGTCACGGAGCATGTCGGCGCTCATGGAGGAGAATGTAAAATATGGGGTTATCTTATTGCTGCTCAGCGGGTAGGATGTATTGGTCGTATGAAGCATGGTGGCAATGTTCCGGTATGCCTCGGATGGTTTGGTGACATATTCGGAATAGTTTTCCAATGTATGACTTTTGAGGACATTCAGCCTGTCGGACGAAATGAGCCTTTCCTGATTGTGCTCCATTCCGAAGAAAAAGAACATCAGAAGGCCAAGCACCGGTATGAATGTGATTATGAGCATCCAGGCCAGGGCATGGGCCGGGCGCTTGTTCTCAATGATGACGAAAACAATGTTGCTGACCGCTGCAATTTCAATGAATATTTCCAACCAGAGAGGCATGACCATTATGTTTTGATGCAAATATCGTAAATATTCGGAATTATCTCCCAATTTCGAGTCTTGCAGTTTTGGAGAGATTTTGTAAATTTGCAGCCGCTATGGGAAATTCTGCGTTCATATCTATGATGTCCAAACGAATGCATCGCTAAGATGCATATTCTTCACTATGCCATAACCCTCGCGGGATGCCCGGGCGGCAATGAACAACTTATTCTTATTTTTCGTTTGGAACACAGGTATCATTGATATGACAATTCACGAATATATACACGATGGTCGCTTTGAATTCGAAGGAGGCGGCTCAGTTGAAAATCTCAAAGTGGTTTACCATACTTCCGAAAGGCCCTGGAGCAAGGGCGACACAAGGAAGGTAATATGGATTTGCCACGCCTTGACAGCCAATTCCGATGCAGAGGATTGGTGGCCTGAACTTGTCGGGGCTGGCAAGCTTTTCGACACCGAAAAATATTTTGTAATATGCGCCAACATGCTTGGCTCCGCTTATGGTTCTTCCGGTCCGGCAACTTTGAATCCGGCCACGGGAGAGCCATATTATTTTGATTTCCCGAGGGTTACCGTAAGGGATATCGTAAGGGCCAATTCATTGGTATGCAAGCATCTTGGCATAAGGAAAATAGATTTGATGATAGGCGGATCCATCGGAGGATTCCAAGCTTTGGAATGGGCTGTGATGGAGCCAGAGACCATCAGCCGTCTTGTGCTCATTGCATGCGGGGCGAGGGTGAGCCCGTGGCTGACCGCGTGGGAGGAGTCGCAGAGAATGGCTTTGGAGGCAGACCCGACTTTCAGGGAGTGCAGGAGTCTGGAGGGAGGCAGGAAAGGACTTGAATGCGCCCGCAGCATAGCCTTGATTTCATACAGGAGCTATGCAGGATACAATGCAACCCAGCAGGAGAAGGACGAGGATTGTCTGTTTGCTGACAGGGCTGGTTCATATCAGAGATATCAGGGAAAGAAACTGGCTGACAGGTTCGATGCCTATTCTTATTATTATCTGTCCCTTTCGGTTGACAGCAACAATGTAGGCAGGGGCCGCGGAGGTGTAAAGGCGGCACTCGGCACCATTCAAGCAGAGACTGTCGTCGTAGGAATCGACAGCGACGGGCTCTTCCCGACATCGGAGCAGAAAGAGATTGCCGCAGCCATACCGGGAGCCGAATATGTGGAAATCACTTCAAAGTTCGGCCACGACGGTTTCCTGCTCGAGAATGACCAGCTGACCGGCATCATCCTCCCATTACTTGACAATCCGGACCAACAACCTTCCGACTGTTATTCCGATCAACAACCTTCCGACTGTCATTTCGACCAAGCGAAGCGCGCGGAGAAATCTCCCCATACAAGCCAAACGAATAAACAATAACACGATATGCAAGTAATGAAATTCGGCGGCACCTCAGTCGCCAACTCAAGCGCAATGGCGCAGGTAGTCGACATCGTCTCCAAAGCAGTTGACAGAGACAGGACAATCCTCGTCGTATCAGCAATAAGCGGCTGCACCGACACCCTCATCCGCATCGGCAACCTCGCCGCCCAGAGGAATGAAGAGTACAAGACACTCATCGACGGACTCCAGCGCAGGCACCATGACATCATAAAGGAACTCCTCCCCATCGAAAAACATGAGGAATCCAAGGAAACATGCGATGCTCTTTTCGACTCTCTCCGCAGCATAGCCCAGGGAGTGTTCCTCCTCGGCGAGCTTTCTCCGGCCAGCCTCGATGCAATCCAGGGATTCGGAGAGCTGTGGTCCACGAAGATTCTCGCAACCAAGCTTGCATCCATCGGAATAGCAACCAAATGGATAGATTCACGAGATATCATCCGAACGCTTGAAAAAGGCGGCAAGAACGTGGTTGACATCCAGAAGACATATTTCAGGGTGAACGAAATGATAGAGAACAACCCTATTACCCAGCTGTTCGTACTCCCCGGTTTCATAGCATCCGACAAACAGGGCCGCACCACCACCCTCGGACGCGGAGGATCCGACTATTCAGCATCTCTTTTCGCAGTAGGCTGCAAGGCGCGCATCATCGAAATATGGAGCGACGTGGCAGGCCTGATGACCTCCAACCCGAAAATAGTTCCTACTGCAAGGACGATCAGCCATATCTCCTACCGTGCAGCCCTCGAGCTGTCCCATTTCGGAGCCAAGGTCATCTATCCTCCAACAATTCAGCCTGTTGTGGCAGAAGGTATTCCTATCTACGTGAAGAACACATTCAATCCTGACGCTTTCGGAACCCTCATAGAGAAGAATCCTCCGAGAGGCAAGGACAAGCTCATAGGCATATCCAATTCTGACAACATAGCCCTTCTCTCGCTCGAAGGCAGCGGAATGGTAGGAATCCCTGGCTTCTCCAGCCGGCTGTTCGAGACATTGAGCCAGAACGACATAAACATAATCCTCATCACCCAGGCGTCATCAGTCCACACAATGTGCATCGCCGTGTCGGAAAAGGATGCAGACAAGGCCAAGGAAGCAGCAGACAGATGCTTTGCTTACGAGATTTCTCTCGGAAAGCTCAACCCTCTGAAAGTGGAAAAAGGATATTCCATAGTGTGCTTGGTCGGTGACGACTTCCTCAACCAGAGCGGTCAGACCGGAAGGCTTCTCGCAGCCCTCGGAAAGCACAGCATACCTGTAAGGGCAACGGCACAGGGGTCATCGGAGAGAAATGTTTCAGTCATCATTTCCTCGAAGGACGCCGATGCGGCAATCCTTCACATCCACAACGAGTTTTTCGACAAGAGCGCTGCCAAGGACATCCACCTGTTCATCGCCGGTTTCGGTGTGGTGGGAAAGGCGCTTGTGGACATCATAACGAAGAACGGAGAGAAGATTGCAGCCCGCACCGGCAAGCGTCTCCATGTCTGTGGCCTGTCCAACAGCCGCAAGTTCGTAATCGACAAGGCCGGGCTTGACCTCAACGACATCGCATCCAAGCTTGCCGAGGGAGAAAGCGCTGCCGACGAAGCTTATTTCCAGGCACTTGCTAACATCACATTGGAAAATTCAATATTCGTTGACTGTACAGCGTCTTCGGATATTGCATATAAATACATGAATCTTTTCCGCAGGGGATATTCCGTAGTCGCCTGCAACAAGATTACATTCTCATCACCATACAAGCAATATTCTGCCATCAAGTCAACGGCTCTGGAGAACGGTGCGACACTGAGGTATGAAACGACCGTAGGTGCAGCCCTCCCAATTCTCGAATCCATTTCCAGGAGCGTCAACAGCGGGGATGAGATCATCCGCATCGAGGCCGTGCTCTCCGGTACGCTGAACTATATTTTCAGCACGTATCGCGGAGGTGAGGGCGGAACTTTCGCCGAGGTTGTGAAAAGGGCTCAGGATGCAGGATATACCGAGCCGGATCCGCGTCTTGACCTCAGCGGAAGGGATGTGCTCAGGAAGCTTCTGATTCTGTCAAGGGAAGCAGGTGTGGGCATTGACGAGAAGGATGTCGAGATATCACCGATTCTCGGACCGGAGTTCTTCGAAGGCAAGGTGCCGGCATTCTACAAGATGCTCGAAGAAAATGAGGCCGTCTTTGCGGAGCGCTATCGTCAGGCTGCCGACAAAGGACTGAGACAGAGGTTCATAGCATCACTCGTCAAGGATGAGTCTTCTGATTTCGGCTACAAGGCTAAGATTGGTCTGGAGAATGTGGACGAGTCGCATCCTCTGTTCAATCTTTGCGGAACGGACAATGCGGCCATCATCAAGACCGATTTCTATCCGTCCCCATTGGTAATTCAGGGTGCCGGCGCCGGTGCATACCAGACCGCCTCCGGAGTCCTAAATGACATCCTATTGTAGAAGGAGAGACAAGGCGCACCGGCGCCGTGCCACTCGCGTCAGCAAGACTTCGAAGAAGTCGAAGCAGCGATGGCACCCGCGGAACTTGTTTCGCGGCATGCCCCACCGGGGCTGTCGGCAACGCCGACTGGGGGTAGAAGGACTTTCATATCCTGTAAACCACCCAAACAAAGAAATTAGTTAAGTGAAATAACAACAAATATTAAAAATTGAAGATATGAAAGTCGCAGTAGTAGGCGCCACCGGCCTGGTAGGCACCAGAATGCTGGAAGTCCTCGCAGAAAGGAACTTCCCGGTCACCGAACTTTATCCCGTAGCATCGGCAAAATCAGTAGGACGCAAAATAACATTCCAGGGAAAGGAATGGACGGTAATGAGCGCAGATGATGCTATCGCCAAGCATCCGGACCTCGCCCTCTTCTCGGCAGGAGGAAGCACCTCCGCAGAGCTTGCACCGAAATTCGCAGCAGCAGGTTGCCGCGTGGTAGACAACTCCTCCCAGTGGAGAATGGACCCGACCAAGAAACTCGTGGTACCGGAAATCAACGGTGATGTCCTCGAAGAGGCCGACTACATCATAGCCAACCCTAACTGCTCAACCATCCAGATGCTCCTCCCTCTGGCAGCCCTTCACCAGGCATACAAGATCAAACGTATCGTAGTCTCTACCTATCAGTCAGTTACAGGCACCGGCTACAAGGCTGTTGACCAGATGAAAGCAGAAAGAGCCGGTGGAAAATGGGGAGAATACCCGGCAGTTTACCCTTATCCTATCGATCAGAACATCCTTCCTCACATCGACTCATTCCTTGAGACTGGCTACACCAAGGAGGAAATGAAGATGGTCAACGAAACCCACAAGATTCTTCGTGACGACACCATCGGAGTATCCCCTACAACTGTCCGCGTACCGGTTCAGGGCGGTCACTCTGAGTCTGTCAACCTCGAGTTTGAGAAAGATTTCACCCTTGACGATGTCCGCAAACTCATGGCTGAGACTCCTGGTGTAATCGTTCAGGACGATCCTGCAAACAATGTCTATCCGATGCCACTCTACGCATGGGGCAAGAACGAGGTGTTCGTAGGACGCATCCGTCGCGACCCTTCAGTCAAGTTCGGACTTAACTTCTGGTGCGTTGCCGACAACCTCCGCAAAGGTGCAGCAACCAACGCCGTTCAGATTGCCGAACTCCTCATCGAGAAAGGCTTTCTGCCTGAAGCCTGACATCGGTTCGCCCTCAGATCCCTCGAGGCTGCCCCCAAAGCCCATTCAGGCTTTTGGGGCAGCCTCTCTTTAGTGTCATTCCCCAAAGCATACTTCATGTCATTCCCCCAAAAGCGTCCCCTCTGTCATTCCGAGGAGCGAAGCGACGAGGAATCTGACACAAACAGCATAAAGCCCCAAACACATAAAAAATCAAAGCCAAAACTGATGTCCAATAAATAAATTTAACTTATCTTTGAAGAATACTTTGAAAACGAAACCACATGCCTTGGAAACTATTCATCATTTCCGCCATTTTGATATGGTCCGGGTCTTTGACACTGAACGCAAAGAATGAACTCGATCTTTGCCCTCAGTGCCAGGAAATGTATGAAACCGTAGATGAGGCCGTAGGCAAAAGCAACTTCGAATCCTTGAACCGCCAGTTCCACAAGCTCGCAATCGAGCATGGAGACAAGAATGCAGAGCTTCAATACTATCTTCTCGAACTCAGGCATTGCTGCCGCGGCAGTTCCAAGGAACAGGTTCTCGAAGCCATGGAAAATCTCAGGTCAAAGGCCATCGAAATGGGAGAGTTGAAATTCCTATTCAACGCATATAGCCGTACGGCAATGTATATGACCGACTTCGAGCATGACGAAGTTGCAGTGATGAAACTCATCCGCCAGATGCTCGTGGAGGCCCACAACTACAACAGCGAATACGGATTCTATGAAGGCAACCGCTATCTGGCCCTGCTCTATTGGCAGAAAGGAGACTATATCAACTCCCGCAAATATGCTCTTGAAGCATACAACATCTATTCAAATACGACAGATCCCATAATCAAGAATGAGACAGTCATAGTCAGGACTCTCCTTGAACTTGCGGAAACATATACGGTAAACAACGATTCCTCCCGCCTCTTCATCGAAGAAGCCCAAAAGATTTCTGCCGTGGCAATAGATTCAGTACGCTGCGCTTACCACGAATCCCGATACTGTGCCCTTAAGGGAGACATGAAGAACTATGCCGTCCTCCGTGATTATGTGCGCAATTCACATCGCTATTACAAACGTTACTACCCTCTCGGGGACCTGATGTATGAGGCTACAGAGGCGGCCGTGGCAGGAAACTGGCGTGTATTCAGGGAAAATGTGGCCCAGTTCAACACTGTGATGGACCTGAAATATTTTGCCGAACTTGCGCGCCGTTACGGAAATGAATCCGAGCTTGCGACAGTGGAAGGAGCCCTTATAGATGTCATCTATTCTTCGTTTTCCCAGAGCCATAGCAACGACATCGCAGCCCTAGCGGCCCTTATGGGCAATAGCGAACTGAGCTTCAACCTGAATGCTACTGAAGAGAAGCTGGAACGCTCCAACAAGCTCGTCATAGCCTTCCTATCCGCCTGTCTGGTCCTTATCATCCTTTTCATGGCGGTTTACATAATAGAGAAATACAAGGAGGATGCTGAAAAGGAAAAGCTTATCGATCAGCTCAGGAAATCACGTGATGAGGCTGACCGAGCCAACAGGATGAAAACCACATTCGTCCAGAACATGAGCCATGAAATCCGCACTCCGCTGAACGCCATGGTAGGATTCGCCCAGCTGCTCAGCCTTCCGGACGGGTATCTCACCGCAGAGGAAAAGAAAGAGTACAGTGAAATCGTATCCAACAGCGGGGATGTGCTCACCGGACTGATTGACGACATACTCAGCCTTGCAGACATCGAGAATGGCAACTACAAGATTACATTGAATCCTTTCAAGCCGGCTTCTGCCTGTTATTTCTCCATGAAGATTGTTGAAGGAAGGGTAAGAGAGGATATAAAGCTCATATTCAACAACAATGTATCTGACGATCTCATGGTCAATTCGGACATCATGAGAGTGCAGCAGATTCTTACAAATTTCCTGACAAATGCCATCAAGAATACGGAGAAGGGCTCGATAACACTTGGATGCACGACTGAAGAGAACCCTGGTTTCGTGTCATTCTATGTGGCGGATACAGGAATCGGTGTCCCGGCAGACAAGGCTGAGGCAATCTTCGACCGGTATGTGAAGCTTGATGAATTCAAGCAGGGTACCGGTCTCGGACTGTGCATATGCAGAATCCTGGCGGAGAAACTTGGCGGAAAGGTGTGGCTTGACAGCAGCTATTCTCCAGGAGCCCGTTTCGTCCTCGACATTCCCCTTGCTTGACAAGAATTAGCCCAAATCGATACTTCCAAGGACCATCCTACCTTCCAAGGAGATTCTGTATGTAATTCCGAGGATTAAAACGACGAGGAAGCTTAAACAAAATTTTCATCACTATATAAAAACCGATTGTCGAAAGGAAGAGTTTTTCGGTCAAATAAGGAAAATCAGTCATAAACAGAATAATTCCATTTACCGAGTAAGCGTGACCCTGCCCTTTTGATTATATTTGCACACTTGATACCAGACCGTTCAGGCTATTGCACTCCATTTCTGAAAGCATGACAGAAAACATAATTTTCATAGAAGCACTGGCGCATCAGATGAGAGGAACAACAATAATGTTTTTCATCTTTCTGTGCGTTCTGACATATAAAACCAGGAAACAGAACCGGATGATGCAGGTTCTGTTCTTTGCATTTTTATGCCTTGCTGTCGGATTCCTCAAGGATTCCATTTTCCTTTCGAGGGCAATGTGTAACAATCCGTTCATTGACAACATAGTGGGTATGTTCGACATATCGGTGATGCTTGTCGTATGCAACTTCTTCCTCGAAGCAGTCAGACCTGAATCCACAAGAAAACCGGCAGTATGGATATACCCGGCAGCAGAACTTCTGCTCATACCCATATATGCCATATTCAGAAACAGCGGAATCGTAACTGCTGCATACATATTTGGTTATGCGACTGCTGCATGGAAAGTCATATACATAATGATCTATGCAATACGCCATCGGAAATATTTGAACGACCATTATTCATACAGCGACAACATAAGCGTAAGATGGGTGGTTATTTCATGTCTGATATATTTCGTGTCAGTATTCATATACGCCATGGCATTCAGCGTAACGACATGGCAGGGCGAAGTTTTATACTGCGTGCTAACAATAACGGTATGCTCGTATATGATATATTCCGCCCTGCATCATAAGGTTATAATGACTTCCGAAGAGGAAGAAACAGAAATCGGGGAAGAATTGGAACACACTGAAGGATATATGGAAGAAACCACCGGAGTTTCTGCCCCAGAAAACATACAGAACATTACAGAGATGATAGAGCATAAACTGAAACAGTGCATGGAAACGGATAAGCTGTATCTGAATCCAAAACTGTCGCTGAACAACGTGGCCATGGAAATTGGCTCGAACACGAAATATCTGTCCCTGTACCTGAACCATAGTTTAGGATGCACTTTCTATGATTACATCAACCGGTTCAGGGTAGAAGAATCATGCCGTATATTGGAGAAGATGACCGATACCGGAAGGATCAACATGACCGAGGTGGCGGAAATGAGCGGATTCAATTCTGTTTCCTCATTCAACAGATATTTCAGAAGCGTAATGGGCATCACCCCAAAAGAATATTACAAGAAATGCATGAACCGGGCAAGAACGGACGAAAACAACAAATAAAAACAATTTCAAAACATAATTGACAATTCTTATAAAGAACTCAAGTTTCGCACCGGCACACACTGACCGTGGAGTTGTCAACTCTGGTAAACGAGATGCACGAACAATAAAACACAATAGTATATGTCAAAACAGATTCACACAATTATAAAGTCACTGTTACTCCTGTTTGCAGCAACAGCATTGTTAAGCTCATGTTCGAAGAATGCCACAAGGAAACTCAACGGCGAATATCATTACCGTCTTGGTGGCACCGTGACAACACAGACAACGGACGGCGCCAATTCGACACAGGAAATCATAGTCGAATATCAGTACGGGACCATGAAGATCATCTCGACCGACTCCCGGAACAATACGCTGTACATTTCCATGAGTTCTGCACTCAGAGGTGCATTCTCAAACTTCACCGCAACAGAAAAGGATGGTATCATCACGTTCACAGATGCAGAAATACAGGTCAATACACACCTCCCGGGAGAAACATCCAGCAGTGCTGTGTCGAAAAACACGACAAAATTATGCGTGGACGGTGTAGGAAAAAGATATGGGGATGAATTGTTGTTTGATTTCACGGCAAAGGGAACCATAACGACAAAAATTCCGGACCCTGATACTTATACCGATGTCATTACCGACCTGAAGGTTATCGGTTCGTCCATCAAATGTGAAGCATCCAAGAACGAATAACTATGAAGAAACTGTTGATAATAGCCACTGCCGCCTTTTTGTTCTTTTCTTGCAAAGAAGAGAAAAAAGAGAATGTTGTCACCGTCGGTGTGAAGGAAGTGGAATATAATGACACATCATACTCAAGAAGTTATCCGGGTCTGGTGTCCACGAGTCAGTATAAGATTCTGTTTTCCGCCAATGGGGGAACTGTCGAGTCGGTGAATGTCAGAACGGGTAAGAAAATTGCCTCCGGCGCTGTCATTGCACAGGTGCATTCGCCGAATGTCATCAGTATGCACAATGCCAACAAGGCGCAACTCCACCAGGCAAAAGAAAGTTATATAAGAGCTGAAAAAGTATATAACGGGGGTGGAATATCTGAAATAAAATGGCTTGAAATACAGGCTATGGTTGCCAAAGCCGAATCTGCTTATGAAATTTCCGAGAAATCCCTTGAAGACTGCAAAATCAAAGCACCTTTCAACGGGACTATTAATGAAATATTCGTAACCGAGGGAGAAACAATCCAGCCGATGGCAAGAATCGCCTCCATCATCAATGAGGATGACCTGTCCGTAACCATATCCGTGCCTGAATCCGAGTATTCCGACATTAAAACCGGTGACAAGGCCGTCGTTGAGATAAGTGCACTTAATAAGTTGATGCTCAATGCTATAATTGAGGAAATAAGCGTCAATTCAAGCATTGTCACTCATTCCTACAGCATGACTCTAAGGCTTGAATCCCTGCCAGAAAGTGTCAAATCCGGAATGTTGTGCAAAGTATATATGAAGAAAGACCTCAAACAGAAAATCGTTCTGCCGGTTTCTTCTGTCAAGGTTGACGATTCCGGCCGCTATGTCTGGACCGTTGACAAGGATGGGGCAGTGAAGAAATGCTATATCACTGCAGGAGATTTCGTAGGTACCGGAGTATCTGTCACTTCCGGACTTGAAGTCGGAGACCGTGTTATTGTTGAGGGTATGAACAAGATCAGTTCGGGAATGAAGGTCAAGTCTGTTCCAGCGAAATAACTTATGAAGAAAGTCGGAAACATAATCCAGGGAACCATCGAAGCGAGCAAGGTGGTTTATTTGATTGTGGCTGCATTGGTCGGACTCGGGGTGATCGGTCTTCTCAAGATGAGCAAGGACGAATTCCCGTCGGTTTCCGTTGCCATGGGCCTTGTCGCCGGAGTCATGCCGGGTGCTGACGCTGCACAGGTTCAGGCCGAAGTTGCCGAGCCTCTTGAAGAATTGCTCATCAATTGTCCCAATGTCAACAGACTGGAACTCAAATCAGTATGCAAGGACGGCATCTGTTATATATATGTTCCGATCGTGGCTCCGGCAAGCGAGTTCTCACGAATCTGGACCGATATCAGGTTCAAGGTTCAGACCCGTAAACTCACACTCTCTCCGAATGTGCTGGCCGTTGTAGTTCTGGATGACTTTACCACAGTAAACTCCCTTCTGATATCTCTTGAATCCTCTGACAAGGGCTGGAGCGAGATGGCTGAGTATGCTGAAGAACTGAAAGAAAAACTTCTCGCAGTGACGGATGTGTCAAGGGTTGAAATCCTCGGCAAACAGGAAGAGGAAGTGGCCGTCACCATTGACATGGACAGGCTTGCGAGATATGGAGTCAATCCTACTACCCTTCAGATTCAATATATGCTCGAAGGAATCGATCTTCCGGCAGGTCTTTTCAAAACCGATGACATCTATGCGCCAATCAATGTAAAAAAGAAATTACTGACGGAGAACGACATACGTAATCATGTAGTCTTCAAGACCAGCCAACAGGAAAGCGTCAGACTCGGAGACATCGCGGATGTGGAAACGAGAATGAAACAACGCTCATCATCCATCAAATTCAATGGTAACAATACCCTTCTGGTAGCGGTGAGCATGAAAGACGGTCTCGATATCGTTAGTTTTGGAAACAAGGTCGAAAAAGTCCTCAGGGCGTTTCAGGATGAGCTCCCGGAAAGCGTTCATCTGACCCGGGTGACAGACCAGCCTAAAATTGTATTGGTGGCTGTGCTCAATTTCCTGAGGGATCTGGTCATTTCTATCCTCGTAGTGATTTTCGTCATGCTCATGCTGTTCCCTCTCAAACCGGCACTCATCGCATCATCCGGTGTACCGGTCTGTACTGCGGTTGCCATTGCCATCATGTTCGTCGTCGGGATTCCGCTGAATACCGTCACTCTGGCAGCATTGATTTTGGTTTTGGGAATGATTGTGGATGATTCCATCATCACTATAGACGGCTATATGGACAAGATTGCCACGGGACACAGCCGGGTGGAAGCTGCAATGCTCAGTGCCAGGGAACTTTTCAGTCCGATGCTGATGGCCACTCTGTCCATTGCTCTGATGTTCTTCCCTATGCTTTTGATTGTCAATGGACAATTCCGAGATATTCTTTTCGCCTTTCCTTGGGTTATCCTTATAGCCCTCCTCACTTCACTGGCATACGCCGTCCTTGTGGTGCCTTCTCTTGAGGTGAAATATATCAAAGCGGCAGAGGAAAACAGCACAAAGAGCAGATTTGCACGGGCACAGGAAGCTTTTTTCAATGCTTTGCAGAAGATTTATGACAAGGCAGAGGCTTCATGTTTCAAGCATCACCGCATCACTCTTATTGCCAGCATCTTGTCTGTCGTAGCCGGCATATTCATATTCACGAAGCTGAACATCCAGTTGCTTCCCAAGGCATCCCGCTCCCTGTTCATCATGGATCTTTACATGGATCCTGAGACAAAGCTTTCAAAAACACAGGAAAGGGCGGATTCCGTCACGGCCATGGTTATGGCAGACCCGAGGGTATCCAACGTCACGACATTTGTCGGAGCATCCGCACCGAGGTTCATGACCACTTACGCTCCCCAGCTTCCGGGCTCAAACTATGCCCAGCTTATTGTCAACACCCCGTCGGAATCAGTGACCGAAGCCTTGATTGGCGAATATGAAGACAAATTCGAGAATTATTTCACCGATGCCGTCATACGTATCAAGCAGATTGACTATGCCGTCATTCCCGAACCTTTCGAAGTAGCCGTACGCGGAAAGGACAGGATGGAGCTTCTGCCTTATGCCGACTCGATTCTTGCTTTCCTCAGGGCACAGGACGACCTCGTAAAATATGCTCATCATGACTGTCCTTCAGTGCCGTCCGTGAATATAGACCTTGACTATGACATGGTGAGCGGAATGGGAATAAATCCGTCAGCACTCAGTCTGTCTTTGGCAGGAGACTTCAGTTCTGCGACTGCAATATCAATGGCGGGCATCTCTCCAGTATCCCTTTACAGTGAGTTCGGGCTGGAAACCGACAGATTTGACGAACTGGGCAACAAGACCATACGCTCGGCCTTTCCAGGGGTTGAAGTACCTCTGCGTCAGATTGCCGATATAGAACCGGACTGGAAGATGAACTCTCTGACAAGACTTGGCGGCATAGACCAGGCCATCCTCGTCAGTGCCGACCTCAAACATGGAAAATCGTTCGGAACCCTCAACAAACGATTCCGCGCATGGTTGAAAGAAAACATGCCTGAAATCAAGGATGGTATTACAATAGAAGAGAGAGGAAGTACGCTCCTGAACAAGAAATATGGTGGACAGCTTGCCCTTTCCGTATTGTTTGCAATCATGGTACTGCTCCTGTTCCTGCTTGTAAATTTCAAGAAGATCTCGATTTCACTGCTGATTCTTGTCCAGTCCCTTTTCTGCCTTTTAGGCTCCTTCCTTGGGCTCTGGATTTTCGATCTTGATTTCGGTATGACTGCCATCCTGGGCCTTATCTCCCTTATCGGCATTATCGTACGCAACGGTATCATCATGTATGAATATGCAGAGGAATTGCACAATGTCCAGGGATTGAGCATAAGACAGTCGGCAATGCTCGCCGGCTCACGAAGAATGAGACCAATCTTTCTTACATCATGTACGACGGCACTCGGAGTTCTGCCTATGATTATCTCCCACGATGCCCTCTGGATGCCTATGGGAGTGGTCATCTGCTTCGGTGTTCTGTTCACCCTTCCTCTTATTGTTCTTACCATGCCTATAATCTACTGGAGGGCATATTCTAAACTGGACAAAAAATGAAACGATTATATTCATTCTTTCTGATTCTCCTGTCCTCTCTGGCTGCATCCGGTCAGGACAAGCTGGCATTCAGCCTTGAAGATTGCCGAAGTCTTGCCTTGGAAAACAATACTGCCATCAGGAAGGCCAGGATGGACAACCAGGCGGCGGAACTGAGGAGAAAAGAGATGTACACATGGTTCTTCCCTCAGGTAGGCATCACTTCCATGGGCTTCTGGTCAGAAAAAGCGAGGGTGGACTTCCTGCTTGACGACATTTTTGTCAATTCCGACGCCGCACAGGATGTCAGCATCATACTCGGAGAACTTGCTCCTGAACTGGGACTTTCCGAAAGTTTCCATTTCTTCAAATATGGATTCAATGCTGGAATAAGCCTGTTCCAGCCGATTTATACCGGCGGAAGAATCCGTCAGTCATATCAGATTGCCCACTTGCTTGAAGATGCTTCCGACATCAAAAGGGAGATTGTTCAGAAATTTGTCCTGAATCAGATTGACAAGAATTATTTCATGCTGGCTTCACTTCAGGAGAAGCAGAATCTGGTTGATGCCCTTGACAACTACCTCTCAGAAATGGAGGAGATTGCGACTCTTGCCATGGATAACGGAGTAATTGTGAAATCTGAATTCATGCAGCTTAAATCCAAGCGACTGGAATTGAATGCCGGACGTCAGAAGCTCAAAACCGGACTCAGACTTGCCAAGATGAACCTGCTCAATTCGATGGGTGTGGAATACAGCATCCTGAATCTGGACAATTATGAGTTTCCTGCGGCGGATTTCAACGACGTCCCGGCACCGGAGGATGTGTATATAGAAGAAAATCAAGCAGTTGCAAATATGAACGAAAGCCGGTTGCTTGATATTTATGTAAAAACCCGCCAGCATCAGAAGAAAATCACCCTCGGAGGATCACTCCCTTCGGTAGGATTGGGTGCCAGATACGGAGTGTCAAGATTCGACATAAGGGATGAATTCAAATGGAACGGTGGAGTTTATCTTGCCTTGAAGATTCCACTTTCATCATGGGGAAGGACAAGCCTTGCCCTGAAGAGGAACCAGATTGAGATTGACAAAGCCGAAGCCACACAAAGGGACTTGACGGAAAAACTTACTCTGAAGCTGCGAAAGGACTATCTTGAGCTGACTTCGGCGTGGGATGCCATGCAGATTGCCAAAGAGCAGAAAGATTACGAAGAATACCTTCATGAGCAGGCCCGTCTCAGCTGCGAGAACGGCTATTCCACGGTCGCTGATTTGCTCAAGTCATATTCGGACCTTGCCAAAGCCGAAGAATCATACAGCACAGCCGTAAGCGACTATATTACAGCCTTGCATGCTTATATCGACTGCACCGGCAGTGAAGAATGACATCGTTTTCGGTCATAAGAAGAATTATTTTCTCCTACTAATCTGAGTTTTTCAAACTCTTATACCCAAAAGTCGCAAATATTTGAAAATAAA
>JBJEBN010000128.1:0-4995 GCA_051870095.1 Candidatus Cryptobacteroides sp. | reverse complement strand
GCTGAAATATCGCGAGCTCTTTTCCTCAAGGATACCAACAACCTTGACTGACGAATATTTGCGCGGGTTGACAAGATATCTCCGTCTCAAATCATATTGTGTCTCGGAAATGGGAGCACGGAAAGTATGAGCTATGGTCAGGCTCTCGGGACAAGTACCACTCCAAAGTTTGATAGGATACAAAGGAGTGACTCCATCGGGCTGCCACTCATTATTATAGAATAATGAAATTGTTGACATTTGGTGATTAAGGACAAGTCGCAATTTACCCTGGCTTGGGACAACTGATCCATTTGTAGTCATTAGGTCGCTCTTGCAGAAATTCTCCTTGGTGCTCTGGTCCTCAAGGACATCAAAATTCTCAATGATATCATCAAGAGTCTTTCCGTTCCACTGTTCACTATAAGGATAATATGCAAAATATTGGGCACCGTTGACTTTCTCGACAAATCCGTATCCTTGATCATTTACGAACGAAGACCACACAACACCATCTTCTACAGTATCTTCCTGGTATGTGAATCTCACATTGTTACATATATCAAGGATGTTCCCATCTGCATCGATTCCGGTAACTCCGATTTGGTCACCCGCTTCAAATGTGGTCAGAAAGCCTATATTTCCTGCTTTTGTGGCTACGTTGTCCGCATCGGAAAATTGTGACGCGGCTGCACAAATGTACAGTCTTTCATTTTCTGATGGCAGTTCTTCCTGATTACACGACAAAAATACAGGCAGGAAGAAAAGTAAAAGGATATATTTCTTATATTCAGTCATGTTTGAGTATTGCTCTTACCTGATGGTTGGTGTCTTTTCCCTTAATGTCTTCTTTCTTAAACTCGTAGATGTCATTCCCGTTATTGAGTACCCAGGTGAATTCTGAAAGAGAAGATACTTCATTGGCATCCACAGTTTCAACCTGCTGGAACTCAAAATGGAGAAGATATGCTTTATCAACATCGTCTTCAACTTTGTCCCTTGTCCAAAAGTAGCCGTGATAGTTTCTTGTAATTACAGTTCCTCCGGTTTCCAGATATACAGTCTCCTCATCGACCTTGGAATATGGCAGGAAAATGAAGGCTCCAGTGTTATACTGACTATTGATTTTCAATCCCTGGACTCCTGATTCTTCATAGAGACAGATTTGGATATTTTTTGGGACATTAAATAGCCTTATGAAATCCTTTCTGGTTGGTGTTTCCCATTTGAAATCGGTAATATTGTTAAAAAATGGAGCAAGATAGCCTGTATTGGATTCATCCGACGGTGTCACCTCTGCCCAATAAAAAAGATTGCTGTTAGAATAGACAAGGTAGTCGCCCAGATTGCACTCACTCCACATTGTATATCCTGTACCCGTTCCTGATCCTGTCATCTTCACAAAGGCGAAAGTGTTTAAATTTTCCCTATTCTGTGCCCAATAAGCCGGATGAACCTCCACAAATGCAGAGATTTCTTCTGTCGGGAGATAGAACGGAACAGACACCCAGTCGGCAACAGTGATTCCCTCAAGTTCGACCGAGTTTTCTGTCCATTTGAAGTTGAACGTATAGATTTTGTTGCTTTCGAACTTTTTGTGACCGGCTCCGGCATCGCGGAAGAATTCCACTGCACTCACATTGAAAGTATGGACCTGTTCATCCGTTTCAAGAATGAATGCCAGGGTGGCATCTGACATCGAGTCGTCGCTGTCGAAAGGCAGGCACATTGCGTAGTATGTACCTTTGCTCGTGGTCTCTCCAGTCTTCGCTGCAATCTTTTCACCTTTACCTGAAGCGATTGTTGTCTTTATTGTATTGAAATATCCCGATTTGTCCGCCGGTTCGGCAATGATCATTGATGCGCCGTCAGTTGACCAGCAGAGCTTGTCAGGAAAGAGTTTGTCGCAGGTAATCTTCACTGATTCAACATGAATATCAGCCTCGGTATCGTTCGTTATATTGTAGCGGAAGGTAGCAGGAATGGCAGTGAAAGTGGTGGAATTGGCAGTAAAATTCTTGTCTGATGCATCCGGGATGCTCATTATAGTTGATTCCCCATGGATGTAGCACCAGTCTTCGAACTCTTCGAGACGACCCGAAGCACTCTGTACAAAAGTGGATGGAGCAGAAAAAGTAACTGCCACATTCTCTGAAGATTCCGCGGCCTGGCAGTAAGGCGATCCGTTGGCAGGGGAGAAGAAAAAAAGTTTGTCACCAACCTGAGCAGCACCGGCCGCAAGGGTGAGGGACGAACTTGCCTTGAGAACCTTATTGTGTTCACTCGGGTCGATTAAAGTTATATTCATGGGAGAATGGTATACTCCTTCTGTCCATTGGGCAAGGGCTCCGCTCTTTGACACTGCCGCTATCATGCTGTTTCCGGCATCCCATACGAATGAGGCAGTCGTACCATCGTCCTCGAAATGAGCCTTGGAGGACATCTCCTGAGCGAGCACCATCTCAAGCCTGCCTTCATCATTGCCGGCAGGCTGCAAGGCATTGCGGCTACATCCTGCGGCAATCAGGCAGAGCAGCGCAAACGGGAATCTCTTTGCTAATCCTTTATATTTTTTCAATATATTCATATTCGGTGTAAACCTTCAAAAATGTCTTTCAAATATCAACTGAAATTATGTTCTCCTCCTGGCTGTAGGTTTTCCCCTATAAAAATTGCCGTGCTTGTACCGATGAATACAAGATGAGCTTCATCAGTGTATTCAAACCTGTACAGATATGATTTTCCTGGTTCCCACGGTTTGGACAATGTAAAATTGGTCTGTTTTTCCTCTCCGTTAATCTTCAGGGACAGAGTCCACTGGCCTTTGGTGGCAGGATCAGGAATCATGTACCACGGAGCTGAAGTCTCGATTGCTGCTGTCGAGTTTTCCGGGATCGCCATCTCAGGGAATGTGATGGCATTAGTGTTCGCGGTGATGTTGAGAGCCCCCGGTACGGCTTTCGGGAGTGACCAGTCATAATCGAACTGGTATGTTCCCGATGTTGCGATGGATGCAGGAGGGTTGAGCCTGATGTCTGTCAGATTTGTCACTGTACCGGATACATATTTGAATGCCAGACTGATACGCGAATTTGCATAGTTAAACGCAAGATTCACGACAGATCCGTAAGCCGGGTCAGAACGTTTGATTAGGCAGGCATCGCTGTACAGGGCCGTTTCGCTGAATGACGTAGTGGATTCCATGGAAAGGACTATCGAGTTTCTGGATATGGATGAAACCTTTGCAGCCGGCGCACCGGCATGGAAACAATATTCTGATGCCGAAGCGCTCCAATATTGAAGTTCCTGAGTTTCCGTCCCTTCTCCTTCTGTGTATGTCCAGCCTTCCACAGAGTCGTAATTAACTCTGTAGCTTCCCATTATATCCGTCATTATGCTTCCGTCATCGCAGCTTGCCCATACCTTGAAATTCTCAAAGATGGACGACAAACCGGCTTTGGTCTGATCTGCCGCGAATGCCAATGGCACGGCGTCATCAGAAGGCTTTGAATTCTTCTGACATGCTGCCGATGCGCATAGCAGCAGGATTGCTGAATAATATATGTATGGCTTCATCATAATCCGAATGTCATCAACCAAGTTTTGTAATTATAGAGTTTGACTCAAAAGTTTCTGTCTGTCATCTCGACTAAGCGAAGCGCATGGAGAGATCTTCTTAACTAATTGATGGATAATAGATATCTCGACTACGCACTTCGTGCTTCGCTCGATATGACAGGCTTTTTGGCCAGCCCCGTTGGTGACCGGTGGGGCGGTCAGGCCCCGCCGGCCGGAATTTTTAGAGGTTGATGTTCACCTGCGTATTGGTTTCATCCCAATTGATAACTTCTGCACTGAATTTGATTACACTTGCGGTAATGGCTTCACCTTTATCATCATCCGCGCTGCCATCGCCATCAAGATCGCCTGGATCTTCAGGGTCAACATAACCCGCACCTTGATTATTCGAGAAGAAATTCAGGATGAAAGTGTATTTCTTGCCTTGAGCAAGGTCAAATGACGCTTCGGTAGAAATAGGCACTGCCATCCAGGCATAATCACCTGTTGCAGGATAAATTACATGAGTACCATCACTCGCTGTAATCTTCACATTCAAAGCAAGATAGGTGCCATAGTTAGTTCCTTCTTCTCCTACATTTGTCTTGTTAGTAGCCTGAGCCCATGGCCTTACATTCTGAGGAATAAGATACCAACGTCCTTTCCCTTCACTGCCTTCTGTCATTACTTCTTGAGCTTCTGCAGTAAGGATTTTAGCAGTTGAAAATGTTGTAGTATAGGAAGTAGAAGCATCGCTGTTCACTTTGCCATCAGTTGCCACCATATTTCCAGTACCGAAAGTATATGTACCATCCCCTGCAAGTCTTGCAATCTTGGCTCCTTTTACCTCAACTTGATAGTTTGTCGTGTTGCTGTTCTTTGCCTGTACAACAATTTGTGTAAGATAGTGATTGAACTCCAGGTCAATAGCTCCATTTACATTCGCATTTGCAAATGTCTTATTCTCAGCCTTTGCCGCTACAAGATCTTCTTGATTGGCGAGTTCTGTTGCTGGGGTCACGGCAATAGTCTGAGATGCAGACGTGAATGAAGGAGTAAAAGTTGTATTTCCCCCCGGAGTATTGTACGCATAGAAATCCAAAGCATAATTAGGCCAAAAATACTTATTTGAGCTTTCCCATACATTTCCGTTCTTTGAGAATGATACATTGTCTATGTATTTGTCGTCAGCTCCATGTTTAAGTGCTGTAACATTAAACGAATTAAGGGTTTCAGTAGTCACATCCTCCTGTGCCGCCTTGGTATGTCTGGCAGTGTAGGCAGAGAAGCCGATGCCCTTGCCGTTGTCCTGAGCGCCATTGCTTATAACCTCAGTCTTTGCGCAGCTTGCCGCCAACAGGGCAAGTCCTGCAAAAAATAATGTTGTTTGTTTCATAACCATAAAGATTTATAAATTATTAAATTATTGATTTACATAGGAATATCCACTATTTCATC
>JBJEBN010000127.1:0-5031 GCA_051870095.1 Candidatus Cryptobacteroides sp. | reverse complement strand
GTTTTATTTACTGCCAGAGCCGCTTAGGGTCTGGAAATTATTAACGAACTATTGATCTTATGGGAAAAATGAGGTTATTCTTCGCAATTCTTCTTGTTTGTATCCCAGCCATTTTGGGAGCTCAGACAGTGAAAGTGAGCGGAAAAGTAGTGGATGCAAAGAATGGAGAAGCGGTTGCATTCTGCTCTATCCAAATCAAGGGAACCATGAATGGTGGCAGCTCTGATGCAGATGGTAATTTTTCAATCAACGTTCCTTCAAATGGAATTTTGATTGTATCCTCCATCGGATATCATTCAGTTGAAATTCCTATTGACGGTCGTACTTATTACACTGTTACTCTTGAACAGGATTCTGAAATGCTGAATGAAACAATTGTTGTTGCATTCGGTCAGACTACAAAAGAGGCGTTTACAGGCTCTGCATCCGTGGTAAAATCTGACGATTTGGCTAAGCGTCAGACAGCTAACGTTGCAAATGCCCTCGTCGGTCAGGTTGCCGGACTGCAAATCAGAGGTAATTCCGGTGCTCCTGGTTCATCTGGTGGAAACATCAATATTCGTGGTATCGGTTCTATGTATGCAGATACAGCGCCGCTTGTTGTTGTTGACGGTGCACCTTATTCTGCAAGTTTGTCAAATATTCCACAATCTGACATTGAGTCAATCACGGTATTGAAAGATGCAGCCTCTGCTGCTCTTTATGGTGCCCGTGGTGCATCAGGTGTTATCCTTGTAACAACAAAGAAGGGACGTGCCAATAACGCGACTATAAATGTGGATATGAAACTTGGAGTAAACTCAAAAGCTGTTCAGGAATATGATATCATCACAGACCCTGGTCAGTACTACGAAGCTTACTATTCTCAGCTCTACAACATGTACTACTATGGTCAGGGAATGCTTGCAGCAGATGCAGATGCTAAAGCAAATGCAGCAATGCTATCTGATCTCCAATACAATGTTTTTACTTATCCCGATACAGAGAATCTTATCGTAAACGGTAAACTCAATCCTAATGCTACTCCTGGAAGGAAAGTCAACTTCAACGGTGAAGATCTCTGGATGCAGTCTGACAACTGGAATGATGCGGCATACAAAAACAGCCTCCGACAGGAATATACTGTAAGCGTAAACGGAAATGTCGGAAAGATGAACTATTACATGAGCCTCGCTCATCTCAATGAAGATGGTATTGTTGACTACTCTAATTACAAGAGAACTACTGCTAGGCTGAAAGTGGATTATCAGGCACGCAAATGGCTGAAGGTCGGTGCAAATGTTGGTTATGTCAACTCTGCACAGAATCTCAACTATGGAGCAGGTACAACACTTTCTTCAACAAACTTATTCTATTTCACTTCCGGCATAGCTCCTATATACCCTATCTATGTCAGGACACTGGACAGCAATGGAAATCCAGTTGTCAAGACAGACAGTAATGGAAATCCGATGTATGACTATGGTATTGCTGCCAAGTCTTTTGGAGTAACACGTCCTTTCCTTGCTCAGGGTAACCCTCTTGGAGTAAACCGTTACAATGAGACATCAAATACCGGCAACCAGCTCAACGGTACATTTGATGCAGAGGTGAAGTTCTGCGACTTCCTCAAAGCAAATGTCACAAGTACGGTTATTTGGGGCGGCAGCAATGCAACCGAGTTCGGAAACATGCTTTATGGTCCTTCTTCTGCGTCAAACGGCTCAATAGGAAAGTCATCTACGACAACTCTCCGCACTAATAATGTTCAGACCTTGACATATTTCGACACATTCGGGAAACATAACGTCAATGTCATGGCAGGCCACGAATACTATTCATCCACGACCAAATATTTATATGGACACGGCATTGGAATGTTTTCAAATGACATCAGGGAAATCAATGCTTCTGCGACGAAAGATGATGCGGCTTCATATACAAGCAAATACAATGTAGAGGGATATTTCCTCAGTGCACAATATGACTATGCTCAGAAATATTATCTTTCTGCATCATACAGACGAGATGCATCTTCATACTTTGCAAAGAAGAATCGCTGGGGCGACTTCTGGTCAGTCGGTGGTGCATGGATTATCTCAAAAGAAAATTTCATGAGCAACACCTCAGACTGGCTTGACATGTTGAAATTCAAGGCATCTGTTGGACAGCAGGGAAATGATGGAGTCGGCCCATATAAATATCTTGACACCTATAGTCTCATTAAGGCTACTGAAAACAGCATGTCTGTTTCATTCAGATCAAGAGGAAATGAAGATATCACATGGGAAACAACGACGAATACCAATGTCGGATTGGAGTTCAGCTTCTTCAAAGGAAGACTCAGCGGTAATATTGACTACTACAACAAAAAGACCACCGACCTCCTTTTCTGGCTTTCAATTCCAGAGTCATCCGGTACCAGAGGAATGTATGGCAACGTCGGTGATATCAGAAACCAGGGTGTTGAACTTGTCCTGAACGCAACTCTTGTAAGGACTAATATGGTTGACTGGTCAATTTACGGTAACATTTCACATAACAAGACAAAGATTCTATCCCTTCCGGAAAGCAAGATAATAGACCAGGGAGGATTTGAGGAGTCTCAGGGACAAGTGCCTATGTGGTACAAAGTAGGTGGTCCGCTCTACAATGCTTACATGGTAAGTTATGCAGGTGTTGATGAATATGGTCAGGCTCAATTCTATGTTGACACTCAGGATGAGAATGGTAACACAATCGTAAAGGGTGGAAAGACCTATGATTTCAACACTGCCACCAAGTATGAGACCGGCACACTTCTTCCTAAGGCATTTGGAGGATTCGGAACTACTCTCAGAGTGGCTGGGTTTGATCTATCTGTAACTTTTGACTATCAGATAGGAGGAAAGGTCTTTGATTTCAGATATCAGTCACTGATGGAACCGGCAGAAAACAGCGGCGGTGCCGGAAGGGCAATTCATAAAGACTATATCAAATCATGGAGTCCGGACAATACGGCAAGTACAATGCCTCGCTGGCAATATGGAGACAAATATGGTGCAGCAAAGAGTGACAGGTTCCTTACCAGCGCAAGCTATCTTGACTTCCAATCATTTGCAGTGGGATATACGTTCCCTGAAAAATGGTTCAAGAACAAGTTGAAAATGAGAATTTATGCAGCAGGAGAAAACCTTTATTTCTGGTCTGCACGCAAAGGTCTCGATCCAAGATATGCTTATCAAGGAACATCTTCATCCGGTGTCAACAGTTACTCTCCTATCAGGACCGTTTCTGGTGGTCTCCAGTTTACATTCTAATCGGGGGTTTAATGTAAAAAGCTAAAATTGAAGAATATATGAAATCTATTATCAAAATAAGTTCTGTCGTTGTTCTGAGTTTGTTTCTGGGATCATGCATTCAGGAAACGCTGCCTCAGACCGACTATGTAACATCTGGTCAGGCATCAAGTGCTCCCAATGCATTCAATAATTTTGTAGCTGCTTGTACGGTTCTCACCGGACAGTTTACATACAGCGGCTCCGACCAATATCCATGGGATTTCGGTTATCCATCTTTTTTCCTCCAAAGAGATGTGATGGGACAGGATATTGCCGTGGAGAACAGTGGAAGTGAGTGGTACTCTACATGGTATCAATGTGGTACCGGCCTTGGACCAAGATATGCAGTATGCCAGATTCCATGGACATATTATTACGGTTGGATAAATGACTGCAACACTGTAATAAAAATGGGAGGTGAAGAGCCTTCTGAACTGCAGAAACATGGGGTAGGAATTGCAAGAGCAATGCGTGCGATGTTTTATATGGACCTCGCACGAATGTATGGAAAGACTTATGCAGGGAATCCGGATGCAGAGACAGTTCCTGTCATAGATGAGAAAACGACTGATTATACCAACAATCCAAGGGCAACTAATGCAAAGATCTGGTCTTTCATCATTGAAGATCTTGACAAGGCAGAGGCGCTTCTTGACGGTTATGTAAGAAAAGACAAGAAGACTCCTGATGTAAGTGTGGTTTACGGTCTTAAAGCTCGTGCATATCTTACAATGGAGAATTGGTCAGAAGCCGAGAAATACGCGAAACTGGCACAGACCGGGTATTCAGCCCTTACCTCTGCGGAGTATATTGACAGAAACAATGGATTCAACTCTGAATCTTCAGCATCATGGATGTTTGCTACAGGATACAAGTCCGATGACCCCAACATCATTTCCAATGACGGAGACTCCAGCTGGGCTTCCCAGATGATACTTGAGACTTCTTCAGGAATGGGATATGCTGCAAATTATGGCACGCCTAAAAGAATTGATGCCCACCTTTATGAAACCATTCCTGCAACAGATATCAGGAAGAAATGCTTCATCGATCCTGCGATAGACGATATGACTGATGAAGCAGCGATAACAACAGCTCTTGCAGAGTACTCTGATTATCCTGACAACCTTATCGGGACTGCGATTGCAACTACCAGCAAAAAAATTGGCTACCTCAGTGTAAAATTCAGAAATGGAGGTGGTGCTGCCGGTATTACTAATCAATACGTGGGATTCTGTGTGGATGTGCCTCTTATGAGAGTCGAAGAAATGATGCTTATTGAGGCTGAGGCTGCCGGAATGCAGGATGAAGCCAGGGGTAAGGGTCTTCTCGAAACGTTTGCCAAGCTTCGTAACCCATCGTGGACTTATGATTCAATGGTTACTTTCCTTGACCAGGTTTGGTGGCAAAGAAGGGTAGAACTTTGGGGCGAAGGTTTTGCTACATTTGATATCAAGAGGCTCAAAAAAGGAATTACCAGAAGTTATGCCGGCACAAATCATCCGGAAGGTTACAGATGGAATACTACAGAAACTCCCCAGTGGATGGATTTATGTATTGTAGATACAGAAGTCAAATACAATCCAGCTTGTACAAATAACCCGACTCCGGTAGCACCAACTTCAGATTCTCCTGAGTTCCAATGGTAATTTTAAAAAAAGAAATCATGAAAATCAGTGTAAGCCTCCGGTGAAGCACGTATTGCAATTAGTCTCGATTTGTTGAGATTAGG
>JBJEBN010000126.1:0-25460 GCA_051870095.1 Candidatus Cryptobacteroides sp. | reverse complement strand
GTTATGTACTTCAATAAAAATCACTATATTTGCGCGTTATGTCGTATGGGGAGGGAGTGAGATGAGTGCCCGGAGCGGAATAAATAGGAATACTGTGCGGGATTGAAAGTTTTGAAATGAAACATGTTGCCAACATAGTCAAAGTGACAGTTGCGGTCATTGCCGCGACTATCCTTTCTTGTGCCCTTTCTCCAAATGCGGGTGCGCAGCAGGTGGCTGTCAAGACAAATGCTCTGTATTGGGCTGCTCTTTCTCCAAATTTTGGAGTCGAGATTGTCACTGGAGAGCATTCCAGCATTGATTTTTCCGTCATGGGCCATTATAAACCGTATGGACTCAATTCAAAGCTTTTTACTTTTCAGCCGGAATATCGTTATTGGTTCAACGGTCGTCCTATGATCCGGGAATACATAGGAGCTTCTGCATTGGTCGCTACATATGACATGGGCTTCGGCGACTATCTGTATAAGGGAAACGCTTATTCGGTAGGTATAACCGGTGGATATGTCTTTGCCCTCAACAAACACTGGAATCTTGAATTGTGTGCCGGTTTTTCCTTCCTGTTCTTCCATCAGAAGCAGTATTGCAAGCATGATAATTACGATGATTATTATATAGATACGACAGTTCAGGCCAATGCATGGGGATATAAGTTGTTCCCGGCAAAGCTCGGAGTGACGTTCTCTTATATTATTAAATAGTGTGTTCCCCCTCCACAATGAATAGGTATTTACTCAATAAAGTCATAATATTTTTTTTGTTGATTCTGCCCTCTTTGGCTGTTTCCGCCCAACAGAGAATCAAGGTCTCTGGAACAATCACCAATAAGACAGATGACAACAAACCTCTTACCGATGTGATTGTCTATGCTTATGGTACTCCGGCAGAAGCTGATGATGCTTTCAAGGGGTATATGGCGGCAAAGGAGGATGGCAGTTACTGGGATCCGGGTCTGGTTTTCGAAGCATATCCGGATGCTTCAGGCTATTATGAAATCGATGCATACGATACAGGCGCGTTGTTCTATTATCCTACAGGTCTTGCAGATCCGATAGTCGTCAGGATTAACGGCAGAATGGAAATTAATGTTCAGTTCGATGTGGCCATCGTTCTTGACAACTCCATAGTGACGGCAGAAACAGGTTCCAAGCCAGTGATAGATCCACCTGAAATCTATGGTAACAATGTTTCCTGCGGAGCGACATATCCTTTCAAGGAGAGGCTCGGAAAGACTAATGCCAGGCTTGTTGTGCAGACTTATCTTCTTGCCGGCAATGAGGTTGACACTCTGGAATATCGTCCTCCGATAGTATATGACGGTGAACAGTATCATGACACCCAGCTTCGAAGAATGGGCTATGACCCTACTCTCGATCCATTGTATTGCATAGCAGACTCTCTGCCTCGCCTGACAGACAGTACAATGTTCGTTTCCTGGAAGGATACGGTCTTTCTTGACAATCCGAACGAGTTGATGTACTGCAAGGCTAAGATTTGGACTGAAGACTACAATATGGTTCTGTATGAGGATTCATTGAAGATTTTCAATACAGGAAGGGTCCGCCGTCCGATGAAGTTCCTGGAGTATTCTTTCAGCGAATATTCTTTGGACCCTTCTGATTTTGAAAAGAAGCCGAGGAGGGAACTCAGGAATGCATCCACTAATATCGATGTGAATTTCATCGTAGGAAAGGCGGAGATAGACCCGAAGGACACGACGAGCATCGCATCCCTGGAGAAAATAAAGCAGGAAATGATAGATGTCATCACAACCGAGGGATCTACTTTGAAGGAGTTTCACATCCTTGGGGTGGCTTCTCCGGACGGAACCTATGCGAAGAATGTGGACTTGTCAAACAAGAGGATGAAGTTCGTCGAGGAACAAGTGAAATCTGTGCTCCCTAAAAGAGTCCTGGACAGGACAATCAAGACATCCAACTCAAGGGTTGCTTCTTGGCTTGAAGTCGCAGATCTACTTGAGTCAGACTCTCTTGTCGCGGAAGCCGCAGCTGTACGCAAACTTGTCGAGGCCAATCCGAACAGCATGGATGCGCAGTGGGGAAAAATCAGGCAGCTTCCATATTACAAGTCTCAGATTTCTCCTCGTCTGCCTAAGCTGCGTAGTGTAGCATTCGAATACAAGAACGAGATATTCAGGAAGTTGACTCCCGAGGAGATTCTCGACCGTTATAACAATGACGTCGATTACCGTTCAGGAAGGAAGGCATTTGCTCTTTATGAATATTGGCATTTGTTCGATATGGTGAAGAATACGGATGAACTGGAACTTCTCTACAAAAGAGCCATTGCGGATTCTAAGAAGGCCGAAGGCCGGGTATGGCCTCTGCCTGCAAACAATCTGGCGGTGTCATACATCCGAAGGGGAGTGTGTGATACCACGGTGTTGGCTTCGCTTATTGATGAACGGGAAAAAGTTAACCGAGTGATTCGCAATAAGCTGAACCCTAAGGAGATCGACGAAATCATCAATATAGAGCAGATCGTGGCCAATCAGGTAATAATGTTCCTGAATGCGGACAAATACATGAGGGCCATGGAGGTCGCATCCATCCTCCCGGATGAAAAATATGAACTTCTGAAGGCTGTGACGCGATGCCTTGCCGGTTATTTCCGTGACAACAAAACGGAAGAAGGCAAGAGAGTGTTCAATGTCGTCCGGAATTCGACCCCACGCAACAAGGTGGTCATGAATCTGGCTGTCGGCAATATAGGCCTTGCCAAGGCAGCTCTCAAGGCGCTTCCGGAGGATGATCCGGTGACCCAGTACCTGAATGCACAGGTACTTTGTCGCAGCCATGACAATGTAAATGGCTTGAAGAATGCCATAGTTGACTATGTGACATATGACTCAGAGTACGATTTGGCGAAGAAATATCTCCGCAAGTGTTTTGAATTGGACCCGAGTTATATCAAGGTCGCAGAAGCCGACTGGGACATATATGAGGAACTTGTAAAGGATGCTCTGAAGAAAGACGAGCCAGTGGAGGAAGAATTCGATTATTCTTTCTGATGGCTGCCCGCCTGAGGTGAAACCTTAGCATAATAATGTGAATCAGTTATGAAACGACTATCAGTTTTGTCAATCATATTGTCCGTGGTCTTGGCCACGGCTTCCCTTGCAGCCTCGAGACCTTCGTCCGGGACGATACTCCATCTTGCGGACACCGTTGTGGTTGCTTCCGATAAGGACATGATAGCTGACAGCCTTAGAGCTGCCCTTGACAGCGCTTTCATGGATACTACCTCTGTGCAGAAAGTCAGGGATAGGGGATATGATGCGACCCGTTACAGTATGATGAAGCGTTTCCGTCCAAAGAACCAGGAATTTATCTCCGGGAAGTTCATGGACAATACATTCATTTCCATCAATGCCCGCAGCATGAAGCTCGCGACCGCAGATTACAGTTTTGGCATGCTCGGAGGCCTTTCTTTCGGAAAATGGTTCAATCCCTTCTGCGCCGTGAGACTTTCAGCGAATGCTGGAACATGGACGGACAATTTCAACGGCAGTCCAATTAATGGCGGAGAAATAACGGCTGATTATCTGTTCAATCTGGTATCTTACCTTGACGGATACCGTCTGGACCGATTCTGTGAGTTGTCAATACTTGCCGGACTCGGCTATGCAGGAGCAGGGTATAAGGGACATTGGGGGAATGCATTCACAGGTCATGTTGGCTTGAATCTGGCACTGCGCATTTTCCCCGGAGTGGATTTCTTCATTGAACCGAGGGCTGCTTTATACTCCAACGGCATGGCGCTTTCACATGCAGGAAACTGGCGTGCATGGCTCGCATCGTTCCAGGGTGATTTCGGATTCACTTACAACATAGGGACTGCCAAGAGGATGGAACCTCGCCCATATCCATGGTTTGTATCATTGTCAGGAGGACTCCAGGTCCAGAATTCGATGATAGTGCGCGACAATCTTGGCGCTCTCAGTGCCTTGGGCATGCATTATGTCCTTTCTGGGGGTAAGTTTTTTACACGATATTTCGCTCTTCGTGCATCCTTGTCATACGGACGCAGCAAGTGGGTGGAGTACAAGGGTTACCTGCCATATTTCACGGATTACTATTCATTAAGGTTTGAAGGTCTTGTGGACTTTGTAAGCCTGATTTCCAAAAGGGATGATAATCTGGTGGCAGCATCACTCCTGTTCGGACCGGAGATGGGATATATGCATAAGGCTGATATTAAGGATGATGTCAATCGTACATACATAGGTCTTTCCGGCGCCGTTCAGGTCAGGTTCCGTTTATGGGAGGGATTGGGAATATTTCTTGAGCCGAGGTTCTGCATTGTTCCTTACAGTGCCGTAGCAAACACCGAAACTATCTTGAATGACTACCGCAATTATTATGACGGTCTCATTTGTCTGAATCTTGGTCTGGAATATCGTTTCTGATACGATGTCTCATTGATGGTCAACCATAAAAATGTTATATTTGCAGTTTTGAAGGAAAAAGATAAAGATAGATGAGAGAACTGTTTATCACCAATTCACTTTCGAGAAAGAAAGAGATTTTCAAGCCGATTCAGGCAGGTCATGTCGGACTTTATGTCTGCGGACCGACGGTATATGGAGATGCCCATCTGGGCCATGCAAGGCCTGGTGTAACATATGATGTGTTCGTGAGGCTGCTCAGGCACCTCGGATACAAGGTGAGATATGTCAGGAATATAACGGATGTCGGGCATCTTGAGCATGATGCTGATGAGGGCGAGGACAAGATTGCAAAGAAGGCCCGTATCGAGCAGCTGGAGCCGATGGAGGTCGCCCAGTCATGCACTCTCCTGTACCATGAGGCCATGAGGCTTCTGAATGTAGCTCCGCCTTCAATCGAGCCGAGGGCTTCCGGACATATACTTGAGCAAATCGACATCGTCAAGAAGATCATCGATGCCGGATATGCATACGAGAGCAATGGATCGATATATTTCGATGTTCTCAAATATGACAAGGACCACAAGTACGGTATTCTTTCCGGACGCACCCTCGAGGATGTAAAGGAGGGAACCAGGGAGCTTGACGGCCAGCAGGACAAGCGTGCCTCCTATGATTTCGCCCTCTGGAAGAAGGCATCTCCGGAGCATATCATGAGGTGGAGGTCGCCATGGAGCGACGGTTTCCCGGGATGGCATCTTGAGTGTTCTGCCATGAGCGAGAAATATCTCGGAAAGGAATTCGACATTCACGGAGGCGGAATGGACCTCCTGTTCCCTCATCATGAGTGCGAGATTGCACAGAATGTCGCTTCACGCGGCACTTCCGGTGTGAAATACTGGATGCATAACAACATGATAACCATCAACGGAAAGAAGATGGGCAAGTCTCTCGGCAACTTCATCACTCTGCCGGAGCTTTTTGCCGGGAACCATCGTGAACTGGAGCAGGCCTACAGCCCGATGACCGTAAGGTTCTTCATCCTGCAGGCACATTACAGGGGTACGCTTGACTTCAGCAACGAGGCTCTTCAGGCTGCCGAGAAAGGCCTCAAGAGGGTTCTTCAGGCTGCAAAGGATCTTCGCGACATCGCCTCGGCGGCAGGCGTGAAATCTTCTTCGGAGGGGACCAAAGGCAATCCTCCTTATATGATGGCATACGGCGAGTTCCTGTCGGCTTTAGCTCCCGAGGCCGGATCCGTACACACTGACGACAAGGAAGTGGGTGAGATTGTTGAGAAGACATACGATGCCCTCTGCGATGACCTCAATACTCCGGTTGCTCTTTCATGCATTTTCGATGCAGTGCGCATCATAAATACTGTCAAGGACCGCAGGAGGACTCTCTCAAAGGCTGATATACAGGCACTTGTGGACCTGTTCGACAATATCGTCTTCGGAGTTCTTGCCCTTCGCGACGAGGAAAATGAAGGTGGCAAGGCCTCCAGGACAATCGACGGACTCATGCAAATGGTCATCGAGCAGCGCAAGGCTGCAAAGGCTGCAAAGGATTGGGCAACAAGTGACAAGATAAGGGATGAACTGCTTGCACTCGGCATCCGCATCAAGGATACCAAGGAAGGCACCGAATGGGTAATGGAATAGCCATGTACAAATTCATCTCCTGGAACGTAAACGGCCTCCGCGCCGTAGCCACCAAAGGCTTCGCCGATTCCTTCACCGGACTCGACGCCGATTTCTTCTGCCTTCAGGAAACCAAGATGCAGGCAGGCCAGCTCGAACTCGAATTCCCGGGCTACAAGTCATACTGGAATTTCGCCGAGAAGAAAGGCTACTCGGGGACTGCAATATATACCAGGCATGAACCTCTGTCCGTGGCCTACGGCATAGGAAAGGACGAGCACGACCATGAGGGCAGGGTGATAACACTGGAAATGCCTGATTTTTACCTTGTCTGTGTATATACGCCCAATTCGCAGGATGAATTGAAGAGGCTAGACTACAGGATGACTTGGGAGGACGATTTCAGGGCTTATCTCCATTCGCTCCACGACCGTACGGATGCAGACGGGAAGCATAAGGGTGTAATAGTATGCGGTGACCTGAATGTTGCCCATAAGGAAATCGACCTGAAGAATCCTTCTTCGAACCACAACAATGCAGGTTTCACAGACAAGGAAAGGGAAAAGTTTACGACCCTGCTTGAATCCGGCTTCATAGATACATTCAGATATTTCTATCCGGACATGAAGGACATATATTCATGGTGGTCATACCGTTTCTGCTCGAGAGAAAGGAATGCAGGGTGGCGTATAGATTATTTCGTCGTGTCCGATGACCTTGCGCCTCGTCTGAAAAGTGCTTCCATCCATACTGAAATAATGGGATCCGACCATTGTCCGGTCGAACTTGTCATCGGGTAGGGTCTCTCAGTTTTCCACTGTGATGTCAATTGTACGGACCTGACTCTGCATCACATCCATAAGGATGAAATCCGACTGCTGCGGGATGGTCTTGTACATATATTCGGACACCTCGTGGTCGAGTCCCTTGTAATGGTACATAACATATCCATATCCGGATTTGCGGAGCCTGGCTGCAATCTTGCTGCCACCGAAGAACCCTAGCCTGCCGGCTTTAATCTGCTTGTAAGGGACTGTCTTGTCGGCAGTTCCGTGGAAAATCAGAATCGGGCAGGGGGCTGTGGCAAATTTCAATTCTCCTTTTCTTGAGAAAATTGCCCCGGCGAACGACATCACACCTGCATAGTTGAAGCCTTCGGGAAGCTGGTCAGCCCATTTCGTTCCGTTGCATATTTCGTATTCGGCCTGCAAGGCAGTGATGGCTCCTGCAGACGAACCGCTGACGATGATGTTTTCCGGGTCTATGCCGAGAGTTTCGGAATTCTGTATAAGAAATGATGTGGCGCTGAACAGGTCTTCCACTGCAAGATGTATTGCATGGTCGAGCTGGTTCGCCTGTCTGACACCTACGCTTGATACTCCTTTCAGACCGAGCCTGTAGTCGATGGAGACGATTCTGAAGCCGTCTTCTGACATGGCTGAGAACCATTCCGCATATCTCGGGCAGTCCCTTTCGCCTTCAGAGAATCCTCCTCCGAACATGAATATTATGGTAGGCTTGGCCTTTCCGTCAACCTCTGTAGCGCTTCCCCTGGCCGGCTCGTATATGTCCATGAACAGATCGCAGGTGTCTTTCCGGGCATAGAGATATGTCCCGTCCGGAGTCAGTGCATCTGAAATTGCCGATGCTGTCGTCAGCCCGATAAAGAATGCTATGATGTGCCTGAATGTCATTTCTGGTTGTCTTCCTGTTTTGATTCTTTCTGTCCGGCCTCTTCCTGAGGCATGAGTCTGCGTATGGCCTTTATATCTGCGAAGAACCTGAATGCCACCACTCTCGCGACCGTATAGCATGGGATTGCCACGATCATTCCCAATGGGCCGCTGACATGGCCGGCTATCAGGAGCACGATGAAAATCTCGAGAGGGGAGGCCTTGATACTGGTCGAGTAGATAACCGGCTGGAATAGGAAATTGTCCACAAGCTGGGTGAAGCAGAAGATTGCTATCAGTATGATTGTGAACCATAGGAAGCTGACATTCAGGCCGATAGGTGCCACACTGCTGTATTTCAGGACGAGTCCCAGCGCTGTACCGAAGACTCCGCCGGCAAGCGGGCCGACATAAGGGATAATGTTAAGCAGACCAGTGAGGAAAGCTATGCCTATCGATGCATTGAATCCGAGGCGGGCTATGAGGAGAAGGCCGAGGAAGTTCAGAAACGCTACTCCGCTCATTTCAAGGAGAAGACCGTCGAAATATCTGGAAAGCAGGTGACTTATGTCGGAGAGTGAACGGAAAACGGCATCTTCGTGTTTGTCAGGCACGACTGCGGTTATCATTTTCCCGAACAAATCCTCATCCTTGATGAAGAAGAATCCGATGAATACGACTGAGAACAGGCCTACTCCGAAGCTGCTTAGCAGGGAGGCGGCAGATCCTATCACAGAGGAGAATATGGATACATTGAGAAGTTTCTGAAGCTCCTGCATCACGGCAAGTTCGATGCGGAAATCGCTGCCCAGCTGAGGGAATGTCTGCCTGAGGAAAATGTTCAGGTCCGACATTGGACCGGCGATATGCCTTGCCGCGCTTTCGATGTTCTCCAGTGAAATCCCTTTCACTATTCCGCTGACTATCGGGAATATAAGGGTAATGACTGCGAGGAAAAGCACAAGGATCAGAACGATCGACAATGCCGCCATGAGCCATTCGGGCATTCTGCGGCCTTTGATGCAGACCTTTCTCAATAGTTTCATGATGGGCTTTGCCATCAGGGACATGACTACTGCTATCAGTATGTATATCAATATGTTCTTGAAATACCAGCAGGCTGCTCCTACTATAACTGCGACGGCTGCGAAAATTATGTATTTCGCAAGTTTGTCTGTGTATTTTTCTGTTTCCATATATTAGATATCTCGACTTCGCTCGATATGACAGTTGGTTGGGTGTGTGATGTGTGCTCGATATGACAGTTGGTTGGGTGTGTGATGTGTTCTTGATATGACAATTGGTTTGGGGGCTCAATATGACTATATGTCGTGTTCGTGGTATGGTGGGTTTATTTGTTTATATTACAGGGTGTTATCATTTTGTAATACGGCTGACGATATGTCTTCCGGGGAGTCGGCAAGCATCCATGGATTGAAAGCCTGCAGTTCCTCCCTCGTTCTGAATCCCCATGTCACTCCCACGGTCCTTACTCCGGCATTGATTCCGGTGGCCATATCCACGTCTGAGTCACCGCAATAGACCACATCCTCCTTGTTCACTCCTGCACATGACATTGCCTCCTCAACTATTGCCGGGTCAGGTTTTATGGGCTTGCCCTCCCTCTGGCCGAGTATGGCAGCAAATCTGTATTTCCCGAAGAAATGCCTTATGAGCATCTCTGTGCCTTCCTGATACTTGTTCGAGGCTACGGCGAGGGACACCCCTGCGGCGGAAAGTTTGTCAAGCATCTCAATGACACCGGGATACGGCTTTGTACAGTCGCAGATGTGGGCGTTGTACCACGGCACGAAATGATTCTTCATCTTCAATGCGTTTTCTGTGGTGCCGGATCCTTCAGGGAGTGCTTTCAGGAACAGGTTCATTATTCCCCGGCCCACCAGCATATTGTATTCCTCCAGCCTCCTCTGGGGGAATCCGCATTCGGCAAGCGCATGGTTGCATGCGTTGCCGAGGTCTTCGATTGTGTTCAGAAGGGTTCCGTCAAGGTCGAATATTACAAGTTTTGTCATTTTTTATTAAAATTTTTTCAATGTGCCGCAGCTTGGCACAATGTAACCGTATCTTTGCATCAACAAACAATAAAAACAAAGAGCCATGAAAACGAATATCAGCAAAATCAGTTCAATGTTTTCTTCAGAAGAATCCTACAGGACCCTCATGGACATGGTCAACGACATGGATCTGGAACTTCTTGATGTCTGCTTTGCCTGACATTGTCCTCATCACGGCGTACGATGGTATCGTTGCCTTCCCTGGCAAGGCTCACTTTCAGCCTCTCTGTCTGCGGGGAAAGTCCTATGCCCTTTATGGCCAGGTCCTTGATGCCTCTCTTGCTGTTGAGCATCCTTTCGGATATGATGAACTCTGAAACAGGGTCCTCTATATATTTCTGCATGGCGCGCTTGAGAGGACGGGCACCGAAATGGGGGTCATATCCCTTCTGGGCCACGAAACGCTTGGCCGGAGCGGTCACCGTGAGTTCGTACCCTGTCTCGCGTACCCTCTCCTTCAGCCCCTTGAGTTCAATGTCGATGATCTTGGAAATGTCCTCCCTGGTCAGCGGATTGAAGATGACCTGCTCGTCCACCCTGTTGATGAACTCCGGAGGGAACGCCTTCCTGACAGCCTTTCCGAGTACATTGCGCCGGTTGTCGTCAACATTTCTTCCTGACGTGCTGAAGCCCATTCCGCTGCCATAGTCGTCAAGCTCACGGCTACCCACATTGGATGTCATTATTACGATGGTGTTCCTGAAGCTCACAGTCCTTCCGTTGCTGTCTGTCAGCCTTCCTTCGTCCATCACCTGAAGCAGCAGGTTGAACACGTCCGGATGCGCCTTCTCAATCTCGTCAAGCAGCACGACGCAGTACGGCTTCCTCCTTACGCGTTCGCTGAGCTGGCCGCCCTCCTCGAACCCTACATATCCCGGAGGCGCTCCTATTAGTCGTGATACATTGAATTTCTCCATGTATTCGCTCATGTCCAACCTTACCATATTGTCTTCAGAATCAAAGAGATATTCTGCAATGGACTTTGCAAGCTGAGTCTTGCCGACTCCTGTAGGACCGAGGAAAAGGAATGTGCCTATAGGCTTGTCGGGGTCTTTTACGCCTGCCCTGTTGCGCCTGATCGACCTCACCACCTTGTCTACGGCTTCGTCCTGCCCGATTATCCTTGCCTTGAGCGCATCTCTCATCTTCATCAGCCTTGAGCCTTCGCCCTCAGCGACCTTGCCTGACGGTATGCCGGTCATCTTGGATATGACGGAAGCCACATCTTCGGCCGTCACCATCGCATTCTTCTTCGGGTTCCTCAGGCGCACCATCGACCCTGCCTCGTCCATCGCGTCGATTGCCTTGTCCGGAAGACATCTGTCTGTTATGTATCTTTCTGACATCCTGACACATGCCTCGATTGCCCCGTCTGAATAGGTCACGTTGTGGTGCTTCTCGTAATTGACCTTCAGCTTGTCGAGAATCGATATGGTATGCGGGATGTCGGTCCTTTCTACGGTGATTTTCTGGAATCTCCTGTCGAGCGCTCCGTCCTTCTCCACGATTTTACGGAATTCTTCGGTTGTGGTGGCCCCTATGCACTGGATGTCACCTCTTGCAAGGGCCGGTTTGAGCATATTGGCTGCGTCAAGGCTTCCTGAAGCTCCTCCTGCACCCACTATCGTGTGGAATTCATCTATGAAAAGAATCACGTCCGGGCTTTGGGCAACCTCGTTTATGATGGATTTGAGCCTCTTCTCGAAATCGCCTCTGTATTTTGTACCTGCTACGATGGAACCGAGATCAAGGGATATTATTCTCTTGTCGGCAAGCACGGGAGGAATGTCCCCTGAAGCAATCCTGAGCGCGATTCCCTCCACAATAGCCGATTTCCCGACTCCCGGATCACCTACGAGCATCGGGTTGTTCTTCCTCCTTCGCCCGAGAATCTGGATTACTCTCATTATTTCGTCTTCGCGACCTACGAGAGGGTCCAGCTTGCCTTCCCTTGCCGCTTCTGTTATGTCATAGCCGAATTCCTCAAGCGGTGAGGCTTCCTCCTTCTCCTCCGTCTCCTCCTTCGCTACGGCGCGGATATGGATTTTCGGGGCCTCATCTTCGGTGTCATTGTCGTTCGGGCGCTCGATGGGAGCTTCGCCGTTTGTGAGCATTGAGTTGCGCTCCATATATATGAAGAGTCTCCTGTAGTCCACTCCGGTGTCTTTGAGGTATGTGCTTCCGTATGAACCGCCGGCCCTGCACAATGCAAGGAGCAGATGTTGGGACGATGCCGTGGGACAGAGCACCTTGGTGGCCTCCAGGACCGTGAAGCTCAGGATATTCTGGGCTCCCCGGGAGAATGTCACGCTGTCTATTTCCGTGTATGGAATGTGTTCGTTGGTGAAGACCTTGTTGTCGATGAACTGCTTGAGTTCGTCAATGTCAGTGCCCAGGCCTCTGAGGGCGTCCACCGCGGTGTTCTCCCTATGCCGGAGAATCCCGAGAAAAAGGTGGTCCGGGGCGATGCCGTAGCTTCCTGTGCGCATGGCCTCCTCCCGGGAGTATTGTATGATTGAATTGAGTTCTTCTGATATGTTGATTTCCATAATTATCGGGGTTGATTGCACAAATTTACTAATTTTTTCGTAACTTTGCGGAGATATGCCGGCAACTGTCGCAACTTTTATGCTAAGGACTTTGAGGCTCCTGCCTGAACGGTCCTTGATTTTGGAAAATTATAAAAATTGAGAATTCATATATGGAAAATGTGGAAAATGAGGTAAATACCGGAAGGATTGAACAAGTCAACATCGACCAGCAGATGAGGAGTGCCTATATCGACTACTCCATGTCCGTGATCGTGTCCAGGGCTCTCCCGGACGTGCGTGACGGGTTCAAGCCTGTCCACAGGAGGGTGCTGTTCGGAATGGACGGCCTCGGACTCCGCTATACGAGCCAGACGAAGAAGTCTGCCCGTATTGTCGGTGAGGTCCTTGGTAAGTATCATCCGCACGGTGACTCCAGCGTGTATGATGCCATGGCGAGGATGGCGCAGGACTGGAGCCTGAGATATCCTCTCGTCTTCGGTCAGGGAAACTTCGGTTCCATGGACGGTGACCCTGTGGCTGCCATGCGTTATACCGAGGCTAAGCTTTCCAAACTTTCAGACGAGGTGCTTGCTGACCTCGACAAGGATACGGTAGATTTTCAGAACAACTTTGACGACTCCCTTCAGGAGCCTACGGTGCTTCCTACCAAGGTTCCGCTCCTGCTTCTGAACGGTGCTTCCGGAATCGCAGTCGGTATGGCCACGAACATGGCTCCCCACAATCTCAGTGAGTGCTGCGATGCCATCTGCGCATATATCGACAATCCGGACATAACCATCGAAGAGCTGATGCACTATATCAAGGGTCCGGATTTCCCTACGGGTGGCATAATCCAGGGACACCAGGGCATCAAGGACGCTTTCGAGACCGGCCGCGGGCGCATCGTAATCCGTTCAAAGACAGAGATCGAGGTGGGCGAGTCCGGCCGTGAGACCATCGTGGTGACCGAGATTCCTTACATGGTCAACAAGAAGGAGATGATTGAGAAGATTGCCGAACTTGTTGAGAACAAGAGGATTGAAGGCATCTCATATATCAATGACGAGACCACGATGAAGGATGGAGTACGCGTGATCATCCGCCTGAAGAAGGATGCCAACTCCAATGTTGTGCTGAACACCCTCTTCAAGTACACTCCTCTCCAGTCAAGCTTCTCAATCAACAATGTGGCTCTTGTGAACGGCCGTCCAAGGCTGCTCAACCTCAAGGACCTCATCAAATATTTCGTAAGGCACAGACATGATGTCGTAGTCAGGAGGACAAAATTCGACCTCGACAAGGCACTCAAGAGAGCCCATATCCTCGAAGGACTCCTCAAGGCACTTGACATCATTGACCAGATAATCAATATCATAAGGGCTTCCAAGACTGTCGAGGAGGCCAAGGCAGAGCTCATTTCCCAGTTCGATTTCTCCGATGCACAGGCTACTGCAATCGTAGAGATGCGTCTGCGCCAGCTCACCGGACTCGAGAGGGAGAAGATCCAGAGCGAGTACGACGAGAAGATGAAGTTCATCAAATATTGTCAGGATGTCCTTGCAAGCGAGGAACTCCAGATGGGCATCATCAAGGATGAGACCATGGAGATGAAGGAGAAATACGGTGACCCGAGAAGGACTGAAATCGCACTCTCCGCTGATGAATTCAACCCTGAGGACTTCTACGCCGACGAGGATGTCGTCATAACCATATCCCATCTCGGATATATCAAGAGGACGTCCCTCAGCGAGTACAGGACCCAGAACAGGGGAGGCGTAGGCATCAAGGGAAGCGCAACCCGTGACGAAGACTTCATAGAGCACATCTATGTCGCCAACATGCACAGCACCATGCTTCTGTTCACCCAGAACGGCAAGTGCTACTGGCTGAAAGTTTACGAAATTCCTGAGGGCACCCGCGCATCCAAGGGACGTGCAATCCAGAATGTCATAAACATAGAGCCGGACGACAAGATCAAGACATATCTGAATGTCCGCAACCTCAAGGACGAGGAATATATCAACAACAACTATATCGTTCTCGGAACCAAGAGGGGAATCATCAAGAAAACATCTCTCGAGGCATATTCAAGACCGCGTACCAACGGTGTCATCGCCATCACCGTACGTGAGGGTGACGAACTTCTTGATGCCGTCATGACCAACGGACACAGCGAAATCCTCCTTGCAGGACGCAATGGTCGCTGCTGCCGCTTTGACGAGAATGATGCGAGGGCGCTCGGAAGGACTGCTTCAGGAGTCCGTGGTATAAATATTGAAGATGACGATGAGGTTGTCGGCATGATTACATACGATCCGACAGCGGAAGATGCTGCTGCCCACAGCATTCTGGTTGTCAGCGAGCATGGCTACGGCAAGCGTTCCGACTTTGACGAATACCGCATCACCAACAGGGGAGGAAAAGGTGTCAAGACATTGAATATCACTGAGAAGACAGGTTCCCTCGTTGCGATGAAGAATGTGACTGACGAGAATGACCTCATGATCATCAACCGCTCCGGCATCACGATCAGGATGGCAGTTTCTGACATAAGGATTGCAGGACGTGCCACACAGGGAGTCCGCCTCATAAACATAAGGGAGGGAGATTCCATAGCTGCGGTTTCCGCAGTGAGCAAGAGCGAGGATGAAAACACGGTCAGCCCTGTGCAGACAGTTACGGAAGAGGGAGGAAATGATGCTCCGGAGACACAAAACGAATAATCAATAACCTTAATATGAACATTATGAAGAGAATTTTGATCGCATTGGCATTGGTTGCCGGAGTGCAGCTCGCCGATGCACAGGTAAAATCTCCTGCAGATGCCAAGAAGGCTGTCGAGGCAGCTGAGGCTGCTGCCCAGAATCCTAAGAAGGCCGACAAAGTAGCAACCTGGCTCAAACTTGCAACAACCTATGTTGATGCTTATAATGCACCGTCAGGCTCGGCTTGGGTCGGAGCTTCACAACAGGAACTCAAACTCCTTATGGCAAATGAGAAACCAGTATCTACCGTGAATGAAGTGCTTGGAGGTGAGCCTTGCGTAAAGGAAATCTATGACAACAAGGAGTTGTATTTCAACGGTGCCGGACAGCTTGTCCTCATCAATGTCACCAAGCCTGTCTTTCCTGATGCTCTTGCAAGTGCCAGGGATGCATACAAGAAGGCATACGAAGTGGACATCAAGAAGTCAAAGACAAAAGATATCGCAGCCGGTCTCGACAATATTTCCAAGAAATATTATGAGGACGGAATGAACAGCTACATGCTCGGCGACCTCAATGCTGCAAGCGAGAAATTCGAGAAGGCTGCAGAGGCTGCTGCCGTGGAGCCTAACTCTAAGATTGACACCACAGCCCTCTACAATGCCGGATTCACTGCATGGGCCGTACAGAACTATGACAGGGCACGCGTGTTCTTCGAGAAATGCCTTGCAGTCGGATATTATTATGAGGGAGGTGAGGTGTTTGCGAAACTTGCCGATGTTTATGCAAAGCTTGACAGGAAGGAGGATTCAAGAAATACCCTTGAGGCCGGTTTCACCAAGTTCCCTGAGAGCCAGAGCATCCTTATCGGACTCATCAACTACTATCTTGACAACAACGAGAATCCTGAGAAGCTTTTCTCCCTCATCAACCTTGCAAAGGAGAACGAGCCTAACAACGCTTCCCTCTACTATGTCGAGGGCAACATCCACAATCAGCTCGGCAACAAGGAAGAGGCTTTGAAATCATACTATAAATGTGCTGAAATCAATCCTGAATATGAGTTCGGTTTCATCGGAGCAGGTATCCTCTACTACAACCTTGCCCTTGAGTATCAGGAGAAGGCTTCCAACGAGTTTGATGACAAGAAATACGAGGCTCTCGTAGCCGATTTCGAGAAAGCTCTCGAGGGTGCTTTCGAACCGTTTGAGAAGGCGTTCAACATCACCAAGGATGAAAGTATCAAGGTCAACATCGCAGAATATCTCAAGAATGTCTGCTACCGTTTCCGTGAAAAGGATCCTAAATACGAGGCCGGATACAACAAATACAATACAATCGTGAAGGAAGGCAGGGTCAACTAAAGCCCGCCTTCATGAGCCTTTTCGAAGGCCTTGACGATTTTTGCGACAAGAGGGTGTCTTACAATATCTTCATTTTTGAAGACGATTGTACTGACACCCTTTATGTGTCTGGTGAGTTCTATGCCGCGGAGCAGGCCTGAGTCGTTGCGGTTCGGGAGGTCTATCTGGCTTGCATCTCCTGTAACGATGAATTTGGCGTCGCAACCCATCCTCGTCAGGAACATCTTCAGTTGGCCGAGGTTGGTGTTCTGCGCTTCGTCGAGAATCACGCAGGCCCTGTCGAGTGTCCGTCCCCTCATATAGGCCAGGGGGGCTATCTGGATTGTGCCTTCAGCCATGAATTCCTGGAGTTTTTTTGCCGGTATCATGTCGCCGAGGGCATCGTACAGTGGCTGAAGATATGGATCCAGCTTGTCCTTGAGGTCGCCGGGCAGGAACCCGAGCCTTTCTCCTGCCTCGACTGCCGGACGGGTAAGGATAATCCTTTTGATTTCCCTGTTCTTCAATGCTCTGACTGCCAGTGCAATGGCTATGTATGTCTTTCCTGTTCCGGCTGGGCCTATGGCATAGATGAGGTCATTTTCGAAATAGGCCTTGACCATTTCCTCCTGGGTGCGGTTGCGAGCCTTGATTGGCTTGCCGTCATTGCCGAAGACTATCACTGAGTCGCCGTTCAGCTTGAACCGGTTCTGGGAAGCCTCGGCGTCGAACAAGTCCTCCACATCGTAAGGTGTGAGGTTCATCTTGTGTCTGCGTCTTTCTATCAACTGGTTGAGTTTCACGGAGAAGGCCTCAATGTCAGCATCAGAGCCGTCGAGGATTATGTCATTTCCTCTTGCAATCACTTTCAGGTTCGGGAACCATCCGCACAGTGCTTCAAGGTTCTTGTTTGCCGCTCCGTAGATTTCCACGGGGTCGATTGCTTCGAGTGTTATTGTCTTTCTGCTCATTTATATATTATTGTTTTTCATTTATTTATCATAATCCTGGTTTGGCCCTGAATGGCTCAGGACCCGATGGAATGTAGCCATCATCTTGTCATATTCCCATGGCCCGACCCATTGATCCCGGGTGCCGATGTATTCCTCCACCGGAACCACACAATATCCTTCGCAGAACCCTCCCGGCCTTGAACACCACAGCCAGGTGAATTCGGGTTCCAACATCCTGATGTCTCCGTTGCCGTATCTGACAATCCTTATGGTAGCCATAAGCTCAAGCTGGGTGTTTGCCGCGCTCATGTTGGAGACCATGTTTCCGAGCGAATATGCCACATGAACCCCGTCTATGACTTCTCTGTCCTGAACGACATGGGGATGCGACCCCAATATTATGTCAGCCCCGTTCCCGGCCATCCACTCGGCCTCGCTTCTCTGCCTTGCAGAGTGCGTCAGCACATATTCCTCACCCCAATGTGGCATGACAATCGTCATGTCGGCCTTTTCGGCCCTTTTGAGTGTTTCTTTAAGCAAGTCCTTGTCGCTCAGCCTGTTCACCTTGGGATAACCTGCCCATCCGCCAGAATTGGTCCCGTATGTAAAATTGACCAGAGCCACCCTTATTCCCTTGCATACCAGCATCAAAGGATTGTTTTCCTCCAATTCTTCCTCACTCCCTGCAAGGCCGGTGAATCTCGTGCCTCTGTCCTGCATCATGCCCCTGTAAATCCCGAGAGTCCTTTCAGCTCCGGCCATACCCTTGTCGAAGATATGGTTGTTGGCGCACAGGAAAACGTCGAAACCGCAGTCCGCCACATGTTCCGCGAAGCTGTCCGGGGCGGAGAAGCATGGGTAACCGGTATACGGCTCTCCGGCGAGTGTGAATTCCATGTTCCCGATTGCGATGTCCGCACCCTCAATCCTGTCCCTCACAAGCTTGAAGCAGGATGAGAAATCGTAACTGCCGTCTTTCTGCAATGCCTTCTGTATCTGCATTTCATGCATCATGATGTCACCCACTGCCACAATGGTGAGAGTGTCGTGCCTGTAAAGCGGACGGACCTGGAAATGCTGCGGAACAGAAATCTGACATAGACCTCTCGATGCCGCAGTCAGCATTGCGGCAGCCGTGATGATGATTTTGAGTAAGGTCCTGATGTCGTGCAAAATGATGTCCGGGTTAATGTGTTTGCAAATATATCATTTTTATTTTGTACCTGACCATTAATTGGCTAAATTTGCGTGTTACACCTTATTGCATTCTTTGGTACATTATGAGAAAGTCTTTGGCATTGCTGGCGCTGGCCGCCCTTTTCACACTTACCGGCTGTGATTTTTTCCGGACTCTGGCAGGCCGTCCTACAAGTGAGGACATAGAGGTCCGCAAGCTTCAGATGCTTCTTGTCGAGCAGGCAAGACATCAGGCACGCATCGATTCTCTCAAAATCGAGCAGCAGAGGCTCAGGGATTCGCTTGCAATACTGGACTCTCTGGCCGCCCTGGACATGATACACCAGAACGGGGGAACGATTCTCAATCCTTCTGCCATGGGTGGTCTCTTTGCTACCAGGCTTGAATCGAGGTACCACATAATCATCGGTTCGTTCCGCAGGCGCGATTTTGCTGAAAAGCTGCTTGGAACGGCTTCTGAGTGCGGTTATTCTCCGTCTTTGATCAGTTTCCGCAGCGGTCTCATAGCAGTAGGACTATGCCCGTGCAACACGCTGACAGAGGCTTCTGAATCGTTGGCCAAGGTACGACTGGAGCCGTTCTGCCCTCATGATGTGTGGATTCTTGTAAATGAATGATGACATGGGAAGAATAAGATTTTTTATGGCGGTGCTATTTGTTTCGGCACTGCCGGCGGTCATGTCCGCACAGTACCGTAACGATATATCTTACAGTGAGTTGTATGACAGCGAGACAGTCTCATGCCTGAAAAACCATATTAGGACTGTTTCTTCCGCCCGGATGGGAGGCCGTGCTGCCGGTTCAGAAGGGGAGAAGGCTGCTGCCGTCTATGTGGAGGAGCGTTTCAGGGAATATGGGGTGGATGTCGTGTCTCCTCAGGGCGGGGACATTTTTGGAATACGCAGGGAGAATGGAGACACACTCACTTCGAGGAATGTGATCGGATTTGTCCAGGGATATGACAAGAACCTGAGAGACAGATATATAGTGGTGGGTGCAAGACTCGATAACCTTGGTTCCATGACTATGACTATAGACGGGAGACAGGTCGAGAGGGTATATGCGGGTGCCAACGGAAACGCTTCCGGACTTGCAGTTCTTGTGGAGCTTGCGCGGATGGTGCAGACCAATTCGATTCTTTTCCGCAGGTCGGTCCTGTTCGTGGCATTCGGTGCATCACAGGAGACATATGCAGGGGCATGGTATTTCCTGAACAGGTCGTTCTCAGACATCGACAGGGTGGATGCCATGATCAATCTTGACATGCTCGGCACGGGAGGAAGAGGATTCTACGCCTATACGTCTTCCAATGCCGACATGAACATGTTGCTCAAATCATTGAGCGGAGACCTGCAGCCGATACTTCCGGAGATTGATGCTGCGGAGCCTTATCCGTCCGACCACAGGGCTTTCTATGCCAAGGAAATCCCGTCAGTCATGTTCACCACAGGCCGTTATCCGGAGCATAATACGGACAGGGATACGGAGGACATAATCAATTATGACACAATGGAAAGGGAACTGGAATATATATATAATTTCACTGTGGCCCTTGCCAATACGTCCAATCCTGTGCTTTTCCGTCCGGACAAGGTTCAGGACAAGGGATCGAAATATGACGATGTCGTACCATATTATGAATGTGACCAGAAACCTCTGTTTCTCAACAGTTCGGATCCTCGCCAGTTCCTTGAGAAATGGGTTTACAAATACCTGAAATACCCGCAGGAAGCGGTCCGTGACGGAATCCAGGGCCGTGTCATGGTCGAGTTCATTATTGCCAAGGATGGCAATGTGACCGATGTCAGGGTAGTGAGGGGAGTGTCCGAAGAGCTGGATGCGGAGGCGGTTAAGGTCATTGCAGCCTCCCCTAAATGGAAGCCGGGCAGGGTGAACGGCAACAAGGTGAGGTCGTCCATGACGATTCCGGTGGAATTCCGTCTCGAAAAGAAGGGCAGACCGAGCTTCGGAATCAAGAAATAATATTACTTTTGCAAGCATTTTCAAACAACCCCTATGGATTACAATTTTAAGGAAATCGAAACCAAATGGCAGGCCCGCTGGGCCGCTGAACACACTTTCAAGGCTGAGACAGACAGCACCAAACCGAAATATTATGTGCTTGACATGTTCCCATATCCGTCCGGAGCGGGACTTCATGTAGGCCACCCTCTCGGATATATAGCAAGCGATATATACAGCCGCTACAAACGCCTTTGCGGATTCAATGTCCTCCATCCGATGGGATATGACGCATTCGGACTTCCGGCTGAGCAGTATGCTATCCAGACCGGGCAGCATCCTGCCGTTACCACCGAGACCAATATCAACCGCTACCGTCAGCAGCTCGACAGAATCGGATTTTCATACGACTGGTCACGCGAGGTGCGTACATGCGATCCGAAATATTACAAATGGACCCAGTGGGCATTCCTGAAGATGTTCGACAGCTGGTATGACAATGCTGCACAGAAGGCCAGACCGGTGTCTGAATTGGTGGAGGCTTTCGCGAAGGGCGGAAGCGCGGCTGTGGATGCGGCATGTGGCGAGTGCAAGCCGTTCACTGCCCAGGAGTGGGAGTCTTTCTCCGAGAAGGAGAAGGCAGATGTGCTGATGCAGTACAGGATTGCATATCAGGGCGAGACATCCGTCAATTGGTGTCCTGCTCTCGGAACCGTTCTTGCCAACGATGAGGTAAAGGAAGGTTATTCCGTCCGCGGTGGACATCCTGTGGAGCAGAAGAAAATGACCCAGTGGCAGCTGAGGGTATCGGCTTACGCCGGAAGGCTCCTTGATGACCTTGAGGAGTTGGAATGGACTGATTCACTGAAAGATATGCAGCGCAACTGGATAGGAAGAAGCCAGGGCGCGGAGATGATTTTCAAGACATATAACGGGGACAGGGAATATGACATGACCATATTCACGACCCGTGCGGATACAGTTTTTGGAGTTACCTTCATGGTGCTCGCTCCGGAGAGCGAGTGGGTTGGGAAGCTTACTTCAGAAGAGCAGAAAGAGGCTGTGGCAGAATATCTTGCGATGGCAAAGAAGAAGACCGAGCGCGAAAGGATGGCCGAGACGAGAAAGGTCACCGGAGTGTTCTCTGGTTCGTATGCAGTCAATCCTCTCACCGGGGACAAAGTTCCTGTATGGATTTCCGAATATGTGCTTGCAGGTTACGGAACAGGTGCCATCATGGCGGTGCCAGCCCATGACAGCCGAGACTATGCATTTGCAAAGCATTTCAATCTTCCAATCATACCTCTCATAGAGGGTTGCGATGTCAGCGAGTCGAGCTTCGATGCCAAGGAGGGTATAATGTGCAACTCCGGATTCCTTAACGGGAAGACTGTCAAGGAGGCCATTCCTGCTGCCATAGACTATGTAGAGGCCCACGGAATCGGACGCAGGAAGATAAACTACAGGCTCCGTGACGCGATTTTCTCCCGTCAGAGATATTGGGGAGAGCCTTTCCCTATGTATTTCAAGGGTGGAATCGCCACACCGATGCCTTTCGACCAGCTTCCTCTCCAACTTCCTGAGGTGGACAAATATCTTCCTACGGAGACAGGCGAACCACCTCTCGGACGCGCCAGGGACTGGACTTATGAAGGATATCCTGTCGAGAAGAGCACGATGCCGGGATTCGCAGGCAGCAGCGCCTACTATCTCCGCTACATGGATCCTCACAACGACAACGCCCTCGTAAGCCGTGAGGCGGATGAGTATTGGAGGAATGTTGACCTCTACATCGGAGGTACCGAGCATGCTACCGGACACCTTATATATTCCCGTTTCTGGAACAAGTTCCTTTATGACCTCGGGTATGTCTGCGAAAAGGAGCCTTTCAAGAAACTTGTCAACCAGGGAATGATTCAGGGACGCTCGAATTTCGTGTACAGGATAATCAATACCAACACTTTCGTTTCCGTCGGTCTGAAAGACCAGTATGAGACTACCGAGATCCATGTTGATGTGAACATCGTCCACAATGACAGGCTCGACATTGAAGCCTTCAGGAAATGGATGCCTGATTTCGCGAATGCAGAGTTCATCCTTGAGAACGGCGAATATGTCTGCGGATGGGCCATCGAGAAAATGTCCAAGTCGATGTTCAATGTCGTGAATCCGGATATGATTTGCGATACATACGGAGCTGATACACTGAGGCTTTACGAGATGTTCCTCGGTCCTCTTGAGCAGTCGAAGCCATGGGATACCAAGGGTATAGACGGAGTGAACCGTTTCCTGAAGAGGGTGTGGAGGATGTTCTATGACAGGGACGGCCTCATCGTGACTGATGAGAAACCTACGGCAGAGGAACTTAAGACACTCCACAAACTTATCGGCAAGGTCAGGACAGACATCGAGGCGTTCTCATTCAATACAGCTGTAAGCGCATTCATGATTGCAGTGAACGAGCTGTATGATCACAAATGCAACAAGAGAGCAATCCTCGAGCCGCTCATAATACTCCTCTCTCCGTTCGCACCTCACATCACAGAGGAACTCTGGGAGGCTCTCGGACACGAGGGAAGCATTTCCTTCGCACCGTTCCCTGAGTACGTTGAGGCTTATACTGTGGAGAACAGCTGCACCTACGCTGTATCATTCAACGGAAAGACACGTTTCACCGTCAATCTCCCTGCCGACATGCCTCGTGAGGATGTGGACGCCCATGTGCGTGCCATGGACCAGACGGCCAAATATGTCGCCGGAGGAAACATCGTGAAGGTGATAGTGGTTCCGGGCAAGATTGTGAATGTCGTCGTAAAATAGGAGACTGCGAGATGAAACCCAATAAAGTCTTGTCTGTAATCTGGGATTATTTCCTTCTGTCGTTAGGTACTCTGCTCTACTGTATGGGCTGGACATCATTCCTGATTCCTAACGGAATAGCCAGCGGCGGATTGACCGGTCTTTGTACGATCCTTCAGTTCGGTACGGGAATCCCTATCGGATGGAGCTTCCCTATACTCAACACATTGCTGCTTATAATAGGTGTACTCTTCCTGGGAAAGGCATTCGGGTTCAAGACAATTTATGTGATAGCCCTCTCCTCAGTGCTTTTCGAGGTTCTGCCTCATTTCCCTGTGCTGGAGGTGACCAACATCCCTGACAAGATTCTGGTGGCCCTTGTGGGTGCATGCATGGAGTCAGTGGGAATCGGTCTTACCCTTCTACGCGGAGGCAGTACCGGAGGAACGGATATTGTCGCGATGGTCGTGAACAAATATTGGCCTGTCTCGCCGGGACGGGTATATCTCGTTACCGATATCTTCATCATTTCGTTGATGCTGTTCGTTCCTGACAAGGGAATCGTTGACATGATATACGGATTCGTGGTCATGCTTGTCTTCTCATTCGGAGTGGATTTCGTGCTTCTCGGCAACAAGTCATCGGTCCAGATACTTGTTTTCTCACCGAAATATGCTGAGATTGCCGACCATATCATCAACAATGTCCACAGGGGAGTGACCGCCCTTCAGTCAGTCGGATGGTATTCCCAGACTGAGAGCAAGGTCCTTCTCATAATATCGAGGAAACATCAGATGAACGAGGTTATAAATGAAATCAGGAGCATTGACAAGAAGGCTTTCATATCGGTTTCGAGTGCCAACAGTGTCTATGGCGAGGGTTTCGAGGAAATCAAGACCGGCCTGAAATTGAAGAAGAAGAACATTGACGGGCCAGACTCTGAATTAAAAAAATGAAAAGTTTATAAAAACAGAAAAATGTGACATAAATCCCCTTCCGGATGCGTTCCGGAGGGGGATTTTGTTATAGATTTGTTCCAGACACTAATTCTGACGCTATGGAAATTTTGGCAGCCGCGGTGATTGTTGTGCCGCTTCTGGTTTTGATGGTTTATGTGTTGGTGAGGAACAGAAGGCACCATGTGAAGTTGGAGGAGAAGAACGGGGCATTGCCTGTGCTTCTGCTTGTTGATGTGTCGATTGTCGGAACGGGTCTGATGGTTGGGGAGAACCTTTTTGCGAGGCTGATGCTCGACCTTTCAATGTCCCTGATACCGCTTTCCCTGCTTTCTCTGTCGATTTTCAATTTCACCAATATCAAGCGTTTCCTCTTTCTGTCCTGTGCAGGAGGGGTCGTGCTTCTGGGGTCTCATCTGTCCTGTGTTTTCGGGATTTTTCCTCCGGCGCCTCCCTCGCGCCTGGTTCATGGCGCAGTGTTGGCTGAGTCATCTCTTGTGGCGCTTGTAATCTTCGGATTGTGTTCGAGGGTGCTTGACATCGGTCTTATCATGAAGTCCGGGACAGTCTGGTCGGTCGTAAATGTCTTTTCCGATTTCGTATATGTGCTGTTCATTGTTTTGTCCGGAACAATGGCATTGCTGCTGAGTGATATTGCAGGACGGTACCGGGGGCTTCATCTGTATCTGGCCGACCTTCTGATGATGTGCTCCCTTGTGGCGATGGCGCTTAGGATTGTCAAGAACAGTCCGTTCCTGGTAATGGTACGTCAGGAAAGGCTCATAATCGAGTCCATGAAAGTATCGCGCATCGAACTCCCGGACAGCAATGCCAGGGATGACGATATGTACCGGATGATTTACGAGAGGCTGACTGATTATTTCGAGAAAGAGAAGCCCTTCCTCAGGAGTGAGCTGACAATCAATGATATAGTCAAGGTAATATATTCCAACAAACTGTATGTGTCCCGCGCAATCAGTCTTTGTACAGGCCGCAATTTCAGGCAGTTCGTCAACTATTACCGGGTGAGGTATTCCATGGACTTGTTCAGGGAGAACCCCCGTCTTAAGGTGGTCGAATTGTCCCATGCCAGCGGCTTCAACTCGATGGCATCCTTCAATACGGCTTTCAGGCTCTTCATGAACGAGAGCCCCAGCGAATGGTGCAGACAGGAAAAGTCGAGGATAATGCACCGCAGGCCTCTCCTGGAGAAAT
>JBJEBN010000125.1:0-5165 GCA_051870095.1 Candidatus Cryptobacteroides sp. | reverse complement strand
TCTACACTGAAACAATGACCCGCCCGAAACCTTTTGACATTGCGACCTACAGCCGATAAATCATTACACACTTATATTATTAACTAAACTATTGTTTATGAGATTCATTAAAACTATTGCTGCAACCCTGTTGCTGGCGCTCTCGGGCATCATGACCGCGAACGCCCAGAACAGAGCTGTGTCAGGAACAGTTCTTGATGCTCAGCAGCAGCCGGTTATCGGTGCGTCCGTAGTGGTCGCTGGTACCAGGCAGGGTACTGTGACAGATCCAGATGGAACATTCTCAATGAAGATTCCTTCAGGAGACGTCACTCTTGAGGTCGCCTGCTTAGGTTATATAACCGTTCAGACAAAAGTTCCTCAGGGGACTTCGAAGATTACCGTAACTCTTGAAGAGGATAACATGCTTCTCGAGGAGACGGTCGTTGTCGGTTATGGTACACAGAAGAAAGTGAACCTGACCGGAGCAATCACTTCAGTTGATTCCAAGTCATTGGAAAACAGGACAGCACACTCTGTTTCTACAATGCTTCAGGGTTCTGTTCCGGGCTTGAACATCAGCACTTCATCCGGTAACCCTGGCTCAACGGGAACTCTCAATGTCCGTGGTTACACTTCCATCAACGGAGCTGAGCCTCTCGTTCTCATCGATGGTGCGGTAGGTGACATCGACCGCGTAAACCCTAACGATATCGAGTCAATCTCCGTCATCAAGGATGCGGCAGCAGCAGCCGTTTACGGTGCCCGTGCAGCATTCGGCGTGATCCTCGTGACCACCAAGAACGGAAAAGCTGAAGACGGAAAGGCAACTGTCCGTTACAGCGGAAGATGGGGCTGGGAAGAGCCTACCACTTCAACCGATTACGAGACAAGAGGTTACTGGTCAGTCTATACTCACAATGTATTCCGTATGAATTCGGAGGGAAACCAGTATGTAAAGTATGACGAATATGACATGCAGCAGCTTCTTGCCCGTGTGAACGACAAGACTGAAAATCCTGACCGCCCTTGGGTTGTCGAGCGTACGGTCAACGGTATCAACCAGTGGCGTTACTACGGAAACAACGACTGGTGGCACATGCTTTTCAATGACAGGCGCCCGGTTCAGCAGCACAACATTTCCATCAGCGGTGGCGGAAAGAATGTGAAATACTTCGTTTCAGGCGGTTATGACCGTCAGGTAGGTATCATCAAGCAGCGTCCGGACGTATTCAACAAATACAACATGCGCGCGAAGATTGATTTCAACATCAACAAGTACATGAGGTTCAGCAACAATACTTCATTCTACAGTTCAGTGTATGACTTCATCGGTGTGGGTGATATCCAGAACGCCATTACCTATACAGCTTCACATGCCCTTCCTATTTTCCCGATGCAGAATCCTGACGGAAGCTGGGTTTACAAGCTGAAAGATTTCTTCAACTCAGATTATGCTGTCGGCAACGGCCGTCATATCGTTTATGGCGAAGCCAAGGATACCAACCTTCAGAGAAAGACAGACTTCTCAAATACTTCAGAGCTCACAATCACTCCGGTGAAAGGCCTTTCCATCGTAGGAAACTTCACTTACAGGTTCCACCAGAACAGGAATACCAGCAGGACAACCAACCTTACATACAGAAGATATCCGGATGGTGACCTTGAAAAATACGACTCAGGTGCCGGTCTTGACCAGCTCAAGGAAAGCATTGCTACATACAACTATTATGCAGCGAATGTCTTCGCTACTTATGAGAATACATTTGCAGACAAGCACCATCTTACTGTAATGCTCGGATGGAATTACGAAAGTCAGAACGGCAAAAGTGTCGGAGCCAGCGGTAACTACCTTCTTACAGAGAACCTCTCCGACCTCAATCTTGTCGGTACAAACACTGACGGAGCTACAGTGATGGCTGTAACCGGAGGCCGTTCGGATTATGCACTCATGGGTTATTTCGGCCGTATCAACTACGACTATGCAGGCCGTTACCTCTTCGAGATTTCAGGCCGTTATGACGGTTCATCCCGCCTTGCAAAGGGTCATAGATGGGGATTCTTCCCTTCAGGTTCAATCGGATGGCGTATTTCTGAGGAGCCTTTCTTCGAGCCGGCAAAGAAGACTGTGGACAACCTGAAGATCCGTGCATCTTTCGGTACTCTCGGAAACCAGATCATCCGTGACGCCAGCGGTAACATCATCAACGATGCAGCCTACCGTACTATTTCTATCCACAACTTCCAGTATTACAATTTCGGCGAGGGCAGTACAGTCGGAAAATATTCAAGCATCTCGGCTCCGAACTCATCAGACCTCACATGGGAAACATCTGAGCAGTGGAACCTTGGAGTTGACCTCGACATGTTCAGGAGCAGACTTCAGTTCACCGGTGAGGCTTACATCCGTGACACCAAGAACATGCTTACCGACGGTTATGAACTTCCTGCAGTATATGGCGCAGATCCACCTAAACAGAACACTGCCGACCTTCGTACCAAGGGTCTCGAGTTCTCACTCGGCTGGAAAGACCAGTTCATGCTCGGCGGTCATCCGTTCGGATATGGCATCAAGGGTATGATCAGTGTATATGATTCTGAAATTACCAAATACGAAAACGAGAAAAAGACTTTTGCCAAGGCATACTATGAGGGCATGAAACTAGGCGAAATCTGGGGATTCGTAGCTGACGACCTCTTCCAGAGCGACGAAGAAGCCAAGGAATATGCTTCCCAGGTTGACCTTTCCTATGTCAACGGAAAACTGGATAAAGCCGGTGGATGGAGTGCAGGTGACCTCAAATATATCGACCTCGACGGCGACGGCAAGATCGGCATAGGTCAGAACAACGTGGCTGAACCTGGCGACCGCAAGATCATCGGTAACTCCCTCGCAAGACTCCAGTACGGCTTCACCCTCAGCCTCGACTACTTCGGATTCGACGTATCAGCGTTCTTCCAGGGAACAGGTAACCACTATTGGTATCCGCATGTAAGGTCATTCGCATTCTGGGGACCTTTCAGCCAGCCTATGTGTTCTTACCTTCCTAAGGACTTCCTGCAGAACTGCTGGAGCGAGAATAATCCTGACGCATATTTCCCGCGTCCTGTAGCATATCTGGCTTATGACGGCGGTGCATATCTTAACAAGGTCAACACCCGTTACCTCCAGAATATCCGCTACCTCAGATTCAAGAACCTCTCTGTCGGATACACCATCCCTCAGAAGGCAACCAAGAGAATCGGTATCGACAAGATCCGCGTCTATTTCTCAGGAGAGAACCTCGCATACTGGTCTCCTTTCAAGAAGAACAGCATCTATATCGATCCTGAAGCAGCATTCAACCGTGACAGTAACGACTACAACCGAATGTTCTATCCTTGGCAGAAAACTTATATGTTCGGTATTGACATTACATTCTAATCAAGATGATTCACATGAAAAAGAATATATTAATTGTCGCCGCTGCAGCATTTGCATTCAGCGCATGCAATGTTCTGGACAAGGAACCCCAGTCAAAGCTCAGTCCTGAAACTTATTTCAAGACTGCTACGGACCTGCAGCTTTTCACCAATCCTTATTACAACAACCTGCTCCCTAAAACAATATACAATGAGCAGAGTGACCAGTATGTTCATTCTGATCCATCGAACTTGGTCAAGGGCGGATCGAACCGCAACGTACCTGCTTCCGGCGGAGGATGGACATGGGGAGACCTCAGGAGAATCAACACTTGTCTTGACTATATCCCTAAACAGTGTGAAGATCCTGCTGCTGCTGTGCAGTACACGGCCCTCAGCCGTTTCTTCAGGGCATATTTCTATTTTGACAAAGTTCAGAAATTCGGAGACGTCCCATGGATTGACCACGAGCTTGGTTCAAGCGACCCTGACCTCCAGAGGCCAAGGGACAGCCGCGAGTTCATCATGCAGAGGATGATCGAGGATGTGGACTATGCAATCGAGAATCTTCCTGCATCTTACGGAGGAAAGAACTACCGCGCCACCAAGTGGGCTGCGCTTGCTTTCAAGGCACGCTTCTGCCTCTTCGAGGGTACTTACAGAAAGTATCACAATCTTCAGGAGACTGATTGGGAGCATGATTACAGATATTACCTCGAGCAGTCATACAAGGCAGCCGAACAGCTGATGGAAAGCGGACAGTTCAAACTGTATTCGACAGGAAACCCAGATCTTGACTATGCAGCCCTATTCTCTTCTTATGATGCACAGACTTGCGAGGTGATCCTTGCCATCAACTTCGACTACGGCACCTCCCTCATGCACAACGCGACTGCTTATGCAATCGAGGCCGGACGTGGTGCTTGTATGACCAAGAAGTTTGTCGATGCATACCTCATGAAGGACGGAACCCGTTTCACTGACAAGGCAGGCTGGGAGACCATGCAGTTCGCCGAGGAAGTGGCCGACCGCGACCCTCGTCTGGCGCAGACCATCCGCATACCTGGTTACTCCCGCATTACTGAAAGCGGTGGCAGCTACAGCTATGCAGAAGCTAAAACAGGTGTCGATGCCAACTGTGCTGTGACAGGTTTCCAGACAGCAAAGTTCGTGATGGCTGACAACAACCTCGCCTTCGACAAACTCGACAAGTCATACAATGACCTTCCGATTTTCCGTTATGGAGAAGTGCTTCTCAACTATGCAGAGGCTAAGGCTGAGCTCGGTCTTCTTGACCAGACTGCTATTGACAAGTCAATAAACCTCCTGCGTGACCGTGCCGGCATGCCTCACCTTACTGAAGGAGTGACTGCCGACCCATATCTCCAGAGAGATGAGTTCTATTCTGACGTCACTGACCCTCTCATCCTTGAGGTTCGTCGTGAAAGGGCTGTCGAACTCGCACAGGAAGGTTTCCGTTATCAGGACCTCATGAGGTGGAAACATGGAGAGCATCTTGCAAGGACTTACTATGGAATTTACTTCCCTGGTCCTGGCAAGTATGATATTGACGGTGACGGAAAGGTTGACTACAATATCTATAAAAAAGGAGAAGGAAAAGAAGACAAGAGTATCACTAAGAATTGGGAGATCGGTAAGGACGTATTCCTGAGCGAGGGTGACAAGGGCCTTCTTGAACCTGTTCACAATATCCTGTTCTCTTTCGATCCTGTAAGAGATTACCTCTATCCTGTTCCTATCAATGAAAGGACTTTGAACCCGAA
>JBJEBN010000124.1:0-5193 GCA_051870095.1 Candidatus Cryptobacteroides sp. | reverse complement strand
AATTAAGGGGCTGTTTAGTCAGCCCCTTTGTTTTTTTTGACTTCGTCCTGATGGACATATCAATTATTCCCAGGCCGGAGCCAGGATGTTCACGGTCATTTCATAAACCTTCTCGGAAGCCCCCGCATAATTGGAGTTCCTGCCGACAAATGTCACGGTGTAAGTGCCAGGCTCAGTCCATGTGTACTCGAATGTATGCAGATAGTTCTGGAGGTTCTTTATGACGGTTCCCTGGTCATTGGCCACCTTATTAAGCGGAATTGGCTTTGAGAATACCCATCCGTCAATTGCATAAGGAAGGGCGTTTGCACCGACTCCCTGGAATACTATATCAGCAGTTGTCGGTTTGTTGAGGATAATTGTACCGTTACCATTGTTCTTGTAGTATGGGTCCTCTATTTCCTCATTCATCATGACAGAAACAAGGTCAAGACTTGTGAACTCTATGACAGAAGGGTTCATTCCCTCAAGGTCGAGAGTGATAGCGCCATTAATCCAATAGTGTCTCTGAGTTTTGGTATTTGTAGGAGGGTTCCAGTGGAAGGCAATAGAGAAACCACTCATATAGTCTTTCAAATCATAATTCTGGCTTGTCCACTTCGTACTTGCTCCTTCTTGATAGTCAAGCTTGGTCCAACCTGCCATGCCACCGTCAACCATAGACTTGATTGCAGCCCTGTCAGCAGCACCATCGCTTCCGCTGAGTCCTTCGAAACTGTTGCTTACCCAGACTTCAAGAGCTCCGGCTTCACCGTATCTTGCCTGATAATCAATCTTCATATCTGCCTCCTTCACTGCATCCATCGGCACTTCATACCTGTCCTTGAATTTATACTGATGACCGATTTCTCCGCTATAGAACACGATATTGTCCACGGAACCATCGAAGTTGAAACGCACCGGTTCGCCTGCGATATAAGTGTTCTCCTTGTCAAGAGAAACAGTGTAGTCAATTTCATAGACCACATTCTGTGTGCAGGCTGCGGAAATAGCCGCAACCGCACATATCATATATATTCTCTTCATTTTTCCAATCATGATTAATTACCTCCACAATTCGTTCTGAACAAGTTCTTTGTTTACACCCAGTTCGATAGCAGGGATAGGCAGAAGAACGTGCATCTGCTTGATATATCCACCCATGTTGGCAGCCCTTGAAGCCTTGGCACTCTTGCTCCACCTCTCATCTGCAGCCCACTCGGTGTATTTGTTCATCTCCTTCACATAAACTCCCCAGCGTATGAGGTCGAAGCGGCGGAGAGACTCGAAGCAAAGCTCGCGGCCCCTCTCGTTGCGAATCAATTCTCGGAAACTGTCCTTATCGTATGAACCCATAGGAAGAGTTGAAATGCCAGCTCTGTCACGTACCTTCTTCACGCAGTCATAAGCATCGGCAGATACACCGGAAATCTCATTGGAAGCCTCTGCATACATCAGAAGCACATCCGAGTAACGGAGAATAGGGAAGTTGATTGTAGTATAAAGAAGTTTGGAAGTCTTCTGACCCTCATACTGAACTTCCCTGCGGAATTTGCCGCAATTTCGGATTGCCTGTGCTGCGGTAGGGTCGTTGGTCGTTGAGACGTTGTTGTAGATATATGGAGTCTTGTCAATACCGGCCACAGCTTTACCTGAAGTCTCTCCGTAAGGCGGCTGCTGAGCATTTCCGGCATAGTTGTAAGGAGGAAGGTTCCACTCCTGACGCTTGTCTGTGATGGTTGGAAGAGCATTTTCCCCTTCAGTCCTGTCGGTTTGCCAGTAGAGGTCCCAAAGCTTGAGCGAACCGTCATACTGTCCGTAGGCGTAGTTACATTTGAACTCGCTGTACTTCGAAGAAGCACTGTCGCCGCTCTGGAGTCCGAGCAAGTCTCCGATTCGTCCGTTGGACCAGTTTTCTGCACTTGAACGGTCTCCGAGGAACTCGGCTTCCCACATGGACTCGTGATATTCAGTGTCATATTCATCTTCAATCATGTTGATGAACACCCTTGAATAATCAGGGTTGAGGTCATGCTTGCCGCTGTCAATCACGGCTTTGGCACAGTCACGAGCCTTGGTAAGGAATGCGGTCTTGTCACCGCCTTTCACGCTTTCTCCAGCAAGGAAGAGATAGACTCTGGCAAGGATACCCTGGATGGTGGTCTTGGTCACGCGTGAAGGTTGCTCGGTAACTTCTTCGGCTGCAAGTTCGAGACAAGCCTCCATTTCATCTGCAGCCCATGTTAGGACCTCATATTGTGAAGTAGCCGGGCTCATGACCTCGTCAGGAGTCTTGACTGCCTTGGTTCTCAAAGGAACGTCACCGAATGATTGCGCAAGGAGGAAATGATAGTAAGCCCTGAGGAAACGGGCCTCGTTGTAATACTTGCCTTCATTGTCAAAATCGGTGTTCACAACAGCCTCCATGAAGGCGTTTGCGTTGTTTACACCATGATAGATTGCAGTCCATATATCATAGACCTGGACTGTGCTGGCGTTGTGACGGCAGTACTGGAGGTAGTTGGTACTTATATCCCTGTTGAAGTAGCACAGGTCATCGATGTTGGCGTACATGATGGAGTAGTAGTTGCCATAGAACTGCTCCTTGCCGATGGCGCCATATACTCCGGCGAGGCCGTATTTTACTTCAGCTTCCGAGTTGTAGAATGTCTCCGAGCAGATTACCTGCGGTGTCACATCGAAGAAGCTGCAGGAAAAAAGTGAGGTTACAGCCGCCGCACCTATAATAAATCTGTATATATTTCTCATGATTTCAACGATTTAGAATGTGAACGAAAGGCCGGCTGTCAAGCCGAATGCACGAGGATAGGCAGACCAGTCGAATCCCGGAGTAAGCACTGAGTTCCTGGTGGAAACTTCAGGGTCAGGTCCTGAATAATTGCTCAGGCAGAATACGTTGTCCGCTGAAACATATACCCTCATGGTGTCGAAATGCATCTTCCTGAGAGCTTTTCGAGGAAGGGTATATCCTACAGAAACATTTCTCAGGCGAAGGAACGAACCGTCCTCGACAACCCTTGAAGAATATTCATACATACCGTTTGCGCCTACGCGAGGGATGTTGCTGTCAGGATTGGTCTCGGTCCACCTGTTGGTGTAGGTCTTCCACTGGTTGGTGTTCACCACGTTTCCGTTCTCGAAATAGAGTCTGTTGGCATTGAGGATGTCGTTGCCGTAGCTCCATGAGAATGCAATGTTGATGTCGAAGCCGTAGAAATTGAATCCTGTGCTGAAACCGCCCGTGTGCAGAGGCTGTCCGCAACCGATCACCGTACGGTCGTTGTCGTCTACGATACCGTCACCGTTGATGTCCCTGTATTTAGGGTCTCCCGGGCGTACGGCAGACTTTCCGACAGATGCCAGATAAGGCACACCGTCCTTGAGTGATGTTCCTGAATTGAAGTCATCATTCTTGTATGTGCCTTCATATATATAACCGTACATCAGTCCGGAAGGTTTTCCGACCTGGGTGATATAGGCATATTGTCCGTTGAATTTCTGGTCCCATGACACCTTGCTCAGGAGTGAGTACTGGTCGTTGGTAAGGGCAGTCACCTTGTTGCGGTTGAGGGCGATGTTGAAGTTGATGTTCCACTGGAAATTCTTCTTCTGGATTGGAATGACGTCGAGGGTGAATTCGGCACCCTGGTTCTGCATCGAACCGATGTTCATCATCGTGGTGGTATAACCTGAAGAAGCAGGTATGGTCGCCTGGAGAAGCAGGTCGCGGGTGTTCTTGAGATACCAGTCTGCCGTAAACTTGATGCGGCTGTCGATGAATGAAAGGTCGAGTCCGACATTCCACTGCTCCGTGGTCTCCCATTTGAGCTTGTCGTTCGCCATGTTTGAAGGGAAATATCCTGAAACATGCTGGCCTCCGAATACATAGTCGTATGAATTCTGGTCGCCAGGAAGAGTTGATATCTGTGAATAATAGTCGTAAGGAGTGGTGGTACGGTTGTTACCGGTCAGACCCCAAGAAGCACGGAGCTTACCGTTGGAGAGCCATGACTTGTCTTTCAGCCAATCCTCACGGTTGAAGTTCCATGAAGCACCGGCAGAAGGGAAATATCCCCATCTGTTGCCGTCAGGGAACTTGGAAGAACCGTCGGCACGGAACGAAGCCGTGAGATAATATTTGTATTTGAAGTTGTAGTTCAGCCTGAACAGACCTGACATCATTGTCCAGTCATACTGCCAAGGCTTGACTGACTGATAGTTACCTGTATGGAGACCATTTAGTCCGAGAGACTCGGTAGTCATCTGTGTGGCAGAAGTTCCCTTGTAGTCGAAAGTCTCGCCCTGCATGGTGAAACCGCCCAGGAGCTGAAGATGGTGGTTGCGTTTGATGTGCTTGGTCCATGTGAGGGTGTTCTCGTTGAGCCAGGTCATCTTGTCGTTCCAATAGATTGCACCGTTGATGCCCTTTCCTGAAGGAGAGCCCGGATAACCCGTATAGGTCTGGGTGCCGTTGAACTCCTCCCTGCGGCGTTTGTTCATGGTATAGCCGCCTGTTACCTTGAGCTTGAGGTTCTCGACGATTTCCCATGTAATTCCGACATTGGCGTTGAGATAATCGACGATGGTCTTGCGGTACTCGTTCTGTGCTGTCTTCACAGGGTTGAAACGGTAGTCGTTCGCACCTGTTGTTTCAGAATCCACGAGGTCGTCATAAAGGTCGTCCGAATTGCCGGAGCGAATCGGCTTCACAGGTCTATAGCCCCAAACGGAGTACATGAGCCATCCGGTTGCGGATGAAGACTGCTGGGCATCCGTAGGAGTCACACCGTTGGTGACTGCATGCGAATAGTTTGCAAGCACGTCAACGGTGAATTTCTTTCCTATTTTCTGCTGGAAATTGACCTTTCCCTGATATCTCTGGAAATTGGACTTGATGATGATACCGTCCTGGTCAATCGCAGAGAAGCTTACATTATAACGGTTTCCTGCCTCCTTGCTGCCTCCGGAGAGGGAAATGGAGTAGTTCTGGGTGAGGGCGGTGCGGTAGAGCTTGTCCTGCCAGTCGTTATAAGGAAGATTCTTGTAATCCTCAACGGAATACGATTCTATTCCTGCTGCAAGGTCCTCGTCGGAAGGCTTCAGATAAGCGTTGGTGTTGCCGTTCAGCCCGTACATTTCAGTCTGGAGCTGCACGAACTCATATCCGTTCATCAGGTCAACCTTATTCGCAAT
>JBJEBN010000123.1:0-5315 GCA_051870095.1 Candidatus Cryptobacteroides sp. | reverse complement strand
GGGCAAGGGATTTTAAGTCCCTCTTGTCTACCAATTCCAACACCAGAGCAATCCGTTGCAAAGGTAAGACAATTTTTGTATATTCGCACAGATAATTTCAAACTCTTTGATCATGGATGAAAAACTGATGAACAACCCTTACTATGCCAAAGCGATTGAGTTCATCCGCACAACGGACCTAAACGCTCTGGAAAACGGCAAGCACCCTATCGACGGAGACAATCTCTTTGTCAACATCGTTGATTCCAACATGAAGACACCTCAGCAGGCCCGTCTCGAAGTGCACGATAAATACATCGACATTCAAGTTCCCCTTTCAAAGGAGGAGACTTTCGGAGTCAAACCGCGCAGCGAATGTAAATGCCCTGTAGGAGAAATGGACCCGGTCAAGGACATCCTTTTCTATTCCGACCCTGTCGAAGAGACCGTATCTGCGGGAATCGGAGAGGCCATAACCTTTGCTCCTGAGACTGCCCATGCCCCTCTGATCGGAGAAGGAACCATCCATAAAGCAATCTTCAAGGTAAAGGTAATCTGAGACTACCTACCAGCAGAATCCTGTGGACCATCCCACAAGAAATGAATTGAGAAAAGGCTTTTGCTCACTGAAACTGAATGTTTCATACTCGGCAAAGGCCTTTATTTTGAAATTTTCGCCTGCGAAAAGGTTCAGTGACACAGTAGCCTGCATATCTATTCCGTTCCCAAGCTTATGCCATGCATAGCCTATGGCAGCCTTGGCCTGGAATTCCAGTATGCGGGCAAAAGGAAGGCTCCAATACACACCTGCAAGGGCATTGTACACATTGATGGAGGAGTCATCCCTGAATGTCAATGAACTGCAACCTATGTCAGCCGTTATTCCAGTCATCGGAATCAACGGAATTTCCAGTTCAGCATTCGCAGAAGAGCCCCTGAACGGCAGGATTGATGCATCCTTGTATTCTTTCTTGCCGAGGATGAACCTCCTTCCGCATTTGAGGTCCACTCCCCAATAGCGATGGTCCATATCGTATTCAAAAGGATGTCTGTGCCATTCATCCCTGAGATACTTGTCCTTGAAAATCAATCCTGCAAGGTAATATCCCAGATGCACGCTTCCTATTCCAATTGCAGCTCCTGCCACAATATCGCTCATCCAATGTCTGTTGTTCAGTATCCTCGTTGCACCTGTGACGGTTGCCACAGAATAACCCAGAAAGCTTACCCACGGGTATTTCCAGCCATATTCCTTATGAAGCAGGGTCGCAGTCATAAAAGCTGTGGCCGTATGGCCGGAAGGGAAAGAATTGTATGCGGACCCGTCAGGCCTCAATCTGCTGACAGTGTATTTGAGTCCTTTCGTCACCCCGACCATCAACACAGTTGAAAAGGCAGTGGACACAGCAAAGCGTCCTATCTTGGTCATTCCGGGGACATTGAAAGCTTTCATTCCGAGCAGGGCTACTCCCGGCAGATACTGGATATAGTCATCGTAACCGCAGTTGAAACCGGAAGCATCGTTGAACCTCATCATCATGAAATCGGTGTCAATCGACAATTTCACTTGCCCATCTGTTACAACATTCTGGCAATCAGCCTTATACATCGGGCAAAAGACAAGAGGAAACAAAATAGTTATGATTTTGAGTGCTTTCATGTCGTATCGGAATTATGTGATAATATTTGCAAAAATAATATAAATTTGCAATACGGGTCTGCCTGACGCAGGCTTGAGACATACTTTAGAAGATGAGGCACTACATCGTCAAAATATCCGGAAGCAAAGTTGCAGAAATCGAAGACCTGAGCTTCCTTCGAGACAGAAATCACCGTTACAACTGGCTCCAGCGCCATTATTACAATATCCGTTTCAAGAGAGCCTGCCGCAAGGCCGACATAATTTTCGCGCATAACAAAAATGTTGCGGACGATATAGTGCGATATTATTTCATTCCGCGCAGCAAGATTGTCATCCGACAAAGCCAAGACAGGCGACACTGATCCTACGTGGCGGAGGAAACACCTCCCTCAAGGCTGTGAAACATGAAAAAAGCGTGGAACCCGTAGTGAACACATCATCCACAAGCAGAATATGGCCCGTTCCGGAGATGTCCGCACCCTGCCTCACTGCGAAAGCTCCCGCAACATTCCTGGCCTTGGCCTCGACATCCAGCTTGGTCTGAGTCCTCGTTTTCCTGCACCTGACAAGGATGTCTGTCCTCATTTCCGCCCCTATGCGCCGCGCCACTGCATCCGCTATGATTTCTGCCTGATTGTACCCTCTGCCGAAGCGTCTCGTCCAATGCAGAGGGACAGGAACCACAGCATCCACATCCGCGAAATGTCCGCTTGAAGCCAGCCTGTCACCAAGCATTGCTCCGAAATATCTCCCCACGTCCCGGTTACCTTTGTATTTGAGATTATACTGGATATGCCTGTAGCCGGCATCGTGACTGTAGAAATACAGGGCAGAAGCAAAGGCATAAGGCTCCGGAGGCTTGTCCCTGTCTTCTGCATTTTCATTCAACGACTTGGAAATCAGGGCATTGAACCTGTCTGCCATAGGATTGTGGCTTCTGCATTCATACCTTGTATAAGGAAGGTCCGCAAGGCAGAAGAGGCATATATGTGTCTCGCTGACCATCAGCGCCCTTCCGCACACTATACAGGTACGCGGGAGAATCAGGTCGGCAAGGGCCGCGATGGCATATTCCAAACTTATCCGCTTCATATCGATGATGGGTTCACAAACATTCTCTCCAGTCATCGGCAAATATATGGAACATACGGTTCCTGATTGTTATAAAAACAGAAACGGATGATTAAAACATAAAAAAGTGACGAACAAAAAGAGCGGCCCGGGCCGCTCCTTTGATAATGTCCTGTGACTGACCTAGCAGTTCATCGCGCCGCAGCAATGGATAACCTGGCCGCTGACATATGATGAAAGGTCGCTTCCGAGGAACAATGCCACATTTGCGACATCCTCCGGAGTACCGCCGCGTCTGAGAGGTATCTTGGTCTCCCACTCCTGACGGACTTTCTCTGGAAGAGCATTGGTCATGTCTGTGATGATGAATCCCGGAGCAATGCAGTTCGCACGAATGCCCCTCGGGCCCATTTCCTTGGCGATAGACTTGGCAAGTCCGATAAGACCAGCCTTGGATGCAGAATAGTTGCACTGGCCTGCGTTGCCGGATACACCGACTACGGAAGACATGTTGATGATGCTGCCTCCGCGCTGCTTTGCCATGATCGGCGTGCAGGCATGGATGAAGTTGAATGCTGATTTGAGGTTTACTGTAAGAACTGCGTCCCACTGCGGTTCGGTCATGCGCATCATGAGGCCGTCCTTGGTGATACCTGCATTGTTCACGAGGATATCGATATGGCCGAATTCTGCAAGAATTTCATTGACCACATTGTGAGTCTGCTCAAAATCTGCTGCATTGGAGGCATAAGCCTTTGCCTTCACGCCATATGCTTCGATTTCCTTGAGTGTCTCTTCTGCTGTTTCGTTGATTACGAGGTCGGTGAAGGCGATGTCAGCTCCTTCCGAAGCGTATTTCAGTGCGATGGCCTTTCCGATGCCTCTTGCAGCCCCCGTGATGAGGGCGACTTTTCCGTTAAGAAGTCCCATTTCTTTGTATTTGTTATGTGTTAATTTTGCCTGCCGGAGGATATGCTTGTCCGGAATATCGGCGCAAAAATATCTATCTGTCGTCTAAACCCCAAAAATATTCATATTCTTTTTGGTCAAAAAAAAGCCATTGTGGCAAAAAACCAATTTTTGTGGTCAAAAAACAGTATCTTTGCGACCTGTTTCCGACAAAAGTACAACATTTTCCGCACCAGCGGAATCAATACAGAACAGTATTATGGCAAGTGAAATCAGAAATCCGGAACTCTGGCAGGAGGGAAGGCTGAAAATAGAATGGGTCAGGCACCATATGCCGCTGCTCAGCGGCCTGGAGAAGGAATTCAGGGAGACTCTTCCGTTCAAGGGAGTGAAAGTAGCCCTGTCCGTGCATCTTGAAGCCAAGACGGCATATCTGTGCAAGGTGCTCGCAGCCGGTGGAGCGGAAATGTATGTGACGGGCAGCAATCCTCTATCCACGCAGGACGACGTGGCTGCGGCGCTCGTACACGACGGGCTGAATGTCTTTGCCTGGTACGATGCCACCCCTCAGGAGTACGAGGAGCACATCCGCAGGGTGCTTGAGGTAGGGCCGAACATCATCATAGATGACGGTGGCGACCTCGTGAACCTGATGCACGGCGAATACAGGGATCTGATTCCGGGCGTCATAGGTGGATGCGAGGAGACCACCACCGGTATCCTGAGGCTCAATTCGCTGAACAAGGCCGGCGAGCTGATGTTCCCGATGATGCTTGTTAACAATGCCGACTCCAAACATCTTTTCGACAACAGATACGGCACCGGACAGTCGGTCTGGGACGGCATCAACCGCACTACGAATCTGATTGTCGCAGGCAAGAGCGTAGTGGTCGCCGGATATGGCTGGTGCGGCAAGGGCGTTGCCATGAGGGCAAAGGGCCTGGGCGCGGAAGTGATCGTCACCGAGGTTGATCCGATCAAGGCGATGGAGGCCGTAATGGATGGGTTCAAGGTAATGAAGATGGAGGATGCGGCCCCGCTCGGGGATTTCTTCATCACCGTAACTGGCTGCGACGGAGTGATTGTCAAGGAACATTTCCTGAAGATGAAGGACGGGGCAATATGCTGCAACGCGGGGCATTTCGACTGCGAGGTGGATGTGGCAGCCCTGAAGGACATGGCGGTCGAGGCCAGGCCGGCGAGGAAGAACATAATGGGCTACACTCTCGGCAACGGAAGGAAGATATATGTGATTGCGGAAGGCAGGCTCGTCAACCTGGCAGCAGGCGACGGTCATCCTGCAGAGATAATGGATATGTCATTCGCCATTCAGGCCCTGAGCGCGAAATATCTTGTCGAGCATCGCGACGCGATTCCGAGGGAGAAGGGCAGGATGGTGAACGATGTCCCGGAGGAAATCGACCGTGAGGTGGCAAGGCGCAAGCTCGATTTCTGGGGATACAGCATCGACACGCTCACGCCAGAGCAGCGCAGGTATCTCTACGGGGATTGAAATGCTGGCATTCAGGGGAGGCTGTCGTGTCAGGACCTCTGCCAAAGCCGCAAAATGGAGTTTTTCGGAAAAATTTTGCAGAAAAATTTGCAAGAAAGGAAAAATGTCGTACCTTTGCAATCCCATTCGAAACATGGGCACGACATAATGCGGAAATAGCTCAGTTGGTAGAGCACAACCTTGCCAAGGTTGGGGTCGCGA
>JBJEBN010000122.1:11503-26908 GCA_051870095.1 Candidatus Cryptobacteroides sp. | reverse complement strand
AAGAAATCACACTTTCACGCAGAAACTATTAGAAGTTTGCGGAATTGAGGTATATTTGTAAATATGTCCAATATAACTTTTGTGCTGATGAAAAGATTTCATATCGTCCTTGCATTGTCATTAATGCTGATTCCGGCCGCTTTGGAGGGAAAGATCGTTGACAGCCTGTATTTTGATGCGAGAGGGTCGTTCAATCAGGAGATTCTGGACGGGAAATATACCCCAAGGTTCATGGCAGACCATTTCAATTTCAACATCTACGGTCATATCAGCAAGAACATCACATACAGGGTAAGGCAGAGACTCCATGTCTGGGGTGATGCGGAGAACCCTTTCAAGGCCACGGACTGGCTTTGCATCAACTGGCAGGTCACCCCGAAGCTGAAGCTCTATGCAGGAAAGACCGCCGCACTGATAGGAGGTTACGAATATGATTCTCCTGCTATCGACGTTTATTTCTACAGCCGGTTCTGCAGCGGTCTGGACCAAGGATATGTGTTCGGAGTGAACATGGATTACAATTTCCTTCCTAACCAGTCCGTAATCCTTCAGGTCGGCAACTCTCCGCTGTCGGACGGTTTCAAGAAAGAACTTGCATACAATATAGCGTGGGGAGGCCAGTTTGCAAAATGGTGGAAGACAATCTGGAGCGTGAACTTCGTGGAGGATACCGACGGAAGGATGGTCAATTATCTGGCATTGGGCAACCACTTTATATTCGGCAATGTAGCAGTTGATGTAGATTTCTTCAACCGGGCAGGCATGGGACAGAAAAACCCTTTGTTCACTGATTACAGCATCATCGGAAAGGTAATCTGGACTATCCGGAACTGGAACATATGCGCCAAGTTCGGCTATGAAATCAATGACGCCGCCAATGTGGATGCAGAAGGAAAGGCATATGACAGGGTTATAGAACCTGGTACGGAATCATTGTACGGCGGATGCGGACTGGAGTATTTCCCATTGAAAAACGACAAGCTCAGGCTTCACGCAATATATTTCACAGATACTTTCACCAACATCCACAATATCCAGATAGGTATTACCTGGAGGTTCAGGGTCATCAAAAATACGGATAGCAATGGCAGCAATTGATTCATCGGCAGATGAACGCCGCGAGCCGCAGGTTTCATGCGGCAGACTTTTGAATTATGAACGCTTTCCTTCGAGATTTGTAGCTCCGAGGGCGATAAGGGTCTGGACTCCTGAAGGTTACAGCGAGGACAAAAGATACGACGTGATCTATATGCACGACGGACAGATGCTCTTCGATTCCGAGTTCTCATGGAACGGACAGGAATGGGGTGTGGACGAGACACTTGGAGATCTCATAGGTTCAGGGAAGGTCCGGCCATGCATCGTTGTGGGTATCGACAATGTACCGGGGCTGAGAATCGGGGAATATTGTCCTGACGACATCAGACTCTTCCTCGGACGCAGGGACAGAATATTCAGGGAATACGAGCCTATGGGGAATGCATATCTGAGGTTCATTGTTGAAGAACTCAAGCCGTTCATAGACAGGAATTTCTACACATATACAGACAGGGAGCACACGTGGATCGTGGGAAGCAGCTGCGGTGGGCTGATTTCTTCTTATGCACTTTGCAAATATCCTGATGTATTCAATGGGGCAGCTTGTCTTTCGACTCATTGCACCATGGCCGATCCCGCTACCAACAGGAGAAGGCCGAGATTCCAGAGGGCATACAGGAAATATCTGGAGACTCATCTTCCAGAGGCTGATTCACGGTTCCTCTATATGGACTGCGGGACCGAGACATTGGATGCGAGCTATGTGGAAGCCCAGGACGAGTTGAACGGCGCCATCGAAGAGCTCGGATGGACTTCTGAGCGTTTCATGCACAGGCTATACGAAGGGCATAGCCATTGCGAGGATGATTGGAGGGCCCGCCTGGCTGTGCCGCTGTGTTTTCTTCTGGGTATGTAATTATATCTGAAGGTTATCCGCAATAATAGTAGCGGCGGACAAGTTCTGCCATCAGCCCTGGATTCTGTTTCAATTCATTGCGAAGATCCGCATCACCAAAAGACTTCAGAGTTGAAATCCTGGCCTCCACAACCTGAGGGCTGAAGACCCCGTAAGATTCATATACTTCCCTCTGCCTGAGAAGTGCGTCGGCAGACTCATCACAGGAAGCCGGAAGGTTTTCAAGAGAAGCGAATGTATCTTCTCCACCGGCATGGATATTCCTGTCCACAAATGTGGATTCGGCAAAAGCAAGTGCATCAGGCATGGAAAGACCATGACGGCATGCCGTACATATGGCAGCCATCAGAAGATAAATGTCTGCAGAGCAGTCTGATGACCTGATTTCCACAGTCTGCCTGCCTCCGTCAGTCCTTTCAACGACTGACCCGACAGCAGGACTTCCGTTAACAAGTTCTGACATATTCTTGCCGCCGGACCATCCGAGAGGCACCCTTACAAGTGCAGATCTGTTTCTCATTCCCCAGCAGACCCTTGTCGGCGCCTCCTGATGAGGAACAAGCCTCAGGTATGATACGGGATTGCCGTTGCCGAAAGCTGTTATGCTCGGAGCAAGCTTGAGCATGCCTGCAATGGCCTTCAAGGCTATGTCCGAAAGACCACCGTCCTTTACAGTCATAAGATTGACTCCGTCCTTCACGATTTTCAGATGTACATGCAGACCGCTTCCGGCTTTGCCCTCGGTAATTTTCGGAGCGAAGCTGACATCAAGTCCCCGGCGATAGGCCAGATTGCGGATCACCCATTTGGCAATCATCAATGTATCAGCAGCTTCAATTACCGGAACAGGAAGGAATTCTATTTCATTCTGCTCATATACAACATCTCCGAGACGGAAATTTCCGACCTCTGAATGTCCATATTTTATCTTGCCGCCACATCCCATTATCATCCTCATGCACTCGACGCGGAAATCATTGAACTTGGCGAAAGGGCCTGACTCATGATATCCTTTCTGGTCAGTTGCCGGAAATGCAGAAAGCTGTCCGTCATCGTCAGTTGCACATACATAATATTCCAATTCGCCCATGGCATGGAACTCCATTCCTGTCTCACGGCGGAATGCCTCGGAAGCCTTCTGTAGTGTATATTCAGGTGAAAGTTCAAGTCGTTTGCCGTCCTTGTCGCAGAAAGCGCATAGGAAGCATACAGCAACGCCTTCCGAGAAGGGGTCCACGAAAGCTGTCCCTATGCGGGGTATCACATATATGTCGCTGCTTCCAGCCTCAATGAAAGGAAAGAGGCTCGAACCGTCAACCCTCTCACCTTCCGTAAGAATCTCGCGCAAATAATCTTCATCATTCACTGCGAAATTCAATGTCTTCAACCTCCCGTCTGATGCCGGATACATGAAATTCACTATTTCAGCATCTCTTTCAAGAAAATACGAAACGACGTCATCTACTGTGAGTTCTTCCGGTTTCTTGCCGAATGTGGAGCATAAAGGTCCGTGTTTTATATCCATTACAATTTCAGTATTTATGATTAATAATCAAAATCAAATTTTACCAAAATTATAATAAATTTTCAATATAAGCAAGAAATCAATTTCAAATCGCAATCATAGCCATCAAATCGGGCATCCTATCGCCCGACTGGAACGAAAGGCCCGTCGGGATTACCGGTCCAGCGATAGAGCCTTGCGGTGCATGATTCCTCCTTGGTACTGCGGTCACGATGATTCTCTGAAATATACCAAAGGCCTTTCCCCAACGGACAGAGTCCGGTGGATCCCCATTTGAAACGCCAGCCGGAAATACCCGTGGCATCATCCACCATCGGATTGATGAAATATGGTTCCTCCGGACGTACCAGGCTGAGCTGCAAACGCCTTTTGGAGTCTCGGCCTCCCTTGAGAGCTGCCTTGAATGGTTTCTGCACGAGAGGGATTGCGAAAAGTGTATAATTCGGGAATTCAGGCTTCTTGCCTTTATAGACTGCAAGATATAAACAGTTTGTGAAAGAGTCGTATGCCATGTTCTGCACGCCATAAACGGTGTTGCCGGTATATACGAAATATTCCTCTCCCGCCTTGTCAGGGCCTGATGAATGTGTCTGTCCGAAAACCACTGTCTTTGCAAGGGCATTCAACTTATCAATGTCATATCTCTGAATCACCTGGTAATCATTGTCTTTTCTGTCCAGATCACCATATATTCCATATCCCACATACAGATAAAGCTTCTCCTGCGCCCTGCCCCCATACAAGGCAGCCTTGGCCGGCCCGACAGCCGGAGCAATTGCAACGCCGTCTATACCGGAACATCCGTACCTGTGCTCATATCCCTTTCCCTTGAAAGAATAATCATCGACTGCCTTCCTGATGCAGACTGTCTTGAGAACCGGATTGTTCTCCGGATCCATTCCTATGCCTTCGAGGGTATCCACATCTATGATTGCTATGTAGAAACGAGAATCGGAACGTGAAACAGTCTTGACATCCAGCATCCTGGCTATGCCCTGCCCTATTTCGTCATCCTTGCATTCCAGAGACGCATATACCTTCCGGTCTGACTGGTTGAAAGTCATGGCACCAAGATGTCCCTGTATCCTGTCGATTGAAGCAAGGATGTTGCCCTGCATGTCAACCTTCAGGAAACGGCTTGTGAAAGACATATACATGCAGTTCCGTTCGCTGTCATAGGCTATGCCCTGCACATGCTGGATCTGTCCTCCGACATATACCGTGGCAGGCAGGAGCGAAGCATCAGGTTCTGCAGGAATCCGGGCATGGAGACAATGGAACGATGCAGACATGAACAAAGCCGCAACGAATGCTGCGGCGTTCTTGAAAATAATACGACTCCTTATCATAACGTATTTATTATCAAATTCTTTCGTCAGCTTTCTGCTGAAATTTGTCAATATCGATGATGAAACGATCGTGAGTTCCCTCCCCAATCAGTCCCTTCTCATCATATGCGGCTACCTTGAATGTCAGTCTGCGGCGGTCAATCTCCACAAGTTCAGTCTCCGCCCATACCCTGGCACCGACTGGAGTGGCTGCCAGATGGGATACGTTGACGAGCGTGCCTACCGTGCTTCGTCCATCTTCAAGGTACGGTTCAACCGACAGGGTGGCCGTCTTTTCTATCAATGCTATCATCATAGGTGTTGCGAAAACGCGTACGGCTCCGCTGCCGACATTCGTAGATAGCATGTTCTCAGTTACTACAGCCTCCTGACGGCCTTTGATTCCCAATTCAATCATGATAAATATAAATTATTGTTTATAATAACGGCATGTTACAGCCGGCTGACACTGCCTCCGGTCATGACAGGGACTGGCGCACTTCTTCGACTCCTTCTATAGCACAGATGCTCGAAATCGCATCCTTAAGCTCTGTGGCTGAATGGACAGCAAATTCTATGTTGCAGGTAGCTATGTCATCCACAGTGTTTGTAGAGAGAGATGTCATCGAGAGTTTGTGCTGTTCCACGATGCAGTCGATTATGTCCCTGAGGAGGTGATAGCGGTCGACGCCTGTAATGATTATCCTGACAGGGTACAATATTGCAGGATCTGCAAAGAAATCATCGATGGAAACTATGGTATTGCCCATCTCTGAAGCTATTCGTATGGCATCAGGACAGTTCCTGCTATGTACGGTAATACGCTTCTGCGCATCTTCAAAACCGATTATCTCGCTGCCCGGCATAGGATGGCAGTGCGGACAGAGGATGTATTTCGGGGAAGGCTGGCGCTTGAGATAGTTCCTTATGTGCTTCTTGGCCTTGTAGGATACTACAGAATCCAGCCAGTCGGCCTTTGGATGGGAGGAGTCCGACGTACCGATCTCCACACAGTCCCCTCTCTTGAGCACGGTCTTGATTGAGGAAAGCCTGCCGTTGATGCGGGCATATTTCGCATGGTCTCCCATGGTTACATTCACGCCGTATGCATAATCCAGGGCTGTTGCACCCTTGGGAAGTGTTATCGGCTTGGTGCTCTTCGGAGTGAATACCACGACGTCCTCGTTGTAGAATGAATCACGGATGCCCGGCATCAAGGACTCCGGGTCCTCCGCAAGTTCGTTCAGGACCTTGGTGAATCGAACAAGCCATTGTTCCTGATTCTCGATTATGCAGCCGAAATATGACTGCTCACGCATGTTATATGATCCGACATGAAACTCCTCTATGCCTCCGTAAGGATTGAGAAGGCGGAAATGAACCGACCTGTATCCGTTGGCCTTAGGCTGCGCCATATAGTTGACGAACGTACCGGTCTGCTCACGGTAAGATGATGCCAGGGTGGAATATATCTTCATGACGGCATCCTGTTCCGACATCTCGTGTCCGGTGTCCTTCCCTACATCGGCCGGATTGAATGCCGCGCGGATATAATGCTTGAAAGGCACATGATAGAAATCACATCCGAGTTCCTGCATCTCTCTCCATACGCTGAAAGGCTTGCGGTAGCGGATGTCCCAGCAGACAGAGTCCCCGAGAACTTCCGAGACAGCAGCAGAAGCATCCCTCATGAAGCTTTCGACTGCCTCCCGCGTCCTTTCCCGGTCTTCTGCAAGAGCCTTTTCCACGAAAGCGTACTCCTGAGGGTTCAGGAAGCGGAATGCAAGGTTCTCCAACTCTGACTTTACCTTGTAGAGCCCTAGGCGGCCTGCAAGAGGGGCGAAGAAGAACTGTGTCTCTGAAGCTATCTTCCATTGTTTCTGGGGGCGCATCGATTCGAGGGTCCTCATGTTGTGCAGACGGTCGGAGAGTTTCAGGATGAGTACCCTTATATCTCCCTTCACGGAACCAAGGATATGCTGGAAGTTGTCAACCTGGGCCTTGTTCGGCTTGGTCACAGCCCCTACGAGGAAGGCGACATCAGGTCCGAAACGCTCTTTGATGTCATCTATCGTATTGTCAGTATCCTCGACGACATCATGCAGCAGGGCGGCGGCAATTACAGCGGCATCGTGCTGCCTCATATCCTTGGCGACAATCAGCGCCACCGCAAGTGGGTGCAGGATATAGGGCAGGCCGCTTTTGCGGGTCTGGTTGGCATGGGCCTCCCTGGCAAGTGTAAAAGCATCTTCGACCAAAGCCACCTGGGCAGCATCGAATGAGGACGGAAGCGCAGAGATCAGTTCATCATGCGCATGGCAAATCATTTCTTCATAAGTCATAGCAGTTCCTCCAAATCAGAGAACTTCAAAATTAGACATTTTTATCGACATTCCGTCCGCTGATTTGAAAAAACTGCTATCAGAATGATAAAGAATCTGATTCCGTCATTCGATCACGATGGAATATGAAGTCTGGAAGACATTGCCGGGAGCAAGAGAGTTGACCCAGTCTCGGTCTTTGTATTCTCCGGTATATGCTACACGGTCACAGCGGCCGTACCAAGGCTCTATGCAGATGAACGGGGCATTTTTGCATGGCGGAGACCAAAGGCCGACAACAGGCGCATCGAATGTAAGGCTGAGCCAAGGAGTACGGTCAGGAGCATGTAGGGTGACTCTCTTTAGCTGTCGGTCCTGAAGCATCAGGGTATCGATTTCGTCAAATGTATCCGATGACAATTGGTAAAGTCCGTCCTCCCCTACTTCAAGCGGATATTTCTTCATTGCATCAACGCAGCCTTTCTCGACTATCCTTATGCATTCAAGGCCTTCAGAACGGTCGAATGAGAAAAATCCTCTTTCCTTGCGGTCCGGGTCATAGGACGGGTAGTTGAAAGCAGGATGTGCACCTATCTGGAAATACATTTGTGTGGTCCCGGTGTTCTCCACCTTCCACATCACATCAATTTCATTGCAGCGCAGGCGGTATCCGATCTCCAGGCGGAAAGGCCATGGGTATTTTGCAAGAGTATTTTCATTGGATTCAAGGCGGTATGTCACAGAATCCTCAGTACGGGAGACAAGGACGAAGTCCATATCCCTTGCAAATCCGTGCTGGCCGAGCGAAAATTCCTTTCCGTCAACCCTGTATGTGCCATTCCATACGCTTCCGACGATCGGGAACAGTACAGGTGAATGCCTTTTCCAGAATGCAGGGTCTGCCTGCCATAAATACTCAATGCCGTTCTTTCTGATACTTGTGAGTTCGGCTCCGTGGTCATTGACATCGATTGTCAGGTATTCGTTTCTCAGTGTCTGCATAGGCTTTGTTTTTATAGGATCCAACTGTCGATTGTGTCGGCGATGTCCTTCCAGACATCGGCCTTGGCCTTTTCGTTATGGATTTCGTGCCGCAGACCCGGATACAAATGGGATGTGACATTCCTGTAGCCGACGCGACGCATGAAATCGACAGCCTCATTGAACTTGGCCGGCGAAGTGATGCACGGATCTTCCGATCCTGCGATGAAATGCACAGGAAGGTCAGGATAGGATACCCTCCATCCCTTCGGGGAATATGTCTGCTGCACAAGTGAGAAGAGATTTACGAATCCATTGGCCGTGAAGCGGTAGCTGCAGAGAGGGTCCGCATCATATTCTTTCACGACTGATTCATCGGAGCACACCCATGAGTTCGGGGATTTTGCATCAGGGAATGCCGAATTGAAGCTCCCGAAAGCAATCTTCTGGATGAGTGCAGGACGGCAACGGTCACCGGCAAGGACACCGCACAATCTTGCAAGAGTCTTTCCTGCACCGGCTGCAGGATTGTTGCTCGGACTTCCGCAAACAATGAGTCCGCTGATTTCGTCGTCATGGGTCTTGGTATATGTGCGCACGATCAGCGATCCCATGCTGTGACCGAAAAGAAACAGAGGAATGTCCGGATACTCCTTCCTCGCCCACCGTGTGACAAGATGGACATCCTCCACTGCAGCACGGTATCCTCCTTCATAGAAATAGCCGAGGTCTTCCGGGGAGTTGACGCTCCCTCCGTGGCCGCGATGGTCGTGGATGATGCAGGCAAAACCACGGCTGACGAGATATCCGATCAAAGGATAATACCTTTCTTTATGCTCGCACATGCCGTGGACGAGCTGGACGATTGCCTTTGGTGAGGAAGGAGCAGCTGCTGCAACTTCCAACCTGAGTCCGTCAGCCTCGGACTCCAAAACGAAAGTGTTGATATCCAACTCCATGATAGATGTTTTTCTAAGTGCCATGTAAAGATAATGATTTTTATGATTAATTTTGCGTCAAATTGAATAATATTCAAAAATCGGACAATTTCTTATGGGGAATCTTTCACGCATCCCGCTGATTTTATTCTGCACGGCCGCCACAATTGCTGCGGTATCATCGTGCAATGGTACGCATGACATGGACAGGGACGTCGCCCAGGCAATCCGTGAACTGGACTCGATCATCGAGAACGAGAAAATTATAGAGGAAGGAAAACATGTCAGGATAGAGTCTTTAAGGTCGAGGCTGCAGACAGACATTTCTGCTGATGAAAGATATTGGGTGATGAACGACCTTTTCAACGAGTATTTCCAGTACGACGTCGATTCCGCCCTGTTCTATTCCCATAGCAAGATGGAAATCGCCATGGAACTGGACGACAGGGAGAAGATTTACGACGCCATCTTCGACCTTGCAGACAGATATGTCACCTCCGGACTTAACGATGAAGCACTCAAGCAAATAGCCCTGATTGATACAACAAGGCTCGACAGGAATTTCTCCAAAAGAAGGAATTCCCTGCTCAACACCGTTTATTCCAACATGATGTCATCCACCAGCGACCCGGTGCTGATAAAACGCTATGAGATGGACAGGAACAAATACCGCGACCTGATGATGGCATGCCTTGACAGCACAGACATAGCTACGGCATATCTCGGAGCCAACATTCTGATGGAGCGCGACATGGCCGGACAGGCAAGGGAACTTCTGATGAAATGGGAGGGGGCTTCTGACATTGACATATACGAAAAAGGTATCCTGTGCTACAGCATCGCCATGACCTACAGGGCGGAAAATGACAGGCAGAATGCCATGAAATGGTTTGCCAAAAGCGCATCCTATGACCTTCAGGTCCCCAAATATGAATACCTTTCCCTTATCGCGCTCGCGGGAATGCTTTATGAGGACGGAGACATAGAAAGGGCATATACATATATAACAAGGTCCGTTAACGATGCCGTCAGGGCCAAAGCCCAGAACTGCAAGGAGAATGTGTATGCACTCATGCCGATCATCTCAGACTCGTACGACAAGTTGGTGCAGGACAAGAACATGAAGATGAAGTTCTTCCTCATTATTCTAAGCGTGATGACCGTCCTGCTCATAGCCATGACCCTTATTTTGATGAAGGAAAAAGGAAGGGTCGCCGAAGCGGAGAAAATCGCGAGGGAACGGAACGAGCAGCTCGGAAGGCTGAATGACGAGCTCAAGAAATCCAACATATTGCTCCAGGAGAGCAACAGCATCAAGGATTCATATCTCGGAAGATACCTGAACATGTGTTCAGACTACATCGACGGTCTGGACAGATACCGCTCCTCCATAAGAAAAATCGCCAAGGAGGAAGGTACGGCCGAACTTCTGAACGCGCTCAAGTCAAAGGCATTCATGGAGGAGGAGCTGGAAGGATTTTACGCACAGTTCGACGCCACCTTCCTCGACCTTTTCCCGGACTTCATCACCCAGCTGAACGATCTTCTCCAGGAAGACAGGCAGATCCAGGTCCATTCACGCAACAAAATCCTCAGCACGGAGCTGAGGGTACTCGCACTGATCAGGCTTGGAGTGACCGATTCAGTCAGGATTGCACACTTCCTCAGACGCTCCGTCTCGACAATATATAACTACCGGGTCAAGATGAAAAATTCTGCAAAAATCGACCGTGAAGAGTTCGAAAAAGAGCTGATGAAGATTGGAAAGAGGCTATAAAGAACTACTATTTTCACAACTTCATTTCCCTACACATATATTGATTTACAATTATTTAGGTTATACTAAACCATCTGAAAAGCTACTAATTTCCTACTACACCTTTGATATGGGAATGGCATTACTTTACTTTGTGCTGCAAACTTTAACTAAAAACCAATCTTATGCTAAAGCACAAAGAATCATCCGGATTCAGGATGTTTTCATTCCTGATCGGTTTGTTACTTCCGTTGTGCCTGTCTGCACAACAGATCAATTTAAAAGGTATAGTGAAAGATGCATCTGGTGAAGGTATTCCCGGTGCGTCTGTTGTAGAAAAAGGGACTTCAAACGGCACGGTGGCCGAGGCTGACGGTCCCTTCACACTCAATGCTTCACAGGGAGCCGTCCTCGAAATCTCATGCATGGGCTATGTGACGGAATTTGTGAAGGTCGATTCAAGAACATACTATGAAGTTGTCCTGCAGGATGATGCAGAACTGTTAAGCGAGGTTCTTGTAATCGGTTATGGTACCATCCGCAAAAGCGACCTCACCGGAGCAGTTTCGGCCGTTTCGGCTGACAAACTTAAAGATTCGCCTGTTTCCAATGTAGGACAGGCCCTTCAGGGTAAGGTTGCCGGCGTGCAGATTATCGACTCAGGAACACCTGGTTCCAATGTAAACATCAAGATTAGGGGTCTGGGTTCCATCAACAACTGCGACCCTCTGATCGTCATCGACGGTGTCCCGACTGACCTCGGGCTTGCATCCCTCAATACCAATGACATAGAAAGGATCGATGTCCTCAAGGATGCATCCGCTGCGGCCATCTACGGTTCACGCGGAGCCAACGGCGTGGTGATGATCACCACCAAACGCGGAAGCGAGGGCAAAGGCAGGATTTCCGTAAGTGCAAATGCCTCATTCCAGAATGCCCACAACGTGCCTCAGATGCTCAATGCCGCACAATATGCCCAGCTCAGCAACGAGATGATGGCGGCCAGCGGCAGGAATTCCAACCCGGAATGGACCAATCCGGAGGCTCTCGGAGCAGGCACCTCATGGCTTGACGAAATGCTCGGAACAGGAATTGTCCAGAACTATACAGTTAGTTATTCCGGCGGAAACGACAAGGCCCACTATTATGTATCTGGAGGTTTCTACGATCAGAGCGGTATCGTAAAGAATGTCGGATACAAGAAGTTCACATTCCAGAGCAACAGCGATGCACAGGTGTTCAAATGGCTCAAATTCACCAACAACATCACATTCAGCGCTGATAATAAAACATCCGGAGAATATAACATCGGCAGCATAATGAGCGCACTCCCGGTATTCAGCGTCAAGAACGGGAACGGTGACTGGAGCGGCCCTGAAGGCAATTCAGAGTGGTACGGCAGCACACGCAACCCTGTGGGAGTCAATCAGGTCAACAGCAGCACAACCAAAGGTTACAACATCCTTGCAAACATCAGCGCCGAGATTTCATTCACAAAATGGCTCAAATTCAAGAGCACATTCGGTTACGACGCAAAATTCTGGTTCGCTGACAGTTTCACGCCGAAATTCGACTGGAAACCAACCCCAGTGGAGCAGAGTTCACGCTACAAGAGCGATAACAAATCCTTCACCTATCTGTGGGACAATTATTTCCTCTTCGACCACACGTTCGCAAAGAAGCATCATCTTGCAATCATGGCAGGTACTTCTGCCCAGTGGAACAAATTCGACTATCTGAATGCACAGAAGAACGTGTTCATGTTCGACAGCATCCACGAGATGGACAACGGCCAGGAAATGTATGCAATCGGAGGAAACGAGAGCGAATGGTCCCTCATGTCCATCATGGCAAGACTCAATTACTCATACGCCGACCGCTATCTTATCACCGCGACTGTCCGTCATGACGGCTCAAGCCGCTTCGGAGCGAACAACCGCTGGGGTACATTCCCATCAGTGTCAGTCGCATGGCGCCCGTCGAAGGAAAACTGGTTCCCTGAGAACAAGGCTGTCAACGATCTCAAGATCCGTGCAGGCTACGGCGTGACCGGAAGCCAGGCAAGTGTCGGGAATTACGGCTATCTCGCTGTCTATGACACTGCTGTCTATTCATTCGGTTCGGCCGGGAAAGAGCAGTCAACGCTCTTTGCAAGGACACTTTCAAATCCGTCCCTCCACTGGGAGGAAGTGGCTCAGACCAATGTCGGAATCGACATCGCATTCCTCGATTCAAGAATCCAGTTCTCCGTGGACGGTTACATCAAGGATACGCGTGACATGCTTGTGAAGGCTTCAATTCCGATTACTTCCGGTTTCGAGGACACGAGCACGACATACACCAATGCAGGCAAGGTCCGCAACCGCGGTGTCGAGATGTCTCTTCACACAGTGAACTTCGCAGGCGAATTCAACTGGCAGACTGACATCAACGCGACATACAACACCAACAGGATCATCGACCTGAACAGCGACGTTCCTTCGTATATCAACCAGATCAAGAACTCATATGTGACGATGCTTGCGAACGGCTACCCTATCAACGTATTCTACGGATATGTCACCGACGGCATCTTCCAGAATGAGCAGGAGATCGCCAACCATGCCGACCAGCCAGGAGCCGAGCCGGGAGACATCAGGTTCCGCGACCTGAACAATGACGGTGTAATCAACGACAGCGACCGTACCGTAATCGGCAACCCTAACCCTACATGGCTCTTTTCAATGAACAACACCCTTGAATGGAAAGGCATCGAACTTTCCGTTTACCTCCAGGGAGTCGCAGGCAACAAGATATATAACGCGAACAACATCGACAATACCGGAATGGCCGCGGCATTGAACCAGACCACGGCCGTTCTCAAGAGGTGGACCGGCGAGGGCACAAGCAACTTCATGCCTCGTGCCGTATTCGGCGATCCTAACCAGAACTGCCGTGTTTCAGACCGCTTCGTAGAGGACGGTTCCTATCTCAGGGTGAAGAACATCACACTCGCCTACTCCTTCCCTAAGAAATGGATGGAGAAGATCCGCCTTGAGGGAATCAGGATAGCCCTTTCTTGTGACAATGTCGCCACAATAACCAAATATTCGGGCTTCGATCCGGAGGTTTCAATCAACGGTATCGACTCATCCCTCTACCCTATCCCGAGGACATTCAGCGTAGGACTCAATGTTAACTTCTAATTGTGATTTATATGAAAAAGGCATTATATATATTTCTGGCAGCCGTCATTTCAGCTTCCTGCAGCGATTTCCTGACGAAAGCTCCAAAGAGCCAGGTTGACCCGAACACAAATGTAACTGAAGAGGTTGCGATTGCCCTGACAAACGCCTGCTACCGAACCCTCCAGTCTTCCAACATGTACAACCAGAGAATATGGACCCTTGACATAGTTGCCGGCAACAGCAACGTCGGTGCCGGCGGCGGTACTGACGGTCTTGAGACAATCCAGGCGGCAGACTTCGTGACTCAGAGCGACAACGGCATGGCCCTCTACATGTGGAGGTCTCCTTGGGTGGGAATCGGTCAGTGCAACATCCTGCTCAACAGTCTTGAAAGCGCCGACATCGATGAAGGTGTGAAGAACAGGTGCCTCGGAGAAGCATATTTCCTCCGCTCGCATTACTACTATATCCTTGTCCGCCTGTACGGAAAGCTCCCTCTCAGACTTGAGCCTTACAATCCGGGAGAAGATCCTGCCATAGCAAGAAGCTCCGTCGAAGAAGTCTATAATCTCATCATCGACGACTGCACGAAGGCTGTCGAACTGCTTCCTGAAAAAGCGGAATATGATTCGCAGAACGTGGGCCGTGCCTGCAAGGAATCGGCTCTTGCAGAACTTGCTGACATCTACCTTACCCTTGCGCCGAAAGACCAGTCATATTATTCGAAGGTCGTGGAGCTCTGCGGACAGATTGAGAGCATGGGATATGACCTTTCGACAATGAATTACACGGACAATTTCGATGCAACCAAGAACAACGGTCCGGAATCCCTCTTCGAGGTTCAGTACTCCGGCAATACAGAGTATGATTTCTGGGGAAATGACGTGCAGTCTTCATGGCTCTCCACATTCATGGGGCCGCGCAATGCTGACTTCGTGGCAGGAGGATACGGCTGGAACCAGCCTACCGCCGAATTCGTGAGCCAGTACGAGGAAGGTGACCTGAGGAAAGACTGGACAATCCTGTATGAGGGATGCCCGGACTTCGACGGTCACGTTTACAAAAGTTCATATTCCAACACAGGATACAACGTGCGCAAGTTCCTTGTACCTAAGTCAGTGTCACCTGAGTACAACACGAACCCGGCAAACTTCGTAGTCTATCGTTTCGCAGACGTCCTGCTCAAGAAGGCCGAAGCCCTCAATGAGCTCGGAAGGACTTCCGAAGCCGCCCTTCCTCTTAACATCGTTCGGAGAAGAGCCGGTCTGGCCGGAGTTTCAGGAGGCATTTCACAGGACGAAATGCGTGAGAAAATCATTCATGAGAGACGTATGGAACTTGCCTTCGAGGGCCACAGATGGTTCGACCTGATCCGCCTCGGAGACGGAAGCTATGCAGTCAATTTCTTCAAGTCCATCGGCAAGAACAATGTCAC
>JBJEBN010000122.1:0-11403 GCA_051870095.1 Candidatus Cryptobacteroides sp. | reverse complement strand
TCTTCCCTGTCCCTCAGACCGAAAGAGATGCCAACCCACTGATGGACCAGAATCCTGGATATTGATGAACAAGACTTACAGTAAATTTTTGATAGTATGAAACAATATATATTGAAAATGGCGGCCGCCGCTGCCGGCATTACATTCCTTGCCTCCTGCGTAGACGACAATTACACGGAGCTTGACAAAGGAAGCGACACACTCCTGCTCAACGCGAGCACTGAAGAAGTGGTGATGGAGGAGGTAAACCATTCCTCAGACGCCATCAGTCTCGAATGGAGTACGGGCCACAACTTCGGAACCGGCAACAAAATATTCTATACCCTCGAGATTGACAAGGCAGGCAATGATTTCGCTGATCCTTATGTTGCCGTAAACGCGGAAACAAGGGTATATTCATGGACGAAGACCGTGGAAGAATTCAACGAGATCATCCGCGGCAAATTCGGGAACATCTCATCCGAGAAGATCGGCGACAAGGTCAGCTATTCCCTCGAAGCGAGGATAACGGCCACAGTCCCGGAATGTACGGAGACACAGGTGAGCACGGTGACATTCGACGTAACTACATATGTACCTGTAACAAAGACCCTTTACATCATAGGTGATGCCGCCCCGAACGGATGGTCGGCCGACAATGCGGTTGAAATGGCACGAACATCGAACGGCGTGTTCACATGGACCGGGAACATGAAGAAAGGCGATTTCAAATTCATCACCACCCTCGGACAGTTCCTCCCGTCATACAATAAAGGTGCGGACGGAAAACTCGTGTACCGCGGCAGCGACGACGACCCTGACGAGAAATTCAGAATCGATGAGGGATATACATATAAGATTGACGTCAACCTCCTTACAGGAGAAATCAATTGGAACAAGAGCGACGCCGAGACTCCGGCATACGACCAGATTTACTTCGTCGGCAACATGACGGGATGGGGCTTCGAAGCCATGGACAGGGACATACTCGATCCGTTCCTCTTCCGTATGGGAAGATATTTCGACAACGGCGGTGAGTTCAAATTCGGAACAGCAAACGGTGCATGGGAGAACATGCTCAAGGCAACTCAGCCGAACGCTCCTTACACAGATACCTCGATGGATTTCGTCAGCGGCTACGACCCTGACAACAAATGGTATCTGCAGGATAACGAGATCAACAAGGCATACAAGATATGCGTTGACATCCGCAAGAACAGGGAGAGGATGATGATGACCGAATTCGTGCCTTACGAGTGCATCTATCTCGTCGGAGAAGCAGCCCCTTGCGGATGGGATCTGGGCAATGCCGTCCCTATGACCGCAGATCCGTCCGACCCTTACACCCTTACCTGGGAGGGAGAACTCGGCAAAGGAGAACTCAAGTTCACCTGCGACAAGAAATCCGACTGGAACGGAGCATGGTTCATGGCCGCCGAAGGTGGAATCGCCCCGAGCGGTCAGGAAGAGAGGATGCTCTTCATCGACAAGGCTGATGCCGGTTTCAAGGCTCAGTACCTCGACTTCTCAGTAGGAGACATCGACCAGAAATGGGTCATCCCTTCAGCAGGGACCTACACAATCACTCTCAACCAGCTCAAGGAAACTATCATCATTGCCAAGAAATGACCAAACGAGCAGCAATAGCAATGACAGTCTGCGTCGCCTTCCTGATATCTTGCAGGGAGGGCGGCGCTCCTGTTGACAATCCTGATGAGGGCAAGGACACCGTGATATCGGAAGTGACCGTAACAGTCCCCGTTTCATCCACAATATCAATCGAGCTCAACACGGACAAGGCGCGGTACAATCCCGGTGAAACGGTAAGGTTCACGGCGGATAATATGCCTTCAGGCGCAAGAATCCGTTACAGGCATCTCGGGGATACCGTTGCAGAAATGGAAGCAACGGGAACTTCATGGGAATGGACGGCTCCTTCGGAGGATTTCACAGGCTATCTCGTAGAAGTATATGTCACGAAAGAGGACTCGGGCGAGATAATTTACGGCACCATCGCCGTAGATGTGTCGAGTGACTGGACCAGGTTTCCGAGATACGGATTCGTCGGGGATTTCGACAGATCCAAACTCTCAGAAGGCGTGATCGAAGGTGAAATGGCATACCTTAACCGCTGCCATATCAACGGGATACAGTTCTACGACTGGCACAACAAGCACCACTGGCCTCTCGGAGGCACACGGGGGGACTTAATGGAGGTATATAAGGACATTGCCAACAGGGAAGTATATACGGAAGCTGTCAGGAAATACATTGATGTCCAGCATTCCTTCGGCATGAAATCCATGTTCTACAACCTCTGCCTCGGTGCGCTCGACGACGCGGCGCAGGACGGTGTTAAGGACGAATGGTACCTCTTCAAGGGATCCGGACGGACGGACATCGATTTCCACGGACTTCCGTCAAGCTGGAAGAGCAACATCTATCTCCTCGACCCGGGCAACACCGAGTGGCAGAAATACCTTGCCGAGCGAAATGATGAGGTTTACTCCAACTTCGATTTTGACGGGTTCCACATAGACCAGCTCGGATACAGAGGCGACCGTTACAACTGGAACAGTACGGCTGTCAACCTCCCGAAAGCGTACGCATCATTCATCAACGCCATGAAAGAGGCTCATCCGGACAAGACCCTTGTCATGAATGCTGTAGGCAGCTATGGAGCTTCGCAGATTGCCTCTACAGGCAATGTAGGATTCCTCTACAATGAGATGTGGGGCGACGAAGCGGAGTTCAAGTCCCTGTACAACATCATAAAGGCCAATGACTCATACAGCGGCAACAAACTGAACACCGTATTCGCAGCATACATGAACTACGAATGTGACAACAGGGAATTCAACGTCCCGGGAGTATTGATGGCAGACGCAGTTATGTTCGCCCTCGGAGGGTCGCATCTCGAACTCGGAGACCACATGCTATGCAGGGAATATTTCCCATACCAGGGAGTGAAGATGAGCGAGGGGCTGCGCACCTGGATGGTCAGGTACTACGATTTCATGACTGCATATGAAAACCTTCTCCGCGGGGCCGGCACACAGGCAGAAGTTAAGGTGGAGATGACATGCACTTCAAGTTCAAAGAAGGCTCCCATGGCATACTGGCCTCCTCAGACCTCCAAGGTCATCACGTTCGCCAAAGAATCGGAAGGGCGGACAGTGGTGCATCTGCTGAATTTCCTTTCAGCCGAAAGCCTCAGCTGGAGGGATCTCGACGGCAGCGCCATGGAGCCGAGACTTGTAAATGAATTGCCTGTGGAGCTGAATTTTGAAGGCAGGAAAATCTCCCGGATATGGGCTGCCTCCCCGGACAAACATGCAGGAGCCCCGGTTGAGCTCGCCTTCCGGCAGACGGAAAAAACAGTTACATTCACAGTACCGTCTCTGAAATACTGGACGATGATCGTAATAGAATGATTATGAGAAATATATTATTCATTATTATGGCATTGCTGCCATTTGCCGCCCATGCGGCTGGCAGCTCATATAAGATTGACGGTTCCCGTGCCGAATTCATTTCCGGCAACGGAAGCGTCCTTGAACTGAAACTGTGCAGCAGCAGTGTTGTCAGGGTGAGATTCGCCCCGGACGGAAAGCTGCAGGAACACAGGTCATTTGCCGTAGTGAACGAGGATCTCGAAGAGGTAGGCATGTCCGTGAGCGAACAGGAGGCATGTTACGAAATTTTCACAGACAAGCTTAGAATCCGTATTGACAAGGATCCCCTGAGCCTGAAAATCTACGACAAATATCAGAAGCTCCTGTTCAGCGACTGCGCTGACAGGGGCAGGGCCGTTGACGGGACAAGAAAGGTAGAATACAAGATTCTACGGCGTGACGAACATTTCTTCGGACTCGGGGAAAAGACCGGAAAGCTCGACCGAAGGGGCGAGCAATACAAGATGTGGAACAGCGACAAGCCTTGTTACAGCACCGTCGAGGATCCGCTCTACAAAAGCATTCCTTTCTTTATGAGCAATTACCGCTACGGCATATTCCTGGACAATACCTACAAGACAGAGTTCAAGTTCGGGACCGAAAACCGCGACTGGTACAGTTTCGAAGTGCCTGACGGGGAGATGGTCTATTATTTCATCTTCGGGAAGGATTTCAAGGAGATAATCGGACGTTATAAAGACCTTACAGGCAATCCGATAATGCCTCCGAAATGGGCTCTCGGGTTCGCACAGTGCCGTGGTCTTCTGACCAATGAGGAACTGACATACAGCATTGCCCGGGGATATCGCGAAAGAGGCATCCCCTGCGATGTCATCTATCAGGACATCGGTTGGACCGAGCATCTCCAGGATTTCGAATGGAGAAAAGGCAACTATACCAATCCACGCAAGATGCTTTCAGACCTCGACTCGATGGGATTCAAGGTGATTCTCTCGCAGGATCCTGTGATTTCCAAGGCAAATTTCAGGCAGTGGGCAGAGGCGGACAGCCTCGGCTATTTCGTGAAGGACAGCAGGACCGGTAAAAGTTATGACATGCCGTGGCCGTGGGGCGGAGACTGCGGAGTCGTTGACTTCACGATTCCGGAAGCGGCCGACTGGTGGGGAGAATATCAGCAGAAGCCGCTGGACGACGGAGCTGCCGGATTCTGGACCGATATGGGAGAGCCTGCATGGAGCAATGAAGAGTCCACAGAAAGGCTTTTCATGCAGCACAACCTCGGAATGCATGATGAAATCCACAATGTTTATGGCCTGACATGGGACAAGGTGGTAAAGGAACAGTTCGAGAAACGCAATCCTGACCGCAGGGTGTTCCAGATGACAAGGGCCGCCTATGCCGGGCTTCAGAAATACACCTTCGGGTGGACCGGAGACAGCGGATGTGCAGATGATGTGACAAAGGGATGGGCCCAGATGGAGAACCAGATTCCTGTACTGCTTTCCGCAGGGCTCGGACTGATTCCGTTCACAACAACCGACATATCAGGATATTGCGGGGATATATATGATTATCCGGCAATGGCTGAACTCTATGTCAGATGGGTGCAGATGGGTGCGTTCAATCCCCTGAGCAGGATCCATCATGAAGGTGACAATGCCGTCGAGCCGTGGCTGTTCGGGGATGATGCAGAGAAATGTGTAAAGGAAGCCATATCATTGAAATACAGCCTTCTGCCATACATATACACCTATGCCAGAGCAGCACACGACACGGGCCTTCCTCTTATGAGGGCCATGTTCATCGAATTCCCTTACGACAGCCAGACTTATACGACAGACAACCAGTTCATGTTCGGTGAAGAACTTTTAGTCGCTCCCGTCGTAAAGAAGAATGCACGCAAAAGAAATGTATATCTTCCTGAAGGACAATGGATTGACTTCAACGATAAGAAAACTGTCCATGACGGTGAACAGTGGATCAGTACAGACGCTCCTCTGAATGTCATCCCGATGTTCGTCAGAAAAGGAAGCATAGTTCCCCGCATGCCTGTGCTGCAATACACTAGACAGGCGGAGTCATATCCCGTGACATTCGAAATCTTCCCTGCCGAAACTGGAGCCTCGGCCTCCTTCAGCCTCTACGAGGACGACGGTGAAAGTCTGGGATATCTGCGCGGAGAATATCTGCGCACTCCCATCGTCTGCACGGGCACAGAAACGGGTCTTGAGATCACAATCGGTGAAAGGGAAGGACATGGATATGAAATTCCGGGGACACGCGACTTCATCATGAAGATTTATTCGGACAAGGCTTTCCGCAAGGCGACGGTTGACGGAGCCCCGGCAAAGAAACCGGACCTTGACAGGAAAAACGGTATATATACTGTCAGGATTTCTGACGATGGAAAGCCGCATAAAATATTATTATATTGATAGAAAATGAACAAGATTTCATATATATGCATATGCGCCGCCACCCTGCTCGTAGGGTGTGCAGGCGACAAGAATGAATTGTCGGTCAGCGATATACATTCGATTGAATCCCCTGACGGGAATATGGAAATGACTTTCCTTCTCGCAGAGGACGGGACACCGATGTATACGCTCGAAAGGGGTGGAGAAGCAGTAATATTGCCTTCATCTATGGGATTCGAACTGCGCGGTGTGCTCAAGGCCCAGAAGCTCGAATACAATACAGACGGAACTGTCGGAAAGACTGACAGGGAGCCATGCAATTCCTTCCACGACGGATTCAGCGTCGAAAGCATCGAGACATCCTCATTCGACGAAATCTGGCACCCCGTATGGGGCGAGGAAGACGCCATCAGGAACAATTACAACGAACTCCTTGTAAATCTCGTCCAGGCTTCCACCTCAAGGAAGCTCGCCATCAGGTTCAGGCTCTTTGACGACGGCCTCGGATTCAGGTACGAATTCCCTGCACAGGACAATCTCAACTACTTTGTAATCAAGGAAGAGATGACTCAGTTTGCCTTGACCGGAGACCACACCGCATGGTGGGTTCCGGGAGACTTCGACACACAGGAGTACAACTATACCCAGTGCCGTCTGTCGGAGATTGCCTCCAATTTCAAGGATGCGGTAGGTGCCAATGACTCCCAGACGCTCTTTTCCGTGAACGGAGTGCAGACATCCCTCCAGATGAGGACTGACGACGGCCTTTACATAAACATTCACGAGGCCGCATTGGTCAATTATCCTTGCATGCACCTTCTGCTCGACCCTGAGACATTCACATTCACATCTTTCCTCACCCCGGATGCCCAGGGATGGAAAGGACGCATGCAGACCCCGTGCAAGACTCCATGGAGGACGGTCCAGGTAGCCTCAAGTGCGACGGAACAGCTTGCATCACGTCTTGTCCTGAATCTCAACGACCCGTGTGCATATGAGGACGTGTCGTGGATCCATCCTGTCAAGTATGTGGGAGTATGGTGGGAAATGATATCCGGCAAAGGCAGCTGGTCATACACCGATGACTGCTCTTCAGTCGTCCTCGGAGTCACCGACTACAGCAAATGCAAGCCGAACGGCCGGCATTCGGCTAACAATGAGAACGTCCGCAGGTACATCGACTTTGCAGCTGAACACGGTTTCGACCAGGTTCTCGTCGAGGGATGGAATGAAGGATGGGAAGACTGGGCAAACTGCAACAAGGATTATGTCTTCGATTTCGTAACCCCATATCCTGACTTCGACATCAAGGCCCTTAACGATTACGCCCACTCCAAAGGTGTCAGGCTCATGATGCACCACGAGACCTCATCTTCGGTCCGCAACTACGAGCGTCACATGGAACAGGCCTACAGCCTGATGAATAAATATGGATATGATGCGGTCAAGAGCGGATATGTCGGTGACATCCTTCCTTTCGGAGAGCATCATTACAGCCAGTGGCTCGTGAACCACTATCTGTATGCAGTGACCAAAGCCGCGGAGCACCATATCATGGTCAATGCACACGAAGCAGTACGCCCTACCGGCCTCTGCCGCACTTACCCCAACCTCATAGGCAACGAATCCGCAAGGGGAACGGAATATCAGGCATTCGGCGGAACCGTCCCTTCACATGTTACGGTCCTTCCTTTCACACGCCTGAACGGAGGTCCTATGGACTTTACTCCGGGCATCTTCTTCATGGACCTCGCCTCGGCGACTGAAGGCAGGAACACCTCATGGGTCAACGCCACCCTCGCCAACCAGCTTGCACTTTATGTGACGATGTACTCCCCTCTCCAGATGGCTGCCGACTATCCTGAACATTACGAGGCCTTCCCTGACGCGTTCCAGTTCATAAAAGACGTGGAGGTTGACTGGCACAAGTCAGAATATCTTCTCGCCGAACCGGGCGACTACATAGTGACAGCAAGGCAGGGCAAAAAGACCGGGAAATGGTTCGTAGGAGGTGTAACGGACGATAATGCCCGCACCCTCGACGTACCTCTGTCCTTCCTCGAAGAGGGTAAGAGATATGAAGCCACCATATACGCCGACGCCCCTGATGCCCACTACAGGAACAACCCTCAGGCATACTGCATCAGCAAACAGGAAGTAACATCTTCCGACAACCTTCAGATGTACCTCGCCCCCGGCGGAGGCTTCGCGATAAGCATAATTGAAAAATGAATCTGATCTGACAGATTCTTCTATCCCGTCATCGGGGATGGTTATTTGGTCCGCGTGGAAGATGCTTGCAAAACATCTTCCACGCTTGATTTTACATGGGACTGCCCCATATTTACCCATCTGATGAAAATAAATTTGCAGATTGACAAAAAATGACTACCTTTGCAATCCCAATATAAAACGGTGCTTTGGCCGAGCGGTTAGGCACAGGTCTGCAAAACCTGCTACAGCGGTTCGATTCCGCTAGGCACCTCAAGAAACCCCTTTCAGCATAGCTGAGAGGGGTTTTGCTATTCTAGACCTTGCTACAACCTTGCTACAAATTAAAAAGGCTCCGAGACTTTTTCGAGCCTCGGAGCCAGGTGGTATTCAAAACGAAGTTGCCTTACGGCAGCAACATTTGTCGCAAAGATACTCAAATTTCTCCATCAATCAATCTTTGACTATCTTTGTCATCGGAACCGGTGAGCTGAACATTCAACCAACAAACCAGCTTACCGATGAAAATTCTTATTGACAACGGCCACGGTCAGACCACACCGGGCAAACGCAGTCCGGACGGACGATTCCTCGAATACCTCTTCAACCGCACAATCGCAAGACAAATAGTCGCTGACCTCACAGACCGGGGCTATGATGCAGAACTCCTCGTCCCGGAAGACGATGACATTCCTCTGGCGGAACGATGCAGCCGTGCAAACGCAATCGTATCACGCGAAGGCAAGGACAATGTCATCCTCATCTCAATCCACGCCAACGCCTTCGGAAACGGCAAAGACTGGACTTCTCCTTCCGGCTGGAGCGTCTATACCACCAAAGGACAAACAAAGGCTGATGAACTCGCAGAACAGCTGGCCAAGACAGCCATCAAGAACCTGCCCCAAATGAAGATGCGGGCCGACAGATCTGACGGAGACTCCGACTACGAAGAAAACTTCTACATCCTCAGGCACACGGCCTGTCCTGCAGTACTCACAGAAAACGGATTCTACACCAACCAAGAAGACCTGGCCATACTCGAATCACGCGAAGGCCGCAGAGCAATCACGGACCTGCACGTGGAAGGCATCATCGAATACCTCACGAAATGAGCCCATTACCTGAAGGAACCGCATTGTTCTCCAGAGTGAGAACAGTAGAGAAATACTTGAACCAGGCAAGCACGAACAGCCGGCGGAAAGACTTCGCGTCAAATGACGGGATGCAGAAAGCGGCAGAATAGCAATACAGCCCGAAGCACAGCGTCAGCCGGTCAGTGTTCAATTCGTCAGCACCGACCCTGATGATCGCATCATAGCACTTCCGGGCAATCAGATCAGACACACGCTCCTCATCAGGTTCGAGAGCAAACCACAATCCGGAGCCAAGCTCATACTGCTTCAGCTCAATCACATCAGCAGCAGAGTCACCAAGTTCATCAGCCTTGAAACCGGAGAAAACGACTAGAGCATCATCGAGGCAATCCACATACCGTGCGGCCACATCAACGAGATTTACGGCCACAGGATACTTCTTCAGGACACCATCGCAGAACGCAATGAAATCCGAATCAGGACCGGCCAGAAACAGCTCGGCAAGTTTATTGTCAAAATCAGTCATCTCCTCAATAAAAAAAGGCTTGTAAGACCTCCCCTCAATGCGCCTACCAAGCCTCGCCAGAAGCTTCTTAACAGCATTGGGGATCATCGGTCATACAAGCCGTATGCGATGAACCCCCAGATGCAATGCAGTTAAGAAAACTTTGACTAAATCCTGGCGAGATTTGGTAAGCTACAGCATCTAGGAATATCCTAAACAATCTATGTAAGCAGGTCTCATACGAAACCTTATGCAAAAATAACAAAAAACTGATACTATTGCAGAATCCATTCCACAAATATCAAATCTATACTGCAATTACAGAGCCAATTCCTCTTGATACACACTTATTTGGTATCTTTGCACCTCGGCAAGAAATCAGACATACAGATGAAATCATACGAATTGTTCAAGCAGTATATATGGCTGGTTGGAACCATCAGCCGTGCAGGAAAGATAACGCTGGAAGAAATCAACCGCCGGTGGCTGCGCACCGAACTCTCCGGAGGAATAGAAATCGCCCGCACAACATTCATCAGACACAAAGCGGCAATACAGGACATCTTCGGCATCGACATCGAATGTGACACGAGGGACAGTTTCTCCTACTACATAGCCAATGAGGAAGTCCTGCAGGAAGACAGCATACAGAACTGGATGCTCAGCACCATCACAGTCAGCAACATTCTCGGGGACAGCCGCAGTGTCCACGACCGCATCCTTCTCGAATCCATCCCATCAACCGGCGACAATCTCCAGCTCTTCATAGAGGCAATGAAATCCTCACGCCGCATTACCGTCACATATCGCAAATACGGCCACGCTGAGCCATCCGTCCGCACAGTTGAGCCCTACTGCATCAAACTCTTCCAACGCCGCTGGTACGCCCTCGTCAGGCACATTACAAGGGATTCTCTCTTCGCCCTTTCATTTGACAGAATCCTTGACATCCAACTCACGGAAGAATCATTCAAGATGGACCAAGACTTCGATGCCCAAAGCTGGTTCAGCGACTGCTACGGCGTAGTCCGGAATCAGGATGTAGATATAGAGCGCGTAGTCATCAGAGCATACGGCCGGGAAGCATTCTATCTCCGCGACCTTCCGTTCCATCACAGCCAGAAAGAAATCGCATCAGGAGAAGACTGGACCGACTTTGAATATCTCCTGCGCATATCCTCCGACTTCTACACACCGCTGCTCTCCAGAGGCCCGAACATCCGAGTCCTGCAGCCGCAATGGTTGGCAGAGGAGATAAGGCAGCAGCTGCTGGAGGCGGCAAGGATGTACGAATAATTATTCATTCTTTTTGAACATTGTGCATCAGTTTAGCACAGGCAATCACTATATTTGTATCCAATACTACCCGCAAGCAATATCACAATGTTATATAGATTTTGATTTTACCAGTATAAGGGAATCATAATAACTTAAGTTGTATTTATGAAGCATAACGGTTTCAATATCAGTGATTATCACAAGAATCAATGGAAGGAATGTAAAGAACGCATTCTTAAACGTGATGATTATACTTGTCAGAAATGCGGCATAAAAGGAGACACTGCACATTTACAAGTACATCATCTTCGATATATAAAAGGCAATAAAGCCTGGGAATATGATGATGCTGATTTAGTAACTCTATGCAAGGGATGTCATGCTGAATTACACGGGAAAATTATGCCTCGCTCCGGATGGGAATACCAATATAGTCAAGATTTAGAAGATGTTTCTGGAGAATGTGAATTGTGCGGAAATCCAATTAGGTTTGAACATACAAT
>JBJEBN010000121.1:0-5562 GCA_051870095.1 Candidatus Cryptobacteroides sp. | reverse complement strand
CAGGGAAGGGGAGAGTACCCTCTTCAATATCAAAGACGGAGGCACAAAGGACCGCAATTCCGAAGGCCTGAGGATAATCACTGTTGGTCGTTTTATTGAAGTTCTTGGCAAATACGCTCCCGAGGCCATTCTCCATTTTGAGAGCGGGACAATTAACTTCACAGTCAATTCCATCTATGAGGATGCTCAAGGCAGCATATGTCTTGAGTCAAACGAGATAATGGAGCTGGATGATTATCCTGTGGGTATGATAGTAGAGGATCTCTCCCACTGTTCAAAAGAGACCGGAATCTATTTCTATGATGACGACTCGAAGGAATACTACGGAATATATCCTGATGAAATCCGGACCGACGGGAACGGAGATGTATGGATCAAAGTAAGATAAGAAATATGGAAGAACCGATACTCAACAGCCACAACAAGTCTGAATACGAGCCAGCTCACACGGCGGAGCATATCCTGAACAGGACAATGGTCAATATGTTCGGTTGCCCGCGCAGCCGTAACGCCCACATCGAGAGGAAGAAGAGCAAGTGCGACTACATTCTTCCTGAATGCCCGACTGATGAGCAGGTCAAGGCTATCGAGGACAAGGTCAATGAGGTCATCGCTGCCGCCTTGCCGGTGACGATAGAGTTCATGAGCCGGGAACAGGCCGCATCGATAGTGGACCTGAGTAAACTGCCGGAGGATGCATCGGAGACTCTGCGTATCGTTAGGGTAGGGGACTACGATGACTGTGCCTGCATAGGTGCTCACGTGGCCAACACCTCGGAGATAGGGGAGTTCCGCATCATCAGCCACGACTTTGCCGACGGGATCTGGAGGGTCAGATGGAAGGTTAGTGCGAAACAATTAATACACACATAAATCGGAATTTAACGCGGAGAGTCAAAGCTGTTGAGTTGAAGCCAAATAACAAAAGGGGAGGCCATTTGACCTCCTTTTCTGTTTTGAAGCAACTAATCTGTATATATGTCTGTTCATTCCGTTTGCTTTATTGCCATTTCTTTATAATCACAACGACGGGGTTATGAATACGCGCCAGCCCCCCTTCTCATCTCTCTCCACATATCCCTTCTCTTTCAGATTCGCCAACATCTTCTGCAAGGCCGAGCGATTGACCCCGACCTCCTTCTGTAGATATGCAAGCGTAGCGCGATTCTCCGCCTGAAGCGCACGCAAAATCTTATTGTATGTCTCTGTGCGGAAAACTATCCTCTGACCGTCATACCACCACACCTTACTGTCTCTCTCAGTCACAAACAGGATATCATTCTTGATTTCTTCTGTTATCAGACTGTTCATATATTTATGGAATGGTCTGATATTCTTTAATGAAGCATTTGCACCATCTGCAGGAGCCGCACCCACCACAAGATCAGCACGATGCAACGCCTCCAGATACTCCTTCTTCGATCTGCTGCGAACCACAACCATCGGATAACCGTGACGAGCAAGAATATAATTCACCATCATACGCGCAATACGCCCGTTGCCATCCTCGAACGGGTGAATGCGTATATACCTGTAATGGAACATTATCGCAAGCTCTGCAGGCGTAAGCACACCCTCCTGCTCAGCCTGATTGTACCAATCCACAAGACCCGCCATAAGCGCAGGAGTCTCCTCCGGAGAAGCATACTCAAAACGACCCCCATAACGTGTAATCACACTGTTCGGACGAGTCTTATACTGACCCGCGTGAACCACATAACTCGTCTGCACACCTCCCGGAAGACTGCGATACACAGTATAATCCTCACGCAGCAAAGTACGATGCAAAGTCCTGATAAAATTCTGGGTCAGCGGAATATCCCTCACCCCAGACTCCTCCTCCATCATCTTCAACGCCACATTACTCGCAGTCATATCCTGCACATCCTTCAACTCCGCCTCTCCGATCACCTTACCGAAAAGAAGCAGAATCTCCGTCTGACCATACGTCAAAGTATTTCCCTCAAGATGGTTACTATTGTAGTTAAAATCCACAGTAAACCGCCTCCTCAAACGTGAACGATCCACCTCCGACAAAGGAAGCAATCCCTGCCACTCATCCAATACAGCCTGCAATTTCTTCTCTTCCATAATTTTCGTACTACCAAATTATGTGGTATACTTACCACTATTTGGGGTGGTAAAGTTACAAAAGTGATCCGAATTGCCAAAAGAATATATGTATTGAATGAATGGGCTAAATAATTCGTGAGAAATTCATATCTATATCATTGGCACAAGACTCAGGATGTGGATTCTACCGTCATGGCGTTTTGTGAGCTTGCAAAATACATCATGCCGGATATTCAGCTTGATTCTTCTGCAATCAAGGCATACATAGTGTCGACTTCAAGACAGCCCTGCGTGCGGTCAAGGATAAATGTTATAGAGAATAATGTCCAAATTTAACAACTGAACAACATTTTAGGTAAAATTGGAAAGTGAAATACTATTATCATGTATAAATTTGTATTCGAAATCAATATTACATACTGACCATACACTAAATCTTATAACATGAAAAAAATTTTTACTATCCTTGCTGCTGCTACAATCGCTGCAGCTTCGCTCAATGCACAGGAGCTCACAAACTTTATGTTCGGACGCAAACCAATTATTTCACCTGAAGTGAAGAATGACAGTGTCACTTTCCGTTTGAAAGCAGATTATGCTACTCAGGTGAGCCTCTATGGTTCATGGATGCCTGGTTATTTCGACAAAATCGACCTTAAAAGGGGAGAGGGAAATGTTTGGTCGGTGAAAATTGCAGCACCGAAGCCAGAAATCTACACCTATAATTTCATCGTTGACGGAACAGCTGTAAACGACCCTAACAACATTCTCATGCAGCGTGACGGAACCCGTTACCTGAGCATGCTCCTTATCGATGGAGAGCGTTCAGAGAACTACAAAGAGGCTAATCAGAGAGGTACTGTTACCCACATGTGGTATGACAGCAACATCCTCGGACTCAACCGCAGACTAACCGTTTACACTCCATACGGATATGAGTCAGACAAGAAAGCCAAATATCCTGTCCTTTACCTGCTTCACGGAGGTGGCGGAGACGAGGAAGCATGGACTTCAATGGGACGCGCTGCACAGATTCTTGACAATCTCATCGAGAAGGGTCTTGCTAAACCTATGATCGTTGTCATGCCAAACGGAAATCCCGGCCAGCAGGCAGCATGCACTCTCAACCTCCCGGAAAAGGATATCAACTGGCGCGACCCTGCCTTTGCAAATCTATATGTAAAGAGCCTTTGCGAGGAGATTGTTCCTTTCATCGAGAAGAACTTCAGAGTAAATGCAAAACCTGAGTCACGTGCTATCGCAGGTCTTTCAATGGGTGGCGGACATACCATCTCTGCTTCTTCACTCTATCCTGAACTGTTCGATTATATCTGCCCTCTTTCAGCAACAGGCGGAATGACTATCGATCAGGTAAAAGCCCTCAAGAAAGCAGGTGTAAAACTATACTGGATTGGCTGTGGAAAGGCAGACTTCCTCTTTGAAGGCAGCAATAAACTTGACGCAACTCTTACAGAAGGTGGCCTTGAGCACACATATTTCGTAAATGAAGGAGGGCATGTATGGTACAACTGGAGACAGTACCTGAACATCTTTGCTCAGCTTCTTTTCAAGTAGGAATTGAATTGTTTTTTTAAAATTAAAGAGAGGGTGACCACTAAGCCGTTTTGGACTTTTTAGTCACCCTCTTTTGGTCATCTCAACTGAGCGAAGCAAATTATCTAATTGATTTTTATTTTGTTAAGGAAATTATCTGAGGCTGAGCTCGTTAAGAGGCTGAGCCGGATGGAGGACATCGTTGGTCTTCCAAGATTCGGCTTTGTTGAGTTTGTACTGAGATGTAGCACGGATATCAGTTGCGTTTGCACCGAACATCACTTTATATGTGCCAGCTGCAGTCTCCCATGAAGAAGTAGCCTCATTGTAAGAAGCAAGACCATATTTGCATACATTGATAACAAGAGTCTGGCTTTCACCCGGCTGGAGTTCTTTGGTTTTTGCAAAGCCTTTGAGTTCGAATGCCGGTTTCTCAAGACCTCCTTCAGGAGCAGCTACATACAGCTGAACACTTTCCTTGCCGCATACCTTACCGGTGTTGGTAATGGTGATGGTAGCTGTAAATCCTTCAGCGGTTGCCTTGACAATTGGCTTGCTGTATGCAAATTCAGTGTAAGAAAGACCGTAGCCGAAAGGATAGGAAACTTCCTTGCCGGCAGTCTGGAAATATCTGTAACCTACATAAATACCCTCATTGTATTCTGTATAGTCAACATCTTTGACTTCCTTCTTATGGCCACCGAACATTGATTCAAACGGATTGAATGACTTGTTGCCTTCGTAGGTGTAAGGGAAATTGGCGGAAGATGGGATGTCAAGATAATTTATAGGGAATGTCATTGGGAGTTTTCCTGAAGGGTTTGATTTGCCACAGAGGATGTCGGCAACTGAGTAACCGCCTTCCTGACCAGGTGTCCATGCAAGGAGAATCGCGTCAGGAATATGTTTCCAGGAGGCTGTTTCAATGACACCGCCTATATTCAGCACTACGACGAATTTCTTGCCGGCAGCATGGTAAACATCAGCAAGATTCTGCATCATTTCACGCTCTTCTCCAGTGAGAGTCCAGTCGCCGTCAAGGGCTTTTCGGTCATCGCTTTCACCTGCATTTCTTGAAAGGGTGAAGATAGCAATGTCAGTAGCTTTTTCCATTCTTTCAATGAACTTGCGGCCAACCTGCATCTCAGGGATGACAGGGTCACCCAAAAGAATACCCGTGGAGTTGCTGCTTTGGTTCCTGAGGCTGATCTTTGTGTATTTGATATATTCCTGATACCATTCTTTGATGGTCGGGTTTACTGAGAATCCATTGACTTCAAGACCTTCGGCAACATTGCGGATATATGGCTTGTTAACGTTACCTGAACCGGTGCCACCAGCGATGAAATCATAAGAATCTGTACCATAGAGAGCTACGTTCTTCACGCCTGCCATCGGAAGTGTGTTGCAATCGTTCTTCAGAAGAACCATTCCTTCAACAGCGGCCTTGCGTACGAGTTCAGCATGTTTTTCAAGAGCCGGCTTGTTAGAGAATTTGTATCCCTGGAAACGAGGAGTCCTTACGATGTAAACGAGCATGTTGCGAACGTTCCGGTCAAGTTCTGCCTCAGAAATTTCGCCAGACTTCACTCCTTCAATAATTCTCTTTATTTCATTTTCCATTCCCGGTTCCATGAGGTCGTTTCCGGCTTTTACAGCCTTCACTGTACCTTGTTTATTGCCCCAGTCTGTCATCACAATGCCTTTGAAACCCCACTCGTCGCGCAGAACTGTGGTGAGCAGGTCATAACACTGCTGAGTGTATTCACCGTTGAGCTTGTTGTAAGAAGACATTACAGTCCATGGACCTGATTCTTTGACTGCGATTTCGAATCCTTTGAGGTAAATCTCGCGCAGTGCCCTTGCACTTACCCTTGAGTGTAAGCGTTCACTTCTCCAACCCATTGATTTTCAAAGGGCTTTTTCGTGATTTAG
>JBJEBN010000120.1:50262-94093 GCA_051870095.1 Candidatus Cryptobacteroides sp. | reverse complement strand
AATTCTGCCATAAGAATACCTGCTGTCAATTTCTCCTCCTACTGCCATATATATTATTTAACAATTCGGGAAACGACCTGCAAAGGTAATGATTTTTATAAATGAATAATTAATTTTTGTTTTGTGCCATTTATAGGATGATTTGGAGGAGATTTCTCTGCGCGCTTCGCTTGGTCGAAATGACAGGTGGGCTTTTGGAGTCCTGAGACATCTTATAAACTGATTCACCGATACGCTGCACATTATACGCTACTGCATGGCAACAGAGTTTATCGTTTTCGAACTGCTGATATGAATCATAGTTTGCAGTGAACTCGAAGATGTTACCGATGGATTTGAGAATTAGCTCCAGATGAGCCTTGTCATTAACTCGCCCTTTCATAGATCAGTTTTCTATCTCTGTTGGCACTTTCTACAGCAAATGGCAAAAGGGAGCCCTCTTCCACCAAGTCCACCTTTCTGCCGAATATATTTTCCAATTCATACTGAATACGAATATATCCGATCAGTGAAACTTCCGCTTTTTCATCGAAAACAACAATGATATCTACATCACTCGTAGGAGTCTGTTCGCCACGGGAGAACGATCCGAATACCCATGCCTTCAATACAGGCTGAGTGCTCAGATATTCTCTTACTTTTTGAATTACATTAGCATCCATAGCGTCAATCATTCTCATATCTCCTGCAAAATTAAGATTTTCCGTTGATTATGCAAATTTAAGGCTAACTTTACACTTTCGTGGGTGTCTCTATTTTTGCTATTCCCAACATGCCGTTGATAATGCACATTTGCCGTATCAAAGGAATTCGATGCCGTTGAAGCCGGTTCTGTACAAAATGAAACCATTTTCGGATGATATAGGAAGACGATAAGGATGTGATTGTCCATATTTGCATTATTGAAAACCACATAATTCTTAAAATGATGAAAACAAATGTTCTGATGCGGCATCCGGCAGGAGCTGTAATCTGTACTTTGGCGGCAATGGCAATTATGTCCTGCTGTTCTGCCGGTCAGGAAAGCATGAAGGAGCTTTCCGACAGAGTAATGCACACGGCCAAGATTCAGTTTTCGATTCTTGACGGTCATTTGCATTCCGATGAATATCCACGTACTTATGATGATGGCCAATATGTCAACTCTTCTTTGGAGTGGTGGTGCAGCGGTTTTTTTCCTGGGAGCTTATGGTACCTGTATGAATATACGTCTGATGAAGAAATCAGGATGCTGGCAGAAAAGAACACCGCAAAAATGAGCCGGCTGATGGATGTCTATACTGACCATGATATCGGCTTTCAGGTAAATTGCAGCTATGGCAATGCTTATCGTCTGACCGGCAATACGGAATACCTTCCCATGATGGAGGCTTCAGCCGCGAAACTGGCAAGACGCTTTTCTCCTGTTGTCGGCTGCATCAGAAGCTGGGATCACGCTTGGTTCAACTATCCTGTCATCATTGACAACATGATGAATCTTGAACATCTCCTGAATTGTTCTGAACTTTTTGACTGCGATTCGCTCAGGGCCATTGCCTGCCGCCATGCAGACGTAACAATGGAGAATCATTTCAGACCGGACGGATCCTCATATCACCTTGTCGATTATGTTCCTTCAACCGGAAGAATCGACCATAAACAGACTTGTCAGGGCTTTGCACATGAATCTGCATGGTCCAGGGGGCAGGCCTGGGGGCTTTATGGCTATGCGATGATGTTCGAAAGAACAGGTGAAGCCCGCTATCTTGCCCATGCAGAAAAAGTTGCCCGATTCATACTGCCGAGACTTCCTGAAGACGGCATCCCATACTGGGATTTCAATGCTCCCGGAACTCCTGAAGCATTCCCTTCAGACGCACCCGGCCATCCTCAGAAATACCCTTGGCGCGAGGGCGAGAAAATCCAGAGAGATGCTTCTGCCGGTGCAATCATGGCATCAGGTTTCATTACTCTTTCCTGCCTGACATCTGACAAAGAATTGTCGGAGCAGTGCAAGAGTGCTGCAGAGAGGATAATCCGTACACTTGCTTCACCAATGTACTTCTCCCAGGTTGACGAGCAGGGTGGTTATCTGATCAAGCACTGTGTCGGCAATATCCCTGGCATGAGTGAAATTGATGTCCCTCTGACCTATGCCGATTACTATTTCCTGGAGTCGGTTGTAAAGTACAAAAGACACTTCCTCAGATAGGTTTAAAATCATACTTATGTGCGAAAACGTACAAAATCTAACCTTTATCGGATAAAATAGGACATGATTGGTTTCCATTCCCTCTAATTTTGCATGACAAATTCGGGGAGTTGCCCCGAAAACGAAACCAACTAACCACAGAGGGATGAAATCTATCTTATCTTTCCTATTGGGAGCAGCATTGTGCATTGCTCCTTCAGTATCAGCCCTGGCTCAGCACAATGAAGATGCCAGGGCACGAGAGCTGGTTTCCAGAATGACTCTGGAAGAAAAGTGCAACTACATCGGAGCAGCCCGGTCGTTCATCATCGGAGCGGTTCCACGGCTCTCTATCCCTGAAATCCGCATGGCCGATGGCCCTCAGGGAATCCGTAACAACACAATCAGCACACTTTACCCGTGCGGCATAATGTCGGCATCGACGTGGAACAGGGAGCTTGCAGAGCAACTCGGCCACGCCCTCGCATCCGATGCCAAGGCCAGAGGAGTGGCAATTCTGCTCGGACCGGGAGTAAACATGTACCGCAGTCCGATGTGCGGCCGAAATTTCGAATATTTCGGAGAAGACCCTTATCTGGCTTCTGAGGTTGCCAAACATTACATTATAGGTGTGCAGGATGAGGGCGTGATTGCCACGGTGAAACATTTCGCTGCCAACAACCAGGAATGGAGCCGCCACCACGCATCCTCTGACGTTGACGTCCGTACATTGCACGAAATTTATTTCCCTGCATTCAAGAAGGCTGTCCGGGAAGCCCACGTGGGTGCGGTCATGGACAGCTACAACCCTGTCAACGGAGTCCATGCTTCAGAAAATGCATGGATGAACAAAGAGGTCCTCAGGGAAATGTGGGGCTTCGACGGCATCCTGATGTCCGACTGGACATCTGTCTATTCTTCCTCAGGTGCAGCCAACGGAGGGCTTGACCTCGAATGTCCGAAAGGAGTGTATTTCACGGCTGAAAGGCTCATTCCTCTGATAGAATCGGGGGTGGTGAAAGAGGAGGACATCGACACAAAGGTGTACAATATCCTCAGCACCCTCAACCGTTTCGGTCTTCTTGACAAGAACATCAAGGATGAAACCATTCCTATGGACAATCCGAAGAGCAATGCAGTTGCTCTTGACATTGCCCGTGAAGGAGTCGTGATGCTCGAGAACAGGAATGCCGAGCTGCCTTACGGAAAACGCGACAGGATTCTTGTCCTGGGACCGAATGCCACAGAGGTCACTACGGGTGGCGGAAGCGGTTTTGTAACTCCGCGCCATACTACCACCGTTGCTCAGGGACTGCTTTCAGAGTGCGGGAGCAAACGTGTTACAATTCTCTCGGATTCAGAACTTTATCCTGACTGTTCAAACCTTGTGAGAACCCCTTCCAACCCTTCTGTTCAGGGCTTTGATGCAACTTTTTTCAATAATAAGAAATTTGAAGGGACTCCGGCCCTTACCCGTACAGACCGGAATATCGATTTTGACTGGCAATACGGCTCACCTGACAAGTCCATCGCCAACGATGCGTTCTCATGCCGCTGGGAGGGCCTTTTCACTCCGTCTTCTGACGGAATCGTAAGGTTCAATATGTCGGGAGACGACGGCTACCGCCTCTTCATTGACGACAAACTCGCAGGGGGAGACTGGGGTAATCACGCAATCTCCTCAAGGACAGTATTCCACAGTGTCGAAGCCGGGAAGACCTACAGGCTCAGATTCGAGTTCTATGACAATATCTCAAGTGCCGTTGCCGTCTGCAAAATGGGATTCTTCGACGAGAAAGCCCTTGACAACGCTCTTGCAAAGGCTGACAGAGTCGTATTTTGTGCCGGTTTCAACAGCAACGTAGAAGGCGAGGGCTTTGACCGTCCGTTTGCTCTTCCGAAGGCTCAGCTGGACCTTATAAATCTCATTACATCACGTCACAATCACGTGAGCGTGGTGCTGAATGCAGGTGGCGCCGTGGATTTCAACAACTGGAGCGAGGATGTTGAGGCAATCCTGCTGGCCTGGTATTCAGGACAGGAAGGAGGACAGGCCGTGGCAGAGATTCTTGCAGGAAAAATAAGCCCGAGCGGCAAGCTTCCAATCTCAATGGAAAACAAATGGGAAGACAACCCTGTCCATGATTCATACTATGACAATACCCCTGTGCGCACTCAGGGACAGCCTTACAAGAGGGTTGAATACCGCGAGGGAATCTTTACCGGCTACCGTGGCTACGACCGCACAGGCAAGGCACCGCGCTATCCTTTCGGCTACGGTCTCAGCTATGCAAGTTTCTCATACTCAGATATAAAGCTCGAGAAAATTTCTTCAGACAGCCTGAAGGTCAGCTTCAAGGTGAAGAATACCTCGGGAACGGATGCCTGGGAGACTGCCCAGGTCTATGTCAGCGACTGCGCCTGCTCTGTTCCGCGTCCTGAAAAGGAACTAAAGGGCTATGAGAAAAAATATATCCGCAAAGGGCAGACAGAGAAATTTGAGGTTGTTCTCGGGCCGGATGCATTCTCATTCTTCGACGTTGACAGGAATGAATTTGTGATTGAGCCTGGTATGTTCGAAATCAGTGTCGGTGCATCTTCTGCCGACAGGCCTCTGAAGGCAGTGATTTCAATGGGAGAGGAGGATTATGTCACCTTGAATGTCCAGCCTGACACCGTTTCAGTCATCAGGAATCCTCTGAACGGATGGGTGATGTACCTCGGCAGGAATTTCGATGAAAATTTCTGGACAGAAAAGGGATATGACCGTATGCCTGTCGGGGATGGTTCCGCCACCGCCAGGGTATGGGACTATTGCGGAGGTACTGCATATATCAGGACGAGCTGGGCATCCATGGAGCCGGAAGAGGGGAAATATTTCTGGGATGATCCTGATTCAAGACTCAACCGTCTTCTCCAGTCGGTGCTTGACAAGGGCTTGCGTCTTGCCTTCCGTATTGTTGTGGACGGCCGCGACCAGGGACAGAACACTCCTATGTATGTAATCGATGCCGGTGCCGATTATTTTACGGCAAAGGTTGGGGACAGGGAGGTCAAAACCCCATATCCTGATGATCCGGTATTCCAGGAGAAATATGCAAAATTCATCCATGCTCTTGCCCAGCGATTCAACAACGGCAAAGAAGTGGATTTCATCGATGCTTACGGACTTGGAAAATGGGGAGAAGCACATTCTATGAAATACAAGGATCAGGCAAACAAAATCCCTGTTTTTGAGTGGATTACCGACTTGTATTCCAAGGAGTTCACAAATGTTCCTCTGGTAATCAACTACCATAGGGTACTTGCAGTTCAGCATGTCAACGGGTGGGAGGATAAACCTGATCCTGACTCCGAGAAAATGCTTGAAAGTTGCATCAGAAAGGGATATATCCTCAGGCACGATGCCTTCGGAATGACAGGGTATTATCAGCAGTGGGAAAAGGATTTTGCTGCAAAATGGAACTACAAACTTCCTATTATCATGGAAGGTGGATGGATAACCGGTGCACATCACAGATATTGGATAGACCCATCCGGAAAATACAGGGAGGGACATCCTGAGGACGTCCGCAAAGGCGAGCTTGAGGCATCTGCAGAGGCTCATGTCAATATGATGGACTTCAGGGTTGGCAATGAAACGGAATCATGGTTCCAGAACATCGAACTTGTCAGGGAATTCATTTCAAAGGGTGGGTACCGCCTCTTTCCGTCTGCCGTAACTATCCCTGAATCAGCAGTTTCAGGTGCGACTGTCACCCTTTCCCACACATGGGAGAATCTTGGGTGGGGCTATTGCCCGAACAATATAAAACAATGGCATTTCCGCTATAAACCGGCTTTTGCCCTGCTTGGTGAGGATGGAAAACCTGTCAGGATTTTCATCGACAATGATGCTGATCCTTCAGAATGGCTCAAAGCAGCACCGTCTTCATATTCTATGAAGGCAAGTCTTGAAGGCATTCCTTCAGGCCGCTATACCTGGGCTATCGGAATTGTCGACAAGGACCGGAACAACAGTATCGGAATCAATCTCGCAGTCGATTCTTCAAAGCTTTCAGATGGTTGGCTCAAATTGGAAGCAATTCAAATCAAATAACATATTACTAACTTTAATCCAAATTTACAGATCATGATAAAGACATTCAGAGCAGCATTAGCTTCAGCAATGCTTGTCTTGTTCTCTGCCGGCGGATTTGTCGCATCGGCTCAGAGTACCAAAGTGACCGGTAAGGTGGTTGACGAAAACGGTGCGGCACTGGTGGGAATAGTAGTATTCTCGAACAATGCCAAAGTCACTCCTGTGACAACTGATGCCGATGGTACATACACCATTGACGCACCTGCTTCCGCATCCCTTACATTCTCATGCCTTGGTTACAAGGAGGAAACAGTTTCAATCAACGGAAGGGGAGTGGTAAATGCCGTCCTCAGACTGGATTCTTTCAACCTGGAGGATGCCGTTGTCATAGGTTACGGTTCCCAGAAAATGAAAGACCTCACAGGAGGCGTTTCCGTAGTGAATGAAGAAACCCTCAAGATGGTATCGACTGGAAACCTCATGGACCGTGTCAGCGGACAGGTTGCCGGCCTTACCATAACAACAGGAAACGAGGCTCCTGGTTCAAACCAGTCACTGCTCATCCGCGGACAGAACTCACTTTCTGCAACAAACAGCCCTCTGATCATCCTCGACGGCATCCCTTATGAAGGATCGCTTGCGGATATAGACCCGGATATCGTTGAAAGCATGACTGTCCTGAAGGACGCATCTTCAGTTGCCATCTATGGTTCCCGCGGTTCAAACGGTGTCATCCTCATCCAGACCAAAAAAGGAAAGCAGGGCTCGCTTCAGGTTACCTACAAGGCGCAGTTCAGCATGGCTCAGCCTATGCAGCGCATCCAGGTGATGGGACCGAACGAGTACATCCGCTACAAACAGGATATGGGACGTCTCGGAACCAAGATGTACACAGGTGAGCAGCTCGATCCTATGGCCGGACAGATTATTTCCGCTTCGGAGAAGGTCAATTATGCACAGGGAATTACCAATGACTGGCAGGACTATGTCTTCCGCAACACTTTCAATACCGACCATCAGGTCACGTTCTCAGGCGGAACGGAGTCAACCCAGTACATGTCTGCCGTTTCATATCTCCACAATCCGGGAGTCGTGTACAACTCGAATTATGACAGGATTTCTGTATATTCAAGCATCAGCCAGAAACTGAACAGATGGCTGAACGTGGGCCTCACCACCCAGTTCGTACACAGGGAAACCGGCGGTGTGACTCCTAACCTGGAGCATGCAATCAAGCAGTCTCCTTATGGAATCTACAAAGATGAGACAGGAATGTACTATGAGGAGCCTATGGACTACTCGAACTTCCCGAACCCGATGAAGGACGTAAATGCGGACCAGAAGAATACCAGCCGCAATGTCCTGGTTAACGGATACATTGACATCACCTTCTGTAAAGGACTGACATTCAAGTCTCAGTTCGGTTACAACTATCGTGACAACTTCACAGGTACGTATTACGGAAGAAACACCGTTACCGGCCGTAAGGTCAATGGCCGCGCTTCAACCAGCACGAGCTTCACGACAGACTATACCTGGGAAAACATCCTCAAGTATGACAGGGATTTCGGCAAGCATCATTTCGACGCCACAGCCCTCTTTTCCATGCAGCAGAAGAAGAACAATTCAAACTCGCAGGCCGGAGAGAGCTTCGTGAACGACGACTCAAGCTTCTATAAGATGGATGGTGCTGAGAAAAGCATTACAATCGGATCGAGCTACTGGAAGGAGAACATGATGTCTTACATGCTTCGTCTTAACTATGGCTATGCAGGACGCTACCTCATCACTCTGACAGGACGTGCCGACGGTGCATCAGTCTTCGGAGCCAACAACAAGTTCGGTTTCTTCCCGTCTGCCGCCGTTGCATGGAACATGTCCGAGGAAGGTTTCATCAAGGAAAATACCGACAAGGTTGACATGCTGAAAATCCGTCTCTCCTACGGAGCAAACGGAAACAACGCAATTTCGCGCTACACGACTCTCGACAGGCTCTACTCGACAAACGGAGTCAAATATATCTACGGTGACGGCAGTACGGCAGTCAATTCGGCTTACCTTCCTTCAAACGGAATCGGTAACCCTGACCTCAAGTGGGAGACAACCTACACGGCCAACCTCGGTATCGACTTCCTCTTCTTCCAGGGGCGTCTGGGCGGTTCGGTTGACATGTACCTGTCAAAGACCAAGGATCTGCTCATGACCAGGACGGTGCCTATCATGAACGGATACAACAGGATCTGGGACAATATCGGAGCAACTCAGAACAAGGGTATCGAGCTGTCACTCAATTCGGTAAATATCCGCAAGGCAAACTTTACCTGGAGCACCGACCTCACTTTCTTCCTGAACAGGGACAAGATCGTCGAGCTTCGCGGAGACGGCAAGGATGACGTCAACAACAAATGGTTCATCGGTCAGCCTCTGTCAGTATATTATGACTACAACATGATCGGAATATGGCAGGAAGGCGATGAGTTCACCTTTGTTGATGAAGAAGGTAATGTCCAAACTCACCAGAAAGGTGCTGTGGCAGGATCTGCAAAACTAGAGGATGTGGATGGCAACGGAATCATCGATTCGGATGACCGCAAGATTATCGGAAGCACCCGCCCTTCATTCACAATGTCCATGGGCAACCGTTTCCAGTACAAGAACCTGTATTTCTCATTCCTGCTCAACGGCAAATTCGGAATGTGGATGTCGGATAACGTGGCAAACATCACTTCATATTCATTCGGTTCAGGAAACTACATCCACGGTGTCAAGTACTGGACTCCTGAAACCCCTGATGCTGACGTGGTTTCTCCAGGTTATGTCAACACCTTCTCACATGGCTATTACAAGAAAATGAACTATGTGACGCTCAAGAACATCACCCTCGGCTACAAGCTTCCGAAGACAGCCGTATCGAAAATCGGAATCAAGGGGCTTGACCTCAGTCTCAGTATTAACAATGTCTGTGCACTATCCAATATGCGCCAGATGCTCAACTACGACAATACCTGGTTTGCATCCTACCCGACTGCACGTTCATATATGCTCGGATTTACAATAACATTCTAATAATCATTGAAAATGAAATTCAATATATTCAATACCGGAATTCTGGTTGCCGCACTTGCCCTGACTGCAGGATGCAGCTACCTGGATGAGGAACTCAAGAGCGAACTTTCCCCGGAGAATACATATACAAGTACCATGGGCTTCCAGGTCGGAGTCAACGGACTGCACGCCATTGCCAGAAGCGAGTACAATACCTGGGGCGAGTCAGGTGCATACATGCACAATGGAGCCTGCGCCTATGAGGCTCTCCAGATTGCAACCGATATCTGCGACCAGAACGGAGCGAAGGACGGTTCACTCACACCATTCGCCAACCTTTCACTTTCTTCTTCCACACTTTTCGTGAAGTCGTACTGGAACTGGTCATATAACCTCATCGCATCTGCCAACGAAATGCTCATCTATTCAGAGAAGAACACCAACTGGGACCTTCCGACGGACAAGGTAAGATTTCAGGCGACTGCACGCTTCTTCAGGGCCTATGCATACCGTTCCCTTGTCTATCTTTACGGAGACGTTCCATGGGTCGAAACAATTGAAACTCCTTTCAAGCTCTCTTTCACCAGAACTCCGAAGGCTGAGGTTCTTCAGCACATCATCGACGATTTCGAGTTTGCTGCTGCAAATCTTCCGGAAGATCCTGATGCCGTGAAGCCGGGTGAACTTACAAAATGGGCTGCATATCATTTCCTTGCGGAGATGTACAATTTCCAGAAAGATTATGATAGCGCAGTGAAGGCTGCTACTGCAGTGATTGACAGCAAGTACTTCTCTCTCAACAAGGAGCGCTTCGGCACTCATCTCAAAGAGAAAGGTGATGTTTTCAGCGACATGTTCCTTGAGAACAACCAGAACCGCACCAGCGGCAACAAGGAAAGCATCTGGGTAATGCAGTTCGAATACAAGACCGTGGGCGGTGGTACCAATTCGGACGACTGGACACGCCGTGCATGGAATCCGCAGTACTTCAATATCAACGGATTTGCCCTTGCAGACAGCCTCGGTGGCCGCGGCCTTGCACAGATTTCTCCAATGAAATGGTGGATCGGCACGAAGAACACCAATGCAACCCAGGTCAGCGGACAGAACGAGTCCGGAATTTTCCAGGACGGGGATATCCGCAACTCCAACTACAACATAAAGAGAAACTGGTACTACAACAATCCTCTCGTATCTGCTACACTCGGCAAACAGTGCCAGATCACTGACGACACATGGAAATCCGGCCAGCTCTTCCCTGCAATAACCAAGTTCTTCTTCGGCAAGAGCGACAACCTCTCTCTCTCCGGATCATACAAGGACAGGACAAAATGCCGTCTTGCAGAGACTTACCTGCACCTCGCAGAAGCCTATATAGGACTCAATCAGCCGGACAAGGCAGCTGAGGCCATGAATGTCGTCCGCAGCAGGGCACACGTATCTCCGCTTAGTGCCGACCAGGTGACCATGGACGAACTCCTCGACGAACGCATCCGTGAGCTCGTAGGCGAGGAAAGCCGCAAGTTCACCCTCGTGCGTACCGGAAAATATGTGGAACGCGTCAAGAAATACAATGCTGCGATTGCTGACCAGATTGATGAGCACTTTGCTCTCTGGCCTATACCTCAGGACATCATTGATGCAAACAGGGACATTGAATTCCCTCAGAACCCGGGTTATAACAAATAAACAACCGATAAGTCAATGAAAACAACATACAAAACACTATCATTCGTGCTTGCTGCGGCCTTGCTTGCATCATGCACCTGGGACCCTGCAAAGAACGATATACCTGTCCAGCCACAGACAATGGCATTGACGGCTTCCGCTGAGGCGGTAACCATTTTGGAGGAATCAATGGCAAGTGACAATATTACCTTCACATGGACAGATGCAAGGGAAATGTCGGATGACTACTATCTGACTTATGAAACCAAACTCGACGTTCTTGGAAACAACTTCGGATCCAAGACCGTGATCAAGAACACGTTTGAGGCAGGGGAGAACAGCATCAGCTTCACCCTCGACCAGATCAATACATGGGCTTCTGAAAGATGGGAAATTCCTGTCAACAGGGAGTTTGACATCGAATTCCGTGTCATTGCCTCCTGGACCGGCGGTTCAACTTATGAAATCCCTGAGGTGAAGACGGTCACCGTTCATGTGACTCCTATAAAGGTCATCATCTTTGATGCTGACAAAATGTCTGTAGGAGGAACTGCCGTGGATGAAACCGAGATACAGAAGACTCTTGAAAACGACCAGCAATATGCATGGAAGGGCGACCTCAGAGTCGGAGAGCTCCTTATTCCTGTGGAGTATGACGGCGGCAGGTACTATATCTGTCCTAAGGACCACAGTTCCGAACTTCATGACGGCCAGGCCATCGATATCGTGATGGAAGAGGAGCCTGTTGCATGGAAAATCACCGAGGCCGGTTCATACCGCGTCGTTGTGAACATGGAGATGCACAAGCTTACAATCTACTCGCCAAAGACGGATCTTCAGCCGCTTGTTGTGGAGTGGTATCCGAACATGAAGACCAAAGATGAGGTCATCACCGATGACAAGCCTAAGATGGTGACAACTGTTGACAGAATCTGGGCACGTGGCGAAAGTGCCGGCTGGGACAAATACGGAAAGGACATGAAGGTTACCGTTTCCCTTGCCGACCCACAGATTCTCATCTATCAGGGCACAGTGATGGGCGGAGGCCGTACCGACTTCGCAATCGCTTCCCAGTGGAAGGTTGAAGGATACAACAATGGAAATGAATATACGACCAACAACTCCTATGTTTTCGCTCCGGTTTATACTGGTTCCAACTATGACCAGTCGGTAACTCTCAAGGAATGGATTGATATCGAGGGCGGTTCATACCTTCGTGGAAACTATTTCAAGATGCCGGGCAATCCTAAAGTCAATTTCATTATCTTCGACCTCAGAAACATGAGAATGTGGCTTGAAACAAGGGAATAGAGCATGAAATCTATATTTCCAATTACTTTTATGAGCACGGCGCTTCTTGCGCTGTGCTCATTGTGCAGTTGCGAAAAGCAGCCCGCCTCAGGCAGCGGACAGGACGAACTGGAGGGCTATCAGACAGTCAGGATCTCCTTCGACCGTAACACGGTGCTGAACAATCCGATGAACGGCTGGGTGATGTACGGCAGCGGTTCGGGTGACCCTTCATACTGGGACAAGAAAATCAAAGTGTCCGAGCTCGGAAAGGAGGTTCTTGTGCGTGACTATGCTTCGGCATGTTATATAAGGACCAATTGGACCACCTTCAATCCTTCCAGGGGGGTATATGCATGGCGCGACCCGTCAACAAAAATTGCAAAGATGATAAACGGAGCCCTTGAGAGGGGGCTTCCCATAGCTTTCCGTATAGTTGTGGACGGACGTGACCAGAGGCAGAACACACCTCAGTTTGTCATTGACGAGGGCGCAAAATACTGGGTTGAGAATGCAAAATATCCCGACAGGATTACCCCATATCCCCAGGACCCTGTATTTCAGAGGAATTACGAAGAACTTATAAGTGAACTGGCCAAAGACTTCGACGATCCCGACAAATGTGCCTTCATAGATGCTTATGGTCTGGGCAAATGGGGCGAGGGCCACAATGTCTGCTACGAAGAAGGAAACATCATTTCCGACAGGACGGAGACTCTCAAATATGAGGTCATGGACTGGATTACCGATGTCTATTCCCGGAATTTCAGGAATGTGCCCCTTCTTATCAACTATCACCGTGTAATCGGCCATCCTGCAAGCGACGGAAAGGCAAATGAGAACAGCGAGAAACTGCTGAACCTTGCCGTCAGCAAAGGATACAGCCTCAGGCAGGATGCCTTCGGAATGTCCGACTATTACCGCGACTGGGAGCGTGCCTATGCCGCGTCGTGGATGTACAAGAGGCCGATTGTCATGGAGGGAGGCTGGATCGTCAATCAGCACAGCTATTGGAACGATTCACGCGGATACCGCAAGGGACATCCTGAGGATGTGCGTCAGGGAGAATATGACGACTGCAAGCTTGCCCGCGTAAACATGATGGACTTTCGTGTCGGGGAAGAAACCGAGTCATGGTTCAAGGATGCTTACCAGCTTGTGACACAATTTATTACAGAAGGAGGCTACCGTCTTTATCCGGACCAGTTCCGCCTTCCTGAGAGCGTCTGCTCCGGAGAGGAATGCAAGGTCGTTCACCGCTGGCGCAATATGGGATGGGGCTATTTCCCGAACAATATCCCCCAGTGGAACTACCGCTACAAAGTTGCAATTGCCCTGCTCGACGAATCGGACAAACCTGCAAGGGTTGTAGTTGATCCGGATTGCGAACCTTCGGGATGGACTGATGCCAGGGCCATGGAATACACGACTGCATTCAAGGCCGATGTGCCTGCAGGAAAATACACATGGGCTGTTGCCATCGTGGACACAAGCAGGGATGACAAGCCTTCAATTGAACTGGCTGCAAATTGCGACAGGACAGATGATCTTTGGTATAAAATTAAAGAAGTGACTGTAAAATGAGAAAAGAAATAAACAGATATATATTTTTTGCTGCGTTGCTGCTCTGCTTTTCCGGATGCACCAAACCAGATCAGAATGAGAACGATGGAACAGTGGAGGGAAAAGAAATAGTTTTCACTCCTGACCGTACAACGAATCTGAGGAATCCGCTCAGCGGATGGGTACTGTATTCTGGACTTGGAAATACGGAAACCGATTTCTGGACAAGATACTCTTCGATGGATTCTTCGGAAGGCAAGGTGGATGTTATCGCCTATTCCAACACCTTGCTGATCAGGGGAAACTGGAAACAGCTCAATCCTGAAGAAGGAGTATATGCATGGCAGGAGGACTGCAACACGGCCCCGGCACAGCGTTACCGCTGGCTTATCAAGGAGGCAAAGGCGAGGGGACTCCGCGTGGGATTCGGTTACACCATCGACAGCCGCGACAAACACGAAAACTGTACTCCGGATTATGTCCGTGAAAAGGGTGCAAAAGGATATGAAACACAGACCGGGTCATTCACCGGATGGACACCATATCCTGACGATCCGGTGTTTCAGAAGTGCTATGAAAAGTTCATTCACGATTTTGCCCAGGAAATCAACGACCCCGACCAGTATGAATTTGTGCACGGAGTCGGAATCGGGAAATGGGGCGAGTACCATGGCTGCATCTATTCCACCGGTGATGAAACTCCGCGTGAGGCTGTTCTGGACTGGGTCAGCACCCTTTTCACCAAAGAATTCACACGCATCCCGACTTTCATAAATTACCATCGTCTGATTGGTTCTATGAAATCTGGCGGTTCTGCCGATCCGAAATCGGAAAGCCTTGTGGACAAATGCGTTGCAAAAGGAATGTCCATCGGGTCCGGAGCCTTCGGAATGGGAGATTACTATGGCAGTTGGGAAAAGGGAATTGCCCTGAAATACAAATACAAAAGACCAATTGTCGCAGAGGGCGGATGGGTGAAATCCTCTCATGGTTCCTCAGCCTTCAAGGACCCTCATGGCTATAGCAACTGGGGTGACGTGCGTCAGGGAGAATACAACGATGCCATATATTGCAGCGCCAACACCCTCGACTTCCGTTACAATTCAAATGTCTATGACAGTGAGACTTACTCCTGGTTCAACGATGCCTTCGACCTTGTGAAGAAATTCATTGCGGAGGGTACCTACAGGCTTTTCCCTCAGAAGGTCGTTGTTCCGGAAAAGGTCAGGGCCGGGTCTGAGGTCACAATACAGCACAAGTGGATGAACCTCGGACAGGCCTATTGCCCGACCAACATTCCTCAGTTCGAGGGAAAGTACAAGGTGGCATTTGCTCTCCTGGACCCTCAGACGGAAAAGCCGGAGTCAATGTTCTACGACAATCAGGCACAGCCATGCGACTGGCATAAAGGCAAGCCTCTCAGCTATGACTTCAAGTTCTCCCTCACTGATGTCAGGCCGGGAAAATATATCTGGGCTGTCGGCATAGTCGATGACCACAGTGCTGAAAAGAAAATCGGAATCTATATCGCTGCAAAAGGTGAGTACACCCGGGACAGCTGGCTCAAACTCACCGATGTTACTGTCGAATAATCATTAACTGATAACCTCCATGAAACTTAAATTGTTGATAATAAATATATTAATATTCTTTGCAACAGCCTTGTATGCCTCGCCGGTGAGCCCAGCTTCGGAGGACGGTGTGCTGAGAATACTTGCAATAGGGAACAGCTTCTCTCAGGATGCCGTTGAACAGTACCTGTATGAACTTTTCCAGGCATCGGGACAGGAGGTAATCATAGGAAACATGTACATCCCGGGCTGTCCTCTTGAGCGGCATTACAACAATTCAGTTTCTGGTGAGGGACAATACAAGTACCGCAAGATAGTCGGTGGAGTCAGGACCGAGTATCCCGGAACAAGCCTCATCCAGGGCCTCATGGATGAAAAATGGGATGTCATTTCACTTCAGCAGGCAAGCGGAAGAAGCGGACAGTACCAGACCTACAATCCGTTTCTTCCGTATCTGATCCGGTTCATGAAGGAAAATGCTGCCAACAAGGACTTCAAACTTGCATGGCATCTTACCTGGTCGTATTCCAAGGATTCGACCCATGGAGAATTCCCGAAATACGGATCGGACCAAAAGAAAATGTATGAGGCAATAGTTGACGCGTGCCGTTCCGCCCTTGCCGATAATCCTGAAATCGACATTGTCATTCCTTCCGGAACAGCAATCCAGAACGGCCGCAGAACCACTCTCGGAGACACCTTTAACAGGGACGGCTACCATCTTGACCTGAGATACGGGCGTTTCACGGCTGCCTGCACCTGGTTTGAGGCCTTGTCCGGGAAAAATGTCTGTGACAACAGCTTCATTCCTTCCGGAATGGACTGGAGGGAGGCCGCAATTGCAAAATATGCCGCACACCATGCCGTTGAATCTCCTTTTGAGGAATATGAGGCCCCGTCTTCTTTTGACCTCTCTGGCTTGTGGAGATTCCAGACGGATGTGATGGATTTCAGAAGAGGTTCACTTTCACCACGTTACTGCCATGCCCTTCAGGGAGAAATAACTCTTCCGGGCATAACCGACGATTATGGGATAGGTTATGAAAATGAATATGCCTATGTGGACAGGCTCACCCGGCTCAGGGAGTACATGGCTCCGGCATGGTACCAGAGGGACATTGTTTTCCCGAAGGAATGGGAAGGGAAGAGGATAATCCTTTCGATGGATAGAACTCACTGGCTCAGCAGCGTGTGGATTGACAAAAAGGAAATCAGTAGTGTAGATTATATAAGTGTGCCCCATGTACATGACATCACGGAGGCCGTCACTCCTTCCGGGGCACACAGGGTGACAATCATGGTTGACAACCGTTTCCAGTACCCAACCCACAAATGGGACCATGCCCACACCGAATTCACCCAGATAAATTGGAATGGAATTCTCGGGGATTTCCGCCTGGAGGCTGTGGATCCTGTGTATCTTTCTGATTTACAGGTATATCCTGATATAGAGGCCGGCCGTGCAGTGGTTCGGATAGATGTTTCCAACCACACAGGACAGGCCTATTGGGGAACTGCCTCCTGCAAGGTCATTTCCCCGGACGGGGAGGTCTTTGCCGCCGAGGTACCGGTTGCTTCCGATTCTGTTTCATGTCCGTACATGGTGAACATCCCTCTTGGGAAAAAGGTCCGGCTCTGGGACGAATTCAATCCTCAGCTTTACCATCTGGAATGTGCCCTGTCAACAAAAGTGGGGGACAGGACCTGCTTCCACAGCGACAGCACCAGCTTCGGAATGAGGGAGGTCGGCCGTGAAGGCCACCACATCACCCTCAACGGGCATCCCATCCATCTGAGGGGGACGGTCGAGAATGCAGTTTTCCCTAAAACAGGACACGCACCAGTCGATGAGGCGTCATGGGAGAGGATAATGTCGATATGCAGGGACTATGGCCTGAACCACATACGTTTCCATTCATGGTGCCCGCCTGATGCTGCATTCAGGGCAGCCGACAAGGCCGGAATCTATCTTGAAATCGAAATGCCGATGTGGGGAAAGGATGCAGAGCCGGATTCCGCGCGCTTCGATTTCTTCAGGAGGGAAATCCGCGCCATCCTCAAGGAATATGGCAACCATCCTTCTTTCCTGCTATATTGCAACGGCAATGAAATTCAGGGAGACTTCGATTTCGTTGAGGAACTGACTGCAACGGGAATCAAGGCCGATCCGCGCCACCTTTACAGCGGATCCACGGCCCGGAAAAGAGTGCCGTCAGACCAGTATTACATCTCCCAGGACACTCCGAAAGGCCCTGCAAAGGTCTATGAAGGCCGTCCGGGAACGGATTGGGACGTGAACGGGGCGTGCGATGTGGATGTGCCTGTGATTTCCCACGAGTCGGGCCAGAGATGTATGTACCCGGATTTCAGGGAAATAGAAAAATATGACGGCCCTGTCAGGGCAAGGAATCTGGAACTCTGGAAGCAGATGCTGGAGCAAAACGGAATGGGGGATCAGGCTGATGATTTCTTCCGTGCCTCGGGAGCGCTTACTGTCCTTGAATACAAAGCCGTGGTCGAGGCCCTGCTCAGGAGTTCGCATTGTGCCGGATTCCAGTTGCTCTCATTGAACGACTTTACGGGCCAGGGCTATGCTCCTGTAGGTATTCTCGATCCTTTCTGGGACTCGAAGGGGCTGGTCACTGCTGAAGAGTTCCGCCGTTTCTGCAGCCCGGTGACTGCGCTTCTGAGATATGACCGGAGCACATGGAATGCAGATGAAACCTTCTCTGCAAGAATTGAATTGTACAATTACTCAGACAGGGCAATGAAAAAAACACCGGTTTTCTGGAGCATTGAGGACTCACGGGGAAGGGTGCTGAGAAAGGGGAGCGCCGGCAAGTTCGATTTCAAACCGTACACGGTAAGTCCCGCAGGAAGTTTTGAGCTTGCATTAGGTTCGCTCAAAGTAACTGAACCAGAGAAACTTAAGGTTAAGGTTTCGGTCGGGGACAGGGTTGAGAACTCGTGGAATATCTGGGTGTATCCGCACACGGTCATGCCTCAGTCCGACTCAACCGTGATGTATGCCACCTCTTTCTCTCAGCCTGTCAGGGAGTTCCTTAAGGAAGGAGGCCGCGTAGTGCTGACTCCTTCGCCGGATTCGGTAAACGGGCGCCGCAGCACCTTCCACAACCATTTCTGGAATCCGATAATGTTTGCATGGCCCCCGATGACCCTGGGATGCCTGATTGATGAGGATAGCCATGTATTCGACCATTTCCCGACCTCATATCACACCGACTGGCAATGGTGGGACATTCTGGAATATTCGAAGGTCATGGAATTGCAGGACATGCCTTCAGACCTGCGTCCGTTCGTCCAGGTCATAGATGCCTTCGACAGCAACCGCAAGCTCGGAATCGGCTTCGAGGCAAAGGTGGGTGCAGGAAAAGTTATAGTTCTTCCGCTTGACCTTCAGAAGAATATGCAGACAAGACCTGCCGTCATGCAGCTTCTGCAAAGCATTGATGCTTATGTTCATTCGGAGGAATTCAATCCTCGCAGCTCAATCTCCGCGAAAAAAATTGAGCAGATTCTCAGATAGTTTTGTAAATTTGTTGCAGAACAAACTGTGAAATATTCAAGTTTCGCTTTTGCGAAACTACCGTATATGACACTTATGAAACTGATAACCAGATATACTTTTCTGATTACCCTTTGCTGGCTTCTGTACATGTCCCTGACTGCGGCCATGGACAAGGGAGACTACCGCTTCCACAGAATGCCGGAGACCTCATATTATGGCGGAATAAATTGCATCACGAAGGATGCATACGGACGCATCTGGTTCACCGGAACCGATGCGCTGTACATGTATGATGCAGTGTCCTACCATCATGTCAAGCTGCCGAATCCAAGTCCGGGCCGCATGATGGATTTCAGGTCGGTGAAATCTCTTCCTGACGGCAACCTGCTGGTTTCCACCAATGTAGGACTCTATTCCTATGATTTCAGGAAGGAAGAATTCCGGCTCGAATGTCCTGGGAGTGCAGGCTACATGGAAACAGAATACGAAGACCAGGTATGGCTTATTCTTAATGATACCTTGTCAATGTTCAAGGGGAACGGACAGGTTGAATCCTATCCTTTCCCGCTTGAAATTTCTTCACTTGGGGGGGCAGATATTATGGATGCCATTCAACGCCTTCCTCCATCTATGTTTCAAAGGGAAACAATCTGTTCAGCTATAATCCGGAATCAGGTGAATTCCGTCATTTCGGATCCTTCCCCCAGAATGTTCCTTCTGAAAATATAGCCGATGTCCTGGAACTTGGAGGCCTGGTCTATGTCCTTACGGAAAGGAGCGGCCTGTTCGAATGTCTTCCGGACGGGACCGTGCGAAGACGCCTCTTCAAGGAACAGAGGGCGGACAAACTGCCCATTGCCAAGCAGTTGTATGCGGATTCCGATTCGATAATCTGGATAGCAACCCAGGCCGGACTCGTCCTCTATGACAGGAACTCCGGCGAGGTCGTGCAGCTCCATTCGGATCTGATGAATCCGTTCTCCCTTCCGAATGATTCAGTCTGGACAATCTATCCTGACCCCTCTTCCGGGGTGTGGATCGGAACCTATGGCGGAAAACTGGCCTTCCAGACATTCGGGGATGACGAGTACACTGTGGTCACACCTCCGTCGGCCGACCTTGCCAACCCGATTGTCAGTGCATTCGCCGAGGACGACCAGCATCGTGTATGGGTGGGTACGGAGGGCGGCGGAATCAGCTGCTACGACGTCGAAAGCGGAAAATTTCTGGATATCGATCCGCTCGTGAGACAGAAACTGTCGAATGTCATGGTCAAGAACCTCAAGTTCATTGACGGCAAGCTCTACATTTCGGCCTTCAATGCCGGAGTGCTGTGCTATGACATGAAAAAAGGTCTGATTACCTCCCTTGGAATCAAAGACCCTGCGACGGGTGCTCCGCTTACCGTCTATGATTTTGAATTCGATGCAGACGGCAGCCTTTGGCTTTCGGACCCGGACACCGACCTCAGATACTGGGACCGTGCGACTTCCCGCGTGGAAACGGTCTTCGGCATTGATTCGAGATTCAACGATGTGAGACTGAGAGTCCAGACTCTTTTCCGCGACGGCAACGACCTCATACTTGCAACCAGCAGCGGAGTCATCGTCATGGATACGGAAACCCGTCAGATCAGACGGAGGTACCAGGTGGAATCGGAGGACATCCGTCCCAATACCCTTTGTTCATTCTGCAGGACAGCCTCTTCAGAAATATGGTTCGGCACCAGAGGGGAAGGTGTTACCAGACTGAAACAGGATGGCACCTATTCGATTGTCCGCGGTGCGGACGGGAAGGGCCTTGACGGCCTGAATGTGTTTGCCATCGAGGAGGATACCGCCACCGGAGAGCTCTGGTTTAGTACCGATGACGGTCTTTACATATACCGGAGGTCTTCATCGACTTTTGAGAAGGCAAAGGTGGGATCATCCAACGAATGCGGAGCATATTATGTTCGCTCCGGAGCCGCCACGTCATCGAATTTCCTCCTTTTTGGAGGTACCAACGGCTTCGTGGTATTCAATCCTGAGGCCATCAACCGGAACAGCCACAAGCCGACGGTATTCTTCACCTCCCTTAAGGTCAATAACGAGGTTGTAACTCCATCCGAAAGGAAATCGCCTCTGAGCCAGTCCATCATGACGTTGAACGGCCTCACTGGCAGGAAAAATGCAATCCGTCTGTCCCATGACCAGTCCAGCTTCGAGGTCGAATTTTCATCTGACAGCTATCTGGAATCCCATAAGAACCGCTATGCCTACAGGATGGAAGGCCTTTCTGACGCATGGGCACTCCTGCCTGCAAAGCAGAATTCTGTGCAGTTCTTCAATCTTCGCCCCGGACATTACCGCCTTGAGATGATGGCCTCCAACAATGTGGGACTTTGGTCGGACAAGGTCAGCTCCGTTTCCATAATCGTCAGACCTTCTCCTTTCCTGTCTCCGTTTGCCTATCTGATCTATTCTGTCCTTGTGCTGTTTACAATATGGCTTGTGTGGAATTATTCCACCAAGCGAAAGATGCTCGAGCAGCAGCTTATGGTGGAGATGGAGAAAGAAAAGAACCTTCAGGAACTTGACAGGGCCCGAAACGAGTTCTTCACCAACATCTCCCATGACCTCAAAACACCTCTGACACTGGTCATAGAACCGTTGAAACAGCTTGACAAGCAGATTCCCAAGGATGCACCTTATCGTGACCTTGTCACCCTTATCTGGAGAAACGTATCCCGTATCCAGAGGATGCTGATGCAGCTGCTTCAGTTCAGGCAGATCGAGACGATCAAGTCTTCCCAGAAGAAACTCCCGGGAGACATCGTGCGCTTTGTGGACAGCGTCTTTTCCCTTTTCGAGTTCTATGCGAGCAAAAAGCAGATTGAGACAGAATTCACTTCATGGCAGGACAACTACATGACCATGTTCGACCATGATGCTGTGGAGAAAATCTTTACCAACCTGTTCTCGAATGCCATCAAATATACGACGGACAACGGTTATGTGGGAGTGAAGATTACTCCTGCGGATGAAATTCCGGACAGCAGCATCGAAGACGCCAGATGGATAAGCTTCTCAGTCACCAACACGGGAAGCGAAATCCCTCAGAGCAAGTACAAGACCATATTCGAGCCTTTCAACAATGAAGGCAAGAGTGAACTTGAATTCGAATCCCACACCGGACTCGGACTGGCCATAGTCCAGGAACTTGTGAAAGACCAGCACGGAAGCATTTCCGTTTCATCTTCCGACAACATGGTCTGCTTCAAGGTTGTTCTTCCGCTGGCTCCGATTGAAGAGGGAGTCGAAATGCAGACTGCAAGGGAAACCGAACAGCTCTATGACTATGCATCTTCCGAAATCGATGCCATGATAACCGAGATAGAGGAAGGAATACCGGATGACTCCCGCAGGTCGAGGAAGGCCTACGACATACTGATTGTCGAGGATGACAGCCAGCTCCGGAGCTATCTTGAGTCCAGAATCTCAAAACATTACAATGTCTATACGGCAGTAAATGGAGAAGACGGCATTGCAAAGGCCGGAAAAATCCTGCCTCAGCTCATAGTGACCGACCTTCTGATGCCAAAGAAGGACGGATTCACCTTCTGCCGGGAAATCCGGGCCGACATCAAGACTTCGCACATCCCTGTCATCGCCCTGTCTGCAACGGGGGAGAATACCAATTTCAAGATAGATGCACTTGAGAGCGGGGCCAATGTCTTCATTGACAAGCCTGTGGACATGGATTTCCTGCTGAAGCAGATTTCCAACCTGATCAGGAGCCAGAACAAGCTCAAGGAACTTTTCAGCAAGCGTTATGTCGCTGAGCCGGCAAAGATTGCAACCAATACCGTAGATGAGGAGTTCCTGAAGAAGGCTGTATCTTTCATAGAAAGCAATTTCGAGAATGAAAACTATGGAGTCGATGATTTCGTTTCCGACATGGCAATCGGAAGGACGAGACTGTACCAGAAACTCAGCGACCTGACCGGATTGTCCATCAAGGAATTCATTCTTGACATCCGCCTCAAGAGAGCGAGCCAGCTCCTGCGTGACACCGAGTACAACATTGCGGAGATTTCGACGATGACAGGCTTCGCAAGTCCGAAATATTTCAGCGTCTGCTTCAAAAGACACTTCGGACTGTCTCCATCCGAGTTCAAGAATTCAAATGAAGAGTGATATGTCCCAAAAAGTGATGATTCGTACAAAATCGAACCTTTTTTGAATAAAAGTAACCCATCATGTCAGCGTATATTGCCGATTTTTGCCTTTGTTAAAACGGAATTATGAATTCGTTTTCAGCAAAAACCGTTATTATTTTTAACTAAATTAATAGCCAATGATTACCAAACAAAGCTTATCAGGCTCAATCATCTTGTTCCTGGTGACGGTCTTTGCAGGTCTGCTCATCCCTCTCGGGACTGGGGCGGCCCCGCTTTCTGACCGCAATGACAAAATCAGTGTCAAAGGTGTCGTTACCGATCCGCAGGGTGAACCTCTGATCGGGGCATCAGTATTTATCAAGGGAACTTCTGACGGTTCAATCACTGACATCGACGGAGTTTTCCAGCTGGAGGTTGAGGTCGGTACTGCCCTCACGGTTTCGTACATAGGTTATGAAACTGCGGAAGTGGTAGTCCTCAATGCTGCGGAAATGTCCGTTGTCCTTAATCCGGACAGCAAGACTCTTGACGAGGTCGTCGTAATCGGATACGGTACGGTCAAGAAAAGGGACCTCACAGGTTCTGTCGCTTCCGTAAGGGGTGAAGACCTCTCTGCCAAGAAGACTACGACTCTTTCCACAGCCCTTCAGGGAGCTCTTTCAGGAGTGCTCGTGCAGAGGAGCGGCAATGCTCCGGGTGCTTCTGCAAGCAGCATCCGCGTGCGCGGTATCACCACAATGGGTGATTCGAATCCTCTTATCATCGTAGATGGAGTCCAGACAGACAATATCGACTATGTCAACTCGAACGATGTTGAAAGCATTTCTGTCCTGAAGGATGCGGCTGCCGCTTCAATCTACGGAGCCAAGGCTGCTGCCGGAGTTATTCTCATCACTACCAAACGTGGAGAGAAGGCGGACATGAGCATCGCATACAACGGTGAGTACGGTTGGGAAATTGCAACCGAACAGCCTGAGATGGTCGGTGTGACACGCTATCTTGAAATGTACAACGAATTGCTGTACAATGACAACCCGGGTGCAGGCTTCTACCAGCAGTACACCGCAGACCAGGTGAAGAACTGGGTGAACTACAATGCAACCGATCCGGACAATTATCCTATAACAGACTGGAAAGGTCTTATTCTGAAGAATAGCGCACCGCGCACGGCACACACTGTCACCGTCAGCGGAGGAAACTCTGTCGTAAGAAGCAAGGCAACCCTTTCATACGACGAGGTCGGAGCCCTTTATGAAGGCAGGAAATTCCAGAGATTCATGCTCCGTTCCAACAACGACTTCACCATCATCAAGGACATCCTCTCGGCTTCCCTCGACATCAATGTGCGCAGGGCAAAGAATCAGAGACCGGTCTATGACCCGTTCAGCGACCTGCGCAAGATGCCGGCAATCTATCCTGCAGTTTGGGAGAACGGCGGAATCGCAGATGGTAAATCCGGAGCCAACCCTTATGGCTATCTCACCCAGGGCGGAACATATCAGGCATGGAGCACGCAGCTCGGCGGAAAGGCTTCGCTCAAGCTCACTCCTGTAAAGGGACTCAGTTTCGAGGCCATCGTCTCACCATTCATCAATTACACGAAAAGCAAACAGTTCAAACAGGCTGCCTCATGGGTTCTGAAAGATGACGCATCCACTGCCGGCGGCTATCTTGACGGATATTCAACTACCGACCTGAGCGAAGGCCGCAACGACAACTGGCACGTGACGACTCAGGTCATAGCCAACTACATGGCAACCTTTGCAGAGAAACACAGTCTCAACGTCATGGCAGGTTATGAGAACTACATGATGCAGAGCGAGAGCCTTTCGGCTGGCAGGTCAAACTATGAACTTACCGAATATCCATATCTGAACATCGGTCCGGAGGACTATCAGACCAACTCCGGCACAGCTTCAGAATATACGTCCAACTCATTCTTCGGTCGTGTGATGTATAGCTTTGCAGACCGTTACCTCTTCCAGGCCAACGTCCGTCATGACGGAAGCTCACGATTCTCGAAGAAATACAGATGGGGAACCTTCCCTTCAGGCTCGGCCGGATGGGTAATTTCCAACGAGAATTGGATGCAGAAGGCAAAACCTGTAGTTTCATTTATGAAGGTCAGAGCTTCATGGGGTATGCTCGGAAATGAGCGCATCGGAAGCAACTACTTCCCGTACATGGCCCTGATGACCTTCAATGATGCTCTCTTCTACAAGGACGGTGAGATCGTTTCTGACAAGACTGCCGCACAGAGGGGACTCGCAGTCGAGGACATTACCTGGGAAACCACCACTTCAACCGACCTTGGTATCGACCTCGGATTCTTCCGCAACAGACTCACAGCCAATTTCGACTGGTACTGGAAGACCACCAAGGATATGCTCCTGGCAATTCAGATTCCATACATGCTCGGTTATGCCAACCCAAGCACCAATGCCGGAACCATGGCAACGAAAGGTTTCGACCTTGAACTTGGCTGGAACGACCGCAAGGGCGATTTCTCCTACAATGTATCATTCAACCTTTCGGACTTCACTTCAAGAATCGTGGACATCAACGGAAGCGACATCATTTCCGGAGGAAAGATAAAGAGGGAAGGCACATATTTCAACGAATGGTACGGATACAGATGCCTCGGAATATACCAGAATGCCGATGACCTTGCTGCCTACCCGGCAAAGCTCAACAGTTCCGTAGGTGTCGGTGACCTGATCTATGAGGATATCAGCGGTCCTGACGGAGAGCCTGACGGCAAGATCACACCGGAATACGACAGGGTGCCTCTGGGCAACTCCCTTCCTCGTTTCCAGTTCGGCGGACAGTTCTCATGCGCATGGAAGGGCATCGATTTCTCGCTTGCATTCCAGGGCATAGGAAAACAGCAGTCACACATCGCAACTGAAATGGTACAGCCACTCAGGGACAACTACGGCTCATTCCCGGCAATCCTCGAAGGCAACTACTGGAGCGTATTCAATACTCCTGAGCAGAATGCAAGTGCCAAATATCCGAAGCTCACTTATGCCAACCGCTCGAACAACTACACCACATCCACGTTCTGGATGTTCAACGGAGCATATTTCAGGCTCAAGAACGTAACTCTTGGTTACACCTTCCCTGAAAAATGGATGTCAAAGGCAAAGATCAAGACACTCAGGGTCTATGCAACTGCAAGTGACCTCTTCTCCATTGACAACTGGCCTCAGGGATGGGACCCTGAAATGGGAGTTTCAGCTTACCCTATCACCACAAGTGTCCTCCTCGGTCTTTCAATCAAATTCTAATACGGATGAAAATGAAATCTAATATAGCAATTGTAGCCGCATCTGCACTGATGCTATCTTCATGCATGTCAATGGACATGGTTCCCAAGTCACAGGGAAACAGCGAGTCCTGGTACAGCACCGAGAAGGAACTCCAGATGGCTGTGAATGAATTCTATATTCACGGTTATTGGAATGCTCTGGATGGTTCTGAACAGTGGACTGACAACTTCACCTATCGTAATGTGAACCGTCATCAGGACAGTGGTGCTCCGCTGGACGGTAATCTTGACGGTCAGAAATATTATGTCTATCATCTCTGGGAGCAGTCATACAAGCTCATTTCGAGGGCCAATTCCCTCATTATCAACAGTGAAAGGGCAATTGAAAACGGTGTGAACCAGGCTATTGTGGACCGTTTTCGCGCCGAGGCCTATTTCTGCCGTGCCTGCAAGTATGCAGACCTGGTGTGCTATTACGGGGATGTCCCATGGGTTGACCGCCTTATGACAATTGATGAGTCAAGGCAGATGACCAGGATGCCAAAGGCCGAACTGATGCCGAAAATCTATTCGGATTTTGACAAGGCAATAGAAGGTCTCCCTGAAGAATGGGGTTCCACTTCGGTTCATGCCACCAAGGGTGCCGCACTTGCAATGAAGGCCCGCTTCGCCCTCTATCAGAGCGACTGGAATATAGCAGCAGAGGCTGCCAAGGCATGTATGGACCTTGGAATCTACGAACTCGAACCTGAGTTCAGCAAGGTCTTCCTTATGACAACAAAACAGATTCCTGAAAAGATTTTTGTGCTTCCGAGATCTGTGGTGTCAAGTGTTATCCTTGACCAGTGGTATGTCAACAACGGACTTCCACGTAACGCCGGAGGTTACGCTTCTGATACTCCTTCATGGGACTTGCTTGCAGCATTCCTCTGCACGGACGGTCTTCCGATTGATGAGTCTCCGCTGTTTGACCCTCTCAATCCGTTTGCAAACCGTGACCCGCGCTGTACAAAGACAATCGTTGAGTTCGGATCTACTCACGTAGGTTATGAGTACCAGCCGAGAATGGATGTAACGGAAATCATGAATAACTGGACTGGCAAGAAACAGTCAAACCAGGACAACAGGAAGATAGCCCAGTATGCATCTTTCAACGGACTTATCTGGAAGAAGGGTATCGATGAGTCATGGCTTGATGAAAACGGAAAGAAGACAGACGGCATGAACGATACCGATTTCATAATCGCACGTTATGCGGAGGTTCTTCTGACCTATGCCGAAGCCAAGATAGAGCTCGGTGAAATCGACCAGAGCGTCCTCGACGCAATCAACACCGTAAGGGCCAGGGCCTATGGAGTTGACAAATCTGCGACTGCTGCCTATCCTGCAGTGACATCCACTGATGCTTCTGTCCTGAGGAAAGCTGTTCGTATTGAAAGGAGAATGGAGTTCGCCAAAGAGGACATGAGGTACATGGACTGCATCAGATGGGGACTCTGGGAGAAGGCATTCAACCGATTCAACTACATCAACCTCGACCCGGAGGCTTGTCTTACTAATGTCATCACCCCGGGCCTGTGGTTCTGGGCAGAGACTCCGGACATCGATGAAGACGGACTTGCAGATTTCTCAAGTCTCTACAGCAAGGGCTATTGCGCAAGAGGTGCAGAGAGGGTGTTCCCTGCACATCAGGTTCTGTGGCCTATCCCGACCTACGAGCGTCTCCAGTGCCCGACACTTACCCAGAATGAAGGATATTAACAGATACCGTTTATGAAAACAATATACAAAATCTCAGCGATTGCAGCCGCATTCATCACTCTTCTGGGCGGCTGCACAAGGGAAGTTGACAATTCATATTCAAGATTCCCTTCAGTGATGCAGATGACTGCCTCTTCCCAGAGTGTGGTTCTGGATGAGTCGGCTCCAGATGAGGTTGCCCTCAGGATTGAATGGACGCCAGCCGAGGACTATGGTGATGATTTCATCATGACATACAAATATGAGTGGAACCTTACCGAAAGCAAGGTCGCTGCAAAGTCGGAGTACGAGGATATGGGCATATTCGTGCGCGAGTACACCAATGCCGAACTCCAGAACATCATGATGACAGATTTCGAGTACAAGACCAGCACCTGGGGAACTATGCAGTTCAGAGCAACAGCAAGTTATGATGGCGGTGACCGTATCATTCTTCCTGACCAGGCAAGCGTGACAGTGAAGGTCAAGACTTATGGTGCAAAGCAGTTTGCAGCAGACAAAATCTATATCGGCGGAAGCGCCGTGTCGGGAGACAGGATCGAACTGTCACCATCAGCCAACAATGCTTCGGTATATGTATGGAACGGCAGTCTCCAGACAGGCAAAGTCAATTTCCCTGTGACTTATGGAGACGAGGAAAATGTAATCGTACCGGCATCGGGCCGTGACACCGACGCTTCCGCAGATGCCTCTGGTGCCGCCATAGAAAGTTGGACCGAGAACTCTCCAGGATGGATTATCCCGTCTGCGGAGCCATACAGGGTCACCCTGAACATGGACAGCAGGACAGTATCCATTGTCGCACATGCCAACATCCTCGAAATCGACAAGATCTTCCTTTCAGGAAACTCCCTCGCGGAGGAGGTCGAGCTCGCAAAGACATTGGAGAACGAGGCCGTATATGCATGGAAGGGTGAGCTCAAGGCCGGAACACTTTCACTCCCAATCGAATACGACGGACAGAGGGCACTTACCATAGTTCCTTCAAGGGAAGGATCAGACCTTCTTGACGGTCAGGCAGACCCATTCTCATCGGCATCATCCGTAACAGCTGTCGGCAGAGGATGGAAGATTCCTGCTGATGGACAGTACCGCGTTGTCGTGGACACCGAGGCCAGGACCGTGACAATATATTCCGAGGCTACGGATGTAAAGAACAAGACCGTAATCTTCAAGAGAACATCAGGTACCGCCAATGACAACTATACAATGGAGGTAACCAGACTCTGGATATTCGGAGGCAATGTATATTATTCAGGATCAAAGCCTAAAGGTGAACCTTATGTCCTCGAACAGAGCCTCGCAAATCCACGTCTTTTCATCTACAAGGGTGAGACTCTCAAGGCCGACAAGATCAAGTTCCTCGTGAGCGACAACTGGAACAACGAATATGCTTTCGGAAGCGGTGATACAAGGGATTACGTTGCTTCACCTGTTCTGGGCGCAAAGAACTCTCCTCTCTATGGAGGTCAGGGCAACAACAGGTATGCTTGGTTCAATATCCCGGCAGACACCAACTACATAGAGGTGTATATCGGCGACGAATCTACTGACGAGCACGAGAATGCCCTCAGCAAAATCTTCTCATTCGAAGGTTCATATGTAATATTTGACAAACGATAAAGCCATGATCATGAAGAAAAAATCTCAGTATGAGACACCGGAGTGCATGATAATGCAAGTCTCTCCGGAAGGCGTAATGTGCCAGAGCTCTTTCATTAACGGAGCTTCAAACAACGAATTCATCGGTGATGAGTCATTTGGTGACGATATATGGTTATAGGAGGAAACGGAATGAAAACTATGTATAAATTCATGATGGCCGCTTCGGCTCTGCTCCTGGTGGCCTGTGCAAAGGAAAATGCTCCGGTGTCAGATGCTCCGGAAGGTCTCATTCTTACAGCTCTTGTCGAGGAGTATCCTGTGACCAGGACAGGGGTTTCCGACGGCAAGGTATTCTGGAACAGCGGGGATGCCATAGCAGTCAGCAACGGATCGGCGGTAGCGGAGTTCACTACTGCCGACCCGGACGGATCCGCATCAGCTTCGTTCACGACTTCATCCGATACATTTGCCAAGGCGGAGACCTACAGCGCCCTCTATCCTTATGCCGAAGGAACAGTATTCGCTGACGGAAAGGTGAATGCAGAAGTACCTGCAATCCAGGCTCCCGTGGCAGGAAGTTTCGATGACGGTGTCAATGTCGCCGTTGCACAGGGTGTAGGTAATGCGCTCTCTTTCAAGAATGTATGCGGATATTTCAAATTCACCGTTCCTGCCGGCATGACTGACCTTACCAAGGTTGAGATAGTGGCGAACGGAGGTGAAAAACTCTCCGGTAGGATATCCGTGAATGTTGCGGATGCTTCATATACACTTACCTCGGAAGGAAAATCATCAGTTTCCTTGGAGGGTACGTTTGAGGCACGCAAGTCATATTATTTGGCAGTTCTTCCACAGGAACTCTCTGCAGGATTTACGGTCAGGATGACCCGCGGCAGTGAGGTATCCGAAATGGCTGCTTCGAAGTCCATTACTGTGACCCGTTCGGCATCTTTCAATTTCGGAGAACTCTATGACGGCAACTGGAAGGTCAACCTGTCAGGAAGCGCAGTGCCTTCAGGCAAGACTCTCTGGCTGACCAAGACACTTGAGAACGACAATCTGTTCGCATGTCTGGAGGAACTTGAGGCTGGAACATTGAACCTGAAAGCGCTTCACGAGGACTTCTATGTCGCTGTGGCAGGAGGAACCTTCACTGACGGAGAGGCTGTGGCATATACTACATCTTCTTCACCATGCGATATCACGATTCCTTCAGCCGGGAAATACCGTATCGTGCTGGATAAAGCGGCTTCAAAGATTACTTTCTATTCTTCTGCCACTGATACTCCTAACAAGAAGGTGTCATATAACAACACTGTAGATAAAATCAATCCTTTTGAACAGGAGGTTACAGCTCTCTGGATGTATGGTACATTCAATGGATTGAAGATGGATGCAGGATCTCAGTTCGAGAACAAATACAAAATGACCCAGAGTCTTGCAAATCCATATCTGTTCGTATGGTATGACAACGGCAATCCGCTTCCAAGGTTTACAAAGGTTTTCCAGAAAGATTGGGACAATAAAGAATATACCGGCGGTGTAACATTCTTTGTTTCCAACATCCAGAACAATGTATATGCATATGGTTCGACTGCTCAAGCCAAGAGGGGTTCCAAGACCGGAGCCGTGGAATGCGTTCTCGGTGAAAAGGCAGATGCTGTTGCTGGCCAGTCTGACAACCGATACGCATTGTTCCTCATTCCGGAAAATGCAAATTACGTGGAGGTGGATATAGACAAACTGACGGTGCTGTTTGATCAGAGATAGTGTCGTGATGAAATATTTAATTTTTTGATAGTATGAAAATTATGTATAAAGAATATGAAACACCGGAGTGCAATGTGATGAAATTCTCTCCGGAAGGCGTGATGTGCGTGAGCGGACTGGGCGGAGCAAGCAATGAGGGGATAGGTGAAGACAATCATGATAACTCGATTTGGTAATGGGAGGAATCTGTATGAAGAAGAATATTATTGTTATGGCAATGGCAGGTGTTGCTGTCCTTGCCGGATGTCAGAAGGAGGTTTCATCCGTTGCTCCAGATTACAATGGAATCGTGATTACTGCTTTGTCAGACAATGAACCTGATGCCAAGACCACTCTTGATGATGCAAATGTGCTTTGGAACAATTCCGATGAAATAGCTGTGTATAATGGAACTGCCGTGGCTAAATTCACCACGGCAGCGGAGGACAGGTCTGCTACTGCCGATTTTACTACGGAAGATACTAAGTTTCAGGCAGCTGGGACTTATCTTGCAGTTTATCCTTATTCCGAAGGTGTGGCCTTTTCGGGTGACAATGTTGCAGTTACTGTTCCTGCAGAGCAGACTGCCTGTGCGGGAAGCTTTGCCAAGGGAGTGAATGTGGCCGTGGCTAAAGGTTCATCCGATGCTTTGGCATTCAAGAATGTTTGTGCTTATCTCAAGTTTACTGTCCCTGCGGGGATGGTGGACCTGACAAAGGTCGAATTGAAGGCAAACGGAGGGGAATTTCTCGCCGGTGAGATTTCTGCTAAAGTTGATGATGCCTCCTATACAGTTACATCAGGAGCGACTTCAGTGTCATTGGTGGGAACATTCGAGGCTGGCAAGTCATATTATATGGCAGTGCTTCCTCAGGACCTTTCTGCAGGATTTACCCTGACCATGACCCGCGGCGAAAATAAAACCAAGATGGAAACAAGCAAGAAATTCACTTTCAAAAGGTCCAGAACCGCCAACATCGGTGATCTCTACGACGGAAACTGGATGGTCAAACTGTCAGGAAGCGCAGTCCCTTCAGGCAAGACTCTCTGGCTGACAAGAACACTCGAGAACGATAAACTGTTCGCCTGCCTTGAAGAACTGGAGGCAGGAACATTGAAACTGAAGGCGCTTCACGAGGACTTCTATGTCGCTGTGGCAGGAGGAACCTTCACTGACGGAGAGGCTGTGGCATATACTACATCTTCTTCACCATGCGATATCACGATTCCTTCAGCCGGGAAATACCGTATCGTGCTGGATAAAGCGGCTTCAAAGATTACTTTCTATTCTTCTGCCACTGATACTCCTAACAAGAAGGTGTCATATAACAACACTGTAGATAAAATCAATCCTTTTGAACAGGAGGTTACAGCTCTCTGGATGTATGGTACATTCAATGGATTGAAGATGGATGCAGGATCTCAGTTCGAGAACAAATACAAAATGACCCAGAGTCTTGCAAATCCATATCTGTTCGTATGGTATGACAACGGCAATCCGCTTCCAAGGTTTACAAAGGTTTTCCAGAAAGATTGGGACAATAAAGAATATACCGGCGGTGTAACATTCTTTGTTTCCAACATCCAGAACAATGTATATGCATATGGTTCGACTGCTCAAGCCAAGAGGGGTTCCAAGACCGGAGCCGTGGAATGCGTTCTCGGTGAAAAGGCAGATGCTGTTGCTGGCCAGTCTGACAACCGATACGCATTGTTCCTCATTCCGGAAAATGCTAACTATTGTGAAGTTGACATCGAGAAACTTACAGTTATTTTTGAAAATAGATAATGAAAATAGCAAAAGTATTTTTGTTCATACTGCTCAGCACCGCCATTCTTGGATCATGCTCCAAGAATGGCGGAGAGCAGAATAAAGGGGATGATGGGAACACCGACAGCCTCACCGAGGTGAAGATTGTGCCGGATAGAGAGAAAATCCTACACAACCCTCTCTCCGGCTGGGTGACATACGCCGGAATAGGCAGCGGCCTCAAGGACAATTTCTGGGCCACCTACGATAATTTCGACTGCGCCGAGGCTCCTGACGGAAGCGGCAAGGTGAAGGTGAGCGACTGGTCCGATGTCCTCTACATCAAGGCGGCCTGGTCTGCAATGAACCCTGAGGACGGAGTCTATATCTGGGAAAAGGACCCGTCCTATTCCGATGCTGCCAGAAGGCTCCACTACCTTATAGACGGAGCGAAGGAAAGGGGAATGAGAATAGCCTTCACCATCAACACCAACAGCGTCGACAAACGCGAGAACTACACCCCTCAGTTCGTCTTCGATGCAGGTGCGCAGGGTTACGAGACCACAACCGGCTCAGTCAAAGTAAAATCCGGCTATCCTGACGATCCTGTCTTCCAGCAATATTACGAGAAATTCGTAAAAGCCCTCGCAGCGGAATACAACGACCCGGACCAGGTCGAATTCATCAGCGGACTCGGCCTCGGCGCCTGGGGAGAATGCCATACTTTCAAATACTCCACAGGCGACGCCACTCCGCGTGAAGCCGTCCTCGACTGGGCTGAAAAAGTCTATGCTGGCGCCTTCACCCGAGTTCCGGTCTTCACCAATTACCATCGCTGGGTAGGATGTACAACCGGCGCCGACGGCAGCAAATACGACCCGGATTCGGAGCGTATCCTACAGAATGCAATCAACAACGGATTTTCAATGCGTCACGATGCCTTCGGAATGAAGCATTATTATATGGAATGGGAAAGAGGCTTCATCGCTGCCCGCAAATACACCGTCCCGGTGCTTGCAGAAGGCGGATGGGTGAAAACCTCCCACGGCGGATCCATTTCTAGCGACGGCTATTCCAATTATGCGGATGTTCGCAAAGGAGAATATGAAGAAGCCGCAGGCGCCTGCGTGAACATGATGGACCTGCGATACAACAGCGATGTCCAGAACTCCGAAACCTGGTCATGGTTCAATGAAGGCTTTGCCTACATGCAGGAATTCCTCAGGGAGGGAGTGTACAGGCTCTGTCCATACATTCTCTACCTGCCTTCAACCGCTGCTGCCGGCTCTACCGTGAAGGTACGCTCACGCTGGCAGAATCTCGGAAGGGCCTATTGCCCGACCAATATCAGACAGTGGGAAGGACGATATGCACTTGCCTACGCCCTTCTTCGCCCGGACGAGAGCGTAGCCCATATCTTTGTCGACACCGATGCCGACATCTCAAAAATTGTAAAAGGATCAATCCAGAATTTTGACTCAGCCATAGACCTTTCCGAAGTCAATGCCGGAAAATATACCTGGGCCACAGCCATAGTCAATACCGAGAAAGACAATGTACCGGGCATAGAGCTCGCGGTCAGGGATTCGGACCTTACTGCAGGCGGATGGCTCAAACTGTGTCCTGTTATAGTGAAATAAAACGGACTTATGGATTTGAGAAGATACGTACATACATTGGCTCTGGCGGGGGCCCTGGCCTCCGCCGGTTGTCAGGAAGAGTTGCCTCCTGTCACGGCACAGGTCAATGACATCGTCATTACGGCGGCTTCGGAATCCCGTCCGGACACAAAGACAGTGCTGGACGGCGTAACTGTGCTCTGGAACTCTTCTGACAGGATTGCCGTATTCAACGGAAGTGCCGTCGCCGAATTCACCACTTCGGCGGCTGACAGGTCCGTCACTGCGGACTTCATCACGACCGACCTGTCTTTCGCACCGGCAGAAAACTATCTTGCCGCCTATCCTTATGCGGATGACGTGGAATTCTCGGGCGGCAAGGTCACTGTGACCGTGCCAGCCACACAGACTGCAACGGCCTCCAGTTTCGACCCAATGGCCAATATCACAGTGGCAAGCGGCCCGGCCAATGCCCTGAATTTCCTGAATGTATGTTCATATCTCAAATTCACAGTCCCTGAAACAATGACCGGCCTGACAAAGGTCGTACTCTCTGCCAACGGGGGAGAAACTCTTGCAGGCAAAGTCAAAGCCGAATGTACCGATGCTTCGACAGAATCTGCCGAAGGCTCATCGTCGGTCACCCTTGAAGGGGATTTCAAGGCCGGAGAATCATATTACATGACGCTCCTGCCTTGTACGCTTTCCGATGGATTCACAATCACCATGAAATGCTCCGGAGTGTCATCTTCAATGACGACTTCGAAACCATTCACGTTCACACGTTCCCGCAGTGCCAACATAGGCAATCTTTACGACGGCACATGGAAAGTGGCCCTCGGAGGGACTGCCGTGCCTTCCGGAAAGTATCTGACCCTCACACAGACTCTGGAGAACGGAAATCTGTTTGCATGCCATGAAGAACTCAATGCAGGTACACTGACACTGAAAGTCCTGTACGAGAACATCTACATTGCTACGGAAGGAAAAACATTCACGGATGGCGTGGCAGCAGCATACCATACCCAGGATTCACCTGCGGAAATCACCATCCCCTCTGACGGAAAATACAGGATTGTCCTGAACAGGGAAACATCAGAGATTAAAATATCCTCACCTGCAACCGATGTACCTGACAAGACCGTACTTTTCAAAAGAACATCGGGAACGGCAGGTGCGGATGAGAACTGCTCCCTAACTGTCAATAAGTTATGGATTCTCGGAGAGAAAGTATATTACAACGGATCCAGACCGAAGGGAGAGCCTTATGTGCTGATCCAGAGTCTTGCCGACCCGCGCCTTTTCGTCTATAAGGGAGAAACCCTTCAGACGGACAAAGTCAAATTCTCCGTAAGCGACAATTGGAACAATGAATATGCGTACGGAAGCGGCTCCACGAAGGATGCACTGGCCATACCGTCACTTGGAGAAACGTTCAGCCCGATATACGCCGGCCAGGGCAACAACCGTTATTCATTGTTCAAGATACCTGAGGGAACCAATTACATAGAAGTATTCATCGGCAATGCCTCCACGGATGAGAATGAGCATGCATATGGAAAAGTCTATGAGCCGGAAGGGTCATATGTCAGGTTCGAGACCCGTACAGCAGACTCAGGCATTATAGGAGGCGGCACGCAAGGCATCGTGGAAGTGAACTTAGATCCTGACACCGAAAGGATTCTCCATAATCCTCTGTCCGGATGGGTGACCTACTCAGGCATCGGAAGCGGCCTGAAAGAAAATTTTTGGGACCTGTACGACAGTTTCGAATGCAAGGATGCTCCTGACGGAACCGGGAAAGTCAAGGTATCCGAATGGTCGGATGTCCTCTATATAAAGGCAGCCTGGTCAGCAATGAACCCAGAAGACGGAGTCTATATCTGGGACCAGGCCCCGTCATACTCCGACCCTGCCCGCCGGCTTCACTATCTGATTGACGGAGCCAAGGAAAGAGGAATGCGAATCGCCTTCACCATCAACACCAACAGCGTCGACAAACGCGAGAACTACACGCCTCAGTTCGTTTTCGATGCAGGGGCTAAAGGATATGAGACCACAACAGGCTCAGTGACAGTAAAATCCGGATATCCGGACGACCCCGTATTTCAGCAATATTACGAGAAATTCGTAAAAGCCATGGCCAAACGGTTCAATGACCCGGAGGAAGTGGAATTCATCAGCGGGCTTGGCCTCGGAGCATGGGGAGAGTGCCATACTTTCAAATATTCCACCGGAGACATTTCCCCTCGCGAGTCCGTACTTGACTGGGCGGAGAAGGTATATGCCAAAGCCTTCACCCGCGTACCGGTCTTCACCAACTACCACCGCTGGGTCGGATGCCTCAAAGGCGCGGACGGCACCAAATATGATCCGGACTCGGAGCGCATCCTCCAGAATGCCATAGACAACGGATTCTCCATGCGACATGATGCATTCGGCATGAAGCACTATTACATGGACTGGGAAAGGAACTTCATCGCCGCCCGAAGATACACTGTTCCTGTTCTTGCAGAAGGAGGTTGGGTGAGGACTTCCCATGGAAGCTCGATTTCAAGCGACGGATATGCAGATTATTCGGAGGTACGTCGTGGAGAATACGAAGAAGCTGCGGGGGCCTGTGCCAACATGATGGACCTTCGATACAACAGTGATGTCCTGAAATCAGAGACCTGGTCATGGTTCAATGAAGGCTTCGACCTTATGCTCAAATTCCTCAGGGAAGGAGTGTACCGGCTTTATCCTTATTTAGTTACGCTTCCAACATCGGTTGTTTCAGGCTCATCCGTGAATATGGTGTCGCAATGGCAGAACCTCGGAAGGGCATATTGCCCGACCAATATCAGACAATGGCAGGGCAGGTATGCAATCGCCTACGCTCTGCTTGACGAAAACAATGAGGCCGCTTATGTCTTCACTGATGATGGTGCCGATATCTCGAAAATAGTCCAGGGCAGCCCACAGACATTCGAAACCACCATTGAACTGTCCGGAGTGAGCGCCGGCAGATACACATGGGCGACTGCCATAGTCAATAAGGAAAATAGCAACCGTCCCGGAATTGAACTTTCAGTGAAAGATTCCTATATTGTAGGCGACGGCTGGACCAGATTATGTAATGTGTTAGTTAAATAAATGAAACCGAAAATGAACAGGTTATTGCATTTGATCTTGTCTATGGTATTGGTGACCATGGTCCCGATATCAATAAGCGCATGTACAGAAAAAGCTCCGATCACGGAGGTTACTGGCGACGATCCGGAAAACCCTGACGACCCGGAGAATCCTGATGACCCGGAAAATCCAGAAAACCCTGATGACCCGGAGGATCCTGAAAACCCCGGCGACCCTGAGAACCCTGAAAATCCTGATGACCCGGAGACTCCTGAAAACCCTGGCGATGAACCTGAGAATCCGGATGAACCTGCTCCGTCCGATGGAATCCTGCGTATACTCGCAATAGGAAACAGCTTCTCGCAAGATGCTGTGGAACAATATCTTTACGATCTTTTCGATGCGGCAGGCCAGAAAGTCATAATCGGCAATCTCTATATAGGCGGATGCACCCTTGAAACCCACTACAAGAACATGCAGAGCGGTGAGGGCAAATACTATTACCGCAAAATCGTGGACGGAGTCAAGACCGAGAAATCCGGAGTCTCCATCCAGAACGGACTTGCCGACGAAAAATGGGATTATGTCAGCCTACAGCAGGCCAGCGGATCATCAGGAAAATATGAGACCTATTCTCCATATCTCCCTCAGCTTCTGGCCTTTGTGAAATCAAATGTGTCAAATCCGGATGTCAAGCTCATGTTCCACCAGACTTGGGCTTATGCACAGAGCTCCAACCATGGCGAGTTCCCGAAATATGACAGCGACCAGATGACTATGTACAAAGCAATCGTCTCGGCATCAAGGCAGGCCCTTCAGGACAACAGCGACATCTCCATCCTCATCCCTTCGGGCACGGCCATCCAGAACGGCAGGACATCATATCTTTCAGATTCGTTCAACCGCGACGGCTACCACCTCGAAACTACTTACGGCCGTTACACGGCAGCCTGCTGCTGGTATGAGTCCATAACCGGAAATCCTGTCACAGACAATCCGTATGCCCCTGCAACCGTCGACAACTCGGCAAAGGCTGTGGCACAGAATGCGGCGCATCTTGCAGTGCTCAATCCTTGGGAGGTCACGGACATGGTGGATTTCAAACGTCCCGGAGGCACTTCCGACAAGATGGACAAGCCTGTCTATGTGGATTTCGGAGGCGGAAGCAGCACGGCACCTTCTCCTTGGACAAGGGTAGCATCATACTCGGCATCCTCACCTGTCTATCTCAAGGACGAGGCAGGAGAATATTCTCCGGTGTATATCGAGTCGATGACCGGATTCACCTCCACTTTCAACGGCGTGGGCAGCGAGCCTGACAGTCCGATTGAAGTTGCGGGAATCAGCTTCCCGAAATCCGTCTGGAGCGATGCAATCGTCGTCGGGGGACAGAAGAACGAAGGAAACACGCCTGAAGCAGCGCTTACCCTTTCCGGCTTCACCCCTTCTGCAACTTATGACCTGACCATTCTTGCTGTCCGCTACAATGGCAGCGCGGAGGCTCGTCAGAGTCAGTACAGAGTTGTCGGAAAGACCGAATCGGAAACGGTTTCAATCAACCCGGGCCTCAAGACCTTTGACGCAAGTGCCGATTTCAGTTCATATTCCGTTTCCTTCAAGGCCGTCGCTCCTGATTCTGACGGAAAGATTACCGTCCATGTCAAGGGAATCGACACCACACTTGCTTGTGAAGGCCACATCAGTGCATTAGTTGTTTCACCATTGTAAATTCCTTATGATGAGTTTGTTAAAAAATATTAAAAAGCTTGCCGCAGTCCTTGTGGCAGGCTATTTCTGCCTTACGCTTTCCGCATCCCCGGTTATATTTGTCGAGGCGGAGTCTTTCAGCAACAAGGGCGGATGGCAGGTTGACCAGCAGTTCATGGACTTGATGGGCTCGCCTTATCTTCTTGCACACGGAATGGGCGTGCCTGTGGAAGATGCTTCCACCCGGATTGAAATTCCCTCTGACGGAGTGTGGAACGTCTGGGTACGTACATACAACTGGACCTCTCCATGGAGCGAAAGTGAAGGCCCGGGAGCATTCAAGGTCCGCATCGGTACGAAGACTCTGAAAACACGTCTGGGCACCAGGGGCAGCGGATGGATGTGGCAGAATGCCGGAAGCATCAGACTCAAGGCCGGCACGGCCGAGCTTGCCCTCTGCGACCTTACAGGCTTCGATGGCCGCTGCGATGCCATTTGCCTGACGATGGACAAGGAAATGACCTTGCCGGAGTCAGGTGCTGAACTGTCTGCTTTCCGCAAGCAGGCACTCGGCCTTGGCGAGGCAGGGGTCAGAAGCGGATATGATTTCGTGGTAGTGGGAGGCGGAATCGCCGGAATGTGTGCAGCCGTTTCTGCAGCACGTCTGGGAAGCAAGGTGGCCCTCATCAACGACCGCCCCGTTCTCGGCGGAAACAACAGCGCAGAGGTCCGCGTACACCTTGGAGGCCACATCGAGCTGGGACCCAACGAGGGACTCGGCAGGATGATCCGCGAGTTCGGACACACCAAGGCGGGAAATGCCCAGCCTGCATCGAACTATGAAGATGAGAAGAAACAGCAATTCATTGATGCTGAGGAGAATGTAACACTATTTGCTCCATACAGGGCTGTGGACGTCAGGATGGATGGAAAGAAGATTGCGGCCGTTCTCATCCGCCATATAGAGACATCAGAGGAACTCTGGATTGAAGCTCCTCTGTTCAGCGACTGTACCGGCGACGGCACCATCGGCTTCCTTGCAGGAGCTGACTTCCTCATGGGACGTGAGGCAGCTTCTGAATATGGCGAGAGCCTCGCCCCGGAAGTAGCCGACAAGATGACAATGGGAGCATCGGTACAGTGGTATTCCCGCAAGACTGAGAAACCTTCTTCATTCCCGGAGTTTTCGTATGGCGTGGAGTTCAATGAAGGCAATTGCGAAAAGGTCAGGATGGGCGAGTGGCAGTGGGAAACCGGAATGAATTTCGACCAGATATATGATGCGGAGAGAATCAGGGATTACGGACTCCTTGTAATCTATTCCAACTGGAGTTTCCTGAAAAATCATTATTCTAAAAAAGCCGACTATGCCTGCCGGGAGCTGGATTGGGTTGCCTACATTGCCGGGAAAAGGGAGTCCCGCCGTCTGCTTGGGGATTATGTCCTGAAGCAGGATGACATAGACAAGAATGTATTCCACGAAGACGGCTCTTTCACTTCTTCATGGAGCATAGACCTTCATTTCCCTGACCCTAAGAACACGGAGAAATTCCCGGGAGCGGAGTTCAAGGCCGCGACCGTCCATAATTGGATATATCCTTGCACGGTGCCGTACAGATGCCTCTATTCCAGAAACATAGACAACCTGTTCATGGCCGGAAGGAATATAAGTGTAACCCACGTCGCACTTGGAACCGTCAGGGTGATGCGCACGACCGGAATGATGGGTGAGGTGGTCGGAATGGCTGCTGCCCTTTGCCGGGAAAATGCCTGCTCTCCGAGAGAGGTCTATCAGCATCATCTTCCTCAGCTCAAGGCTCTCATGCAGGAAGGAGCCGGCAAGAGAGAGGGCCTCAATGACCAGACATTCAACCGCGCCAACCGCCTGCTCGACACCCCGAAAGTACACTGATATGAAACACCATACACTCCTCCTGACAGCTGCCCTCCTGACCGCCACAACCCTGTCAGCACAACCCACCACATCCTGTGCCACTCTCCAAGATGGAAGGCTCACCATAGGCAACGAACTGATACAGAGGACATTCGACTGGAACGGCGGCAACCTCAGGACCATCAGCCTGACCGACAAATCCACAGGTAAAGTCTTCGAATCAGTGGCCCTCAGGCCCGATTTCGTCCCGATGGACAAGGCCCCTGAAGCAACTGGCGGCACTTTTACGACAGAATCCGTCCCACAGGACAACCTCCATCCTGCCCACCTCAAGGCCGTGGTCACATACTCTCTGGGCAGCCTCCAGGTCAGAAGGGAATACCGTATCTATGACGGAGTTCCTGCAATCGCCTGCGACACCTACCTCAGGGGCAGTTTCAGAGGAACGGTGACAACCGGCGCGGAAAATGCTGCCGACCGCAAGAACATAGAGTTTGCCGAAGATACGAAAACCCGTCCTGAGGCATCCCTGCTTGACCGTCTCAATTTCAGCGGAATGCACTGGCGATGCAAGGCTGTCGAATTCCTCGACGTGACCGACTGGCACAACAATCTCGTGACCGAGAAGGACTTCATATCCTACCACAAGGTCTCCTGCAAAGGCAATCTTCTCTTTGCACGGGACGGCCTTGACGGCACCGGCTATTTCTTCCTGAAGGAGGCACCCTGCTCCTCAGTTCAGCTCTCCTGGGGCGGAGCAGATTTCATAACGGATTACGGCCACATTATGGTGACCGGTCTTGGCCTTGCTCCAAAGGACGTTACACCAGATTGCTGGACGCGGGCATATTCCTGTGTCACAGGAGTTTATGGCCAGGGTGAACTCTCGGCCCTCACTGCCTTGCGTTCCTACCAGAAATGCATCCGCAGGCATCTACCTGCCCGCGACGAGATGGTCATGAGCAACACCTGGGGCGACCGCAGCCAGGACTCCAAGGTGAACGAAAAATTCTGCCTTGAGGAAATAGAGAAGGCTGCCCGGCTGGGAATAACCCTTTTCCAGATTGACGACGGATGGCAGGCTGGAAAAAGTCCGAATTCCGCTGTTGCTAAAGGTTCCTTCAAGAACATTTGGGACAATCCGGACTACTGGAAGCCCGACCCGGTGAAATATCCCCGTGGCCTTGCTCCGATTGTGGAACTCGGCCGTGAACTTGGAGTCCAGGTCGGACTTTGGTACAACCCAAGCGTACAGAATGACTTCGAAGACTGGGAAAAAGATGCCGAAGCCATTCTCGGTCTCTATCGCCAGTATGGAATCAAGGTGTTCAAAATCGACGGCCTGCAGATTCCTTCCAAGAAGGCGGAAACCAATCTGCGCCGTCTTTTCGACAAGGTGATGCAGCAGAGCAGGGGAGAGGTTGTCTTCAATCTGGACGCCACGGCAGGCCGACGCGCGGGCTATCATTATTTCAATGAGTATGGCAACATCTTCCTCGAAAACCGCTACACCGACTGGGGCAATTACTATCCTTACTGGACCCTGCGCAACCTCTGGACGCTTTCGAGATATGTACCGGCAGAGAAGCTCCAGATCGAGTTCCTGAACAATTGGCGCAATGCTTCCAAATATCCTTCCGGGGACCGCTTCGCCCCTTCAAATTATGGATTTGATTATTTGTTTGCAATAACCATGGCAGCCCAGCCGCTTGCCTGGATGGAAGTTTCACTCCTTCCGGATGAGGCTTTTGCAATATCCTCATTGATAGATGTTTATAAAGAAATAAGCACCAATTTCCATGCGGGAACCATCCTTCCTGTCGGAGATGAACCTTCCGGATGCAGCTGGACCGGATTTCAGAGCATAGTCTCTGAAAATGAGGGATATATCATTGTCTATAGGGAGAATAATCTTCTTGATTCCTCCCATGTCCGAACCTTCTTGCCGGAGGGGGCCAGGGTTAGCTTCACACCTCTTGCCGGAAGCGGACGCAAGTTCTCTGCAAAGGTCGGTGCCGGTTCTTCCGTGTGCTTCTCCCTTCCTTCGGAAAATTCATTTGCTCTGTATAAATATATGTTGAAATAATATAAATGTATGAAAATCAGATATATACTTTCATTTGTGCTGCTTATGGCAGCTTCGCTGGATTCCATTGCCGCTGATTTCATGACCAATGTCTATGGCAGAAATTTCCGTGACCTTGGAGGCAAATGGGATGCCATCATCGACCTTTATGACCAGGGTGAGAGGATGCAGGTCTATAAGAACAGAAAGCCTTCCG
>JBJEBN010000120.1:0-50162 GCA_051870095.1 Candidatus Cryptobacteroides sp. | reverse complement strand
GACCTTTATGACCAGGGTGAGAGGATGCAGGTCTATAAGAACAGAAAGCCTTCCGGCAAGACCGATTTCTATGAATATTCCTTCGACGGGGGACTTCGCCTGAATGTACCTGGAGACTGGAACAGCCAGATCCCGCAGCTTGAATATTATGAGGGAACTATCTGGTATTCAAGGCATTTTGATGCTTCAAAGGACGCTTCAAAAAGGCAGTTTCTTTATTTTGGTGCTGTCAGCTACCGGTGCAAGGTCTATCTGAACGGGGAATTCCTGATTGCCCACGAGGGTGGCTTCACTCCTTTTCAGGTTGAAGTGACGGACCTCCTTGTTCAGGGAGATAATTTCCTTGTTGTCGAGGTGAACAACAGGCGTACCTCAGATGCCATACCGGCCCTTTCTTTCGACTGGTGGAACTACGGCGGAATAACCCGTGACGTGATGCTCATCAGTACCCCGGTTTCATATATCAATGACTATTTCATCCGTCTTGACAATGAGGACCCTTCCCTGATACATGCTTCTGTCGCTCTTGAGGGCGCAGATGGCGGCCAGGTCAGGATTGAAATCCCGGAATTGAAGGTGGACGTGAAGGCTGCTTTTGACAGCGAAGGATGCGCGGAGACTTCTTTCAGGGTGAAGAAACTCATCAGGTGGGAGCCCGGAAATCCCAAACTCTACAAGGTAAGACTTTCGTCAGAGCTGGACTGCATAGAGGAGGAAATCGGCTTCAGGAATATCTCTGTTGATGGTACTAAGATTCTCGTGAATGGCAAGCCTACCTTTATGCGATGCGTTTCCTTCCACGAGGAAATCCCGCAGCGCCGAGGCAGGGCATTTTCACAGGCGGATGCCCAGATGCTGATTTCTGAGGCTGAAGCCCTGGGAGTCAATATGATACGCCTTGCCCACTATCCTCAAAACGAATACATCGTGCGCCTTGCCGAGAAACGTGGCATCATCCTCTGGCAGGAGATTCCGGTATGGCAAGGAATTGATTTTGACAATGCCGGTACGATGGAGAAAGCTCTGGGGATGTTTTCCGAAATGCTCCGCCGCGACCGCAACAGGTGTGCCGTAGGATTCTGGGGCATAGCAAACGAGACAAGACCGTCTCCTTCAAGGAATGCCTTCCTCAGGAAGGAGCTGGCATCTGCCCGCAGCATTGACCCTACGAGGCTCTATACTGCTGCCTTCGACAACGTGTATTTCAAGGAGGAGTTCGGCGAGTTCCGCATCGAGGATGAACTGGTCAATGACCTTGACGTAATCTCATTCAACAAATACATGGGATGGTATGCTCCGTGGCCGGTGGATCCTTCGCAGTGTCCGTGGAATGTGGTTCCGGACAAGCCTGTAATCATTTCCGAGTTCGGAGGCGAGGCTCTTTACGGACAAGCTGGAGATGAGAATGTTGCCTCAAGCTGGAGCGAGGACTACCAGGCCAAACTCTACCGTGACAACCTCGAGATGTTCAAGCATATCCCGAATCTTGCCGGTGTCTCTCCGTGGATTCTTTTCGATTTTCGCTCTCCATTCCGTTTCCATCCGACCAATCAGGAGGGATGGAACCGCAAGGGACTGGTTTCCGACCAGGGACAGCGCAAGAAGGCCTGGTACATAATGCACGACTGGTACAGACAACTTGCCGGAGAATAGAAAACTATTTATATTTGTAAGGATTTCGCGTTTGCGAAAATAATGACCGATAACTAAAACATTACCGCATCATGCACATTAATGCCAAATTGCTCATCGCATTGATCTCGCTTGCCGCAGTATTCTCTTCGTGCGCCAGCGACGGAGAAATCTACAGGAATGCATCAGCACCGCTGGAAAAAAGAGTCGAGGACCTGCTCGGCAGGATGACGCTGGAGGAGAAGATTCTCCAGTTGAACCAATATACAATCGGACGCAATACCGTGGAGAACAACATCGGGGAGGCCGTCAGGGAGATTCCTGCGGAAATAGGATCTCTCATATATTTCGGAGATGACGCCGTCCTGAGGAACCAGATGCAGAAAAAGGCAGTGGAAGAGTCCCGTTTGGGGATTCCGATTCTTTTCGGACATGATGTCATCCATGGATACCGTACCATTTTCCCGATACCTCTTGCCCAGGCATGCTCATGGAATCCGGAGATTGTGCGCAGAAGTTGCGCTGTCGCTGCTGCCGAATCATATTCCTGCGGAGTTGACTGGACATTCTCTCCTATGGTGGATGTAGCCCGCGATCCGCGCTGGGGCAGGGTGATGGAAGGATATGGCGAAGACCCTTATGCCGCTTCTGTCTATTGCAGGGCTGCCGTTGAGGGATATCAGGGTGACGACCTTGCCGCGGAGAACACCATAGCTGCATGTCTAAAGCATTATGTGGGATACGGAGCTTCAGAAGCCGGGCGTGACTATGTTCCAACTGAAATTTCAGACCAGACCCTTTGGGATACCTACCTTCCTCCGTTCGAGGCGGGTGTCAAGGCTGGCGCTGCAACTATTATGAGCGCCTTCCACAACATCAGCGGGACTCCTGCTTCCGGCAATCACTATATTCTGACTGAGGTCCTGAAGGAAAAATGGGGACACGACGGTTTTGTCGTTTCCGACTGGGATGCTGTCCGCCAGTTGAGGAACCAGGGAATGGCAGCCGATGACAAGGAAGCCGCTGAGATTGCCTTCAATGCAGGCATCGAGATGGATATGGTCGATGACCTTTACAAGAAATATATACCTGAACTTCTCGACGAAGGAAAAATATCGATGAAGCAGGTGGACGAAGCTGTACGCCGGGTGCTGAGAATCAAGTTCAGACTCGGCCTGTTCGAGCATCCGTTCATCGACGAGAAGCCTGATTCAGAGCGATATCTCCAGCCGGAAAGCCTCAGCCTTGCCGAACTTGCGGCAGCCGAGACCATGGTCCTGCTCAAGAATAAAGGATCCGTGCTTCCATTGGACAAAAACTGCGATGTCGCCCTCATAGGACCTTTTGCCCGTACCCAGGCCGAACACAACGGCAACTGGAGGGGACGTGCTCATACCGAGGATGTTGTCAGCATAGCAGACGGAATAAGAAACGAATTCACGGGACGGATTTCCGTTGCCGACGGATGTCAGTTCGACGGAGATGACAGGAAAGGCTTCGGTGAGGCTGTCAGGGCTGCACGCAGGTCTGATGTCGCCGTGGTCTGCATAGGTCACAAGGCTGGTTGGAGCGGAGAGAACTGCTCCCGTTCCACGATTGAGATTCCTCAGGTCCAGATTGACCTTCTGAAGGCAGTGAAGGCTTCCGGAAAACCTGTGGTGGTACTGGTTTCCAGCGGACGTCCAGTCGACCTGCGTGAGGTGGTGGACAATGCAGACGCCATCCTGCAGATCTGGCATCCCGGAACGATGGCAGGACCGGCTGTGGCCGGCATACTCGACGGGCGTTACAATCCTTCAGCCAAGCTTGCCATTACATTCCCGTACAGCACTGGACAGATACCTATTTATTATAACAGGAGGAACAGCGGCCGCCGTGGCACTCAGGGCCTCTACAAGGACATCCAGAGCGAGCCTCTATACGAATTCGGCCACGGACTCAGCTACACGACATTCGAATACGGGGAAATACAGCTCAGCAGCGACAAAGTAGGCCGCAATGGAAAGCTTACCGCAAGAGTTGAGGTCAGGAATACCGGCAGCCGTGACGGTCAGGAGGCTGTCCTTTGGTATATCTGCGATCCTTACAGCCATATCACACGCCCTGTCAAGGAACTAAAATATTTTGAAAAACAGAATATCCCGGCCGGGGAATCCCGGACATTCACATTCGAAATCGACCCGATGCGTGACCTCGGTTTCGTGGACAGGACAGGCCGCTGCTACCTTGACACTGGAGAGTACCGCATCATGGCCGGAGGCCGGGAGGTAGCCATTGAGGTTGTGGACTGACTTGCTGAATCACTAAAACTGAACATATATGATTATTGATTTCAAGTATTCAATATGCCGTGCCGCATTGTGCGTCACGGCTGTTTGCTTGTCTGTACTTGATGCTTCGGCGCAGAGAAGCGAGACCTTGCTCGAAAAAGGATGGAAATTCCATCTCGGAGATGCCGTCGCAGCGCAGTTGCCGGAATTCAATGATTCTGCCTGGGAGAGTGTCACCGTCCCTCATGACTGGGCCATCAAGGGGCCTTTCGATATTGAGAACGACCTTCAGAAAGTTGCTGTGACACAGAATTTTGAGACTGTCGCCACGCTGAAGACAGGCCGTACGGGAGGTCTTCCGTACATGGGAGTCGGCTGGTACAGATGTACTTTCGATGTGCCTGAGGGCAAGACTGCCGAGCTTGTCTTCGACGGAGCCATGAGCGAGGCCCATGTATATGTCAACGGGGTGGAGGTATGCTTCTCTCCTTATGGCTACAGTCCGTTCCATGTCGATGTTACGGAGTTCCTCAATGCTCCTGGAGAGGCGGACCTTCTTGCCGTAAGGCTGGAGAACAAGCCTTTCTCTTCACGCTGGTATCCGGGTGCCGGCCTTTACAGGAATGTGCGTCTGGTGACGACTGACAAGGTACATGTGCCTGTTTGGGGAACCCATGTCACCACTCCTCATGTGGAAAAGGACTATGCATCCGTCCATCTGGAGACCGAGGTGGCAGGAGGAACCGGCTGTGCATTGAAGATAACCACTTCCATCTATGCTCCCGACGGCTCCCTTGCAGCCCGCAGGACCTTTGCCGGGAAGACAGGCGAAGGACAGCCTCTGGTGCAGAACTTCATAGTTGACAATCCTCAGCTTTGGAGCCCTGAGACCCCGAATCTCTACCGTGCGGTATCGGAAATATATGATGGAGAAAGGCTCGCAGACGTATATGAGACAAGGTTCGGATTCCGTACCATGGAGTTCATTCCGGAGAAGGGATTCTTCCTGAACGGGCAGCCGCGCAAGTTCCAGGGCGTATGCAACCACCACGACCTCGGCCCTCTCGGTGCTGCAGTCAATGTGTCAGCACTCAGGCACCAGCTCCTGATACTGAAGGACATGGGATGCGATGCTATACGAACTTCGCACAATATGCCTGCTCCTGAACTCGTGGATCTGTGCGACGAGCTCGGTTTCATGATGATGATAGAGCCTTTCGATGAATGGGACATAGCAAAATGCCAGAACGGATATCACAGATTCTTTAATGAACCATCTGACATTGAAGGCGTTACATGGGCTGAAAGGGATATGGTAAGGATGCTTCGCAGATGGAGGAACAATCCTTGTGTCGCTCTCTGGAGTGTCGGCAATGAGGTTCCGACCCAGTGTGATGCCCAGGGATACAAGGTCGCCAAATTCCTTCAGGACATATGCCACAGGGAGGACCCTACCCGTCTGTGCACCTGCGGAATGGACCAGGTGTCATGTGTGCTTGACAACGGATTCGCCGCTCTTATAGACATACCGGGACTCAATTACCGTACATTCAGATATCTCGAAGCATATCAGGATCTTCCTCACGGTTTCATCCTCGGTTCGGAGACAGCTTCGACGGTGAGCTCCCGCGGGGTTTACAAATTCCCGGCAGAAAAGAGATTCGGAAGCGTGGACGACGACCATCAGTGCTCGGGATATGACCTTGACGCATGTGCATGGTCCAATGTCCCGGACATTGATTTTGCCCTTGCCGATGATTATCCATGGACTATGGGACAGTTCGTATGGACCGGTTTCGACTATCTCGGTGAGCCTTCACCTTACGACACTAACTCATGGCCAAACCATAGCTCGATGTTCGGTATCATCGACCTCGCCTCCATTCCTAAGGACAGATATTATCTGTACAGAAGCATCTGGAACAGGAATGAGCCGACCCTTCACATCCTGCCTCACTGGAATTGGGAAGGCCGTGAAGGAGAGGAGATTCCCGTATTCGTCTATACTTCATATCCTGAAGCCGAACTTTTCTTGAACGGAGTGAGTCAGGGAAGGCGCAGGAAAGCTCCTACGGCAAAGGCTGAAGGTCTTCAGACAGAGAACCATGAGCCACGTTACAGGCTGATGTGGGACGGCGTGAAATACGAGAAGGGAGAGCTGAAGGTTGTGGCGTATGACAATGACGGCAAGGCCGTCGCCGAGGAATCTGTACGCTCGGCAGGAAAGCCTCATCATATCGAGGTGGTCAGCGGACTTTCATTCATAGGATGCGGGGAAATCCCAGCTTTGAAGGCAGACGGCAAGGACCTTTGCTATTTGACAGTCAGAATAGTTGACAAGGATGGCAATCTCTGCCCACAGGCAGACAATCTTGTCAGGTTCACCGCCTCCGGAGCCGCTTCATACAAGGCTTCAGCCAATGGAGATCCGACCTGTCTGGACCTCTTCCACCTGCCTCAGATGCATGCTTTCGGAGGTATGTTGACAGTGATTCTCCAGGCCGGAGAGGTCCCTGGAGATGCCACCCTGAAGGTGACTTCCAAAGGGCTCAAACCTGCCGCCGTCACCCTTTCCGTTGAATAACCTGAATGCATCACCAGTCATCTCGACTGACGAGATGCTTCATCTGTCATCTCGACTGAACGAAGTGAATGGAGAGATCTGAAATAAAAAAAATAGCCATGTTAAAATTAGGAGACAAAATGCCGGATTTCGAGGTCGTGGACCAGAACGGTAACAAGGTCGCTTCAAGTGACCTGCTTGGTAAGAAGACAATCATCTATTTCTATCCGAAGGACAACACCCCCGGTTGTACTGCCGAGGCCTGCAGCCTGAGGGACAACCATGAGGCCCTCGTTGCCCAGGGTTACAATGTGGTCGGAGTGAGCAAGGACAGTGCAGCTTCACACCGCAAGTTCATCGACAAGTTCTCGCTCCCGTTCACGCTCCTGTCCGATACATCCACGAAGATGCTTCAGGATTTCGGGGCATGGGGAGAGAAAAAAATGTGCGGAAAGGTATGCGTCGGTACTCTGAGGCGCACCTTCATTTTCGACGAAAACGGCATCCTTGTAAGGATCATAGAGAAAGTCGACACAAAGAACCATGCGGCACAGATTCTTGAGTAATTTTGAGATTTTTCTTAAAAATTATTTCTAAAAATCGAGTTTTTACATAAAATTTGTAATAGACGTTTCATATACACTTAGTAATTGTTAGTAGTGGTTATGAAACGTCTTGATTATTTATTGGGAATAACGGTAATTGCCGTCCTCTCATTGTCGGTGTCTCCTGCCGTCATCGCTCAGGAGAATGGAAACAGGGACGAAAACGGTAAGATCGTCCGTGGTCCTTATCTTACCAACCGCTTCTGTGACAATTGGTTCATCGAAGTCGGCGGTGGTCTCAACTTTTTCTGGACCGACGGCTACAAAATCGCCATAGGCCCGAGTCTCGATGCCAATTTCGGCAAATGGTTCACCCCTGCAGTCGGCATGCGAATCGGCTATCAGGGGCTCAGCACAAGAATCAGGGCTCCTCATCCGTCAGTGCTCGGAGCCGAAGCTGACGAAGACATGTTTGCCCAGAAATTTGGCTATATGTACATACACGGTGATTTCCTCTGGAATCTGTCAGATGCATGCAGCGGATACAAGCAGACCCGTTTCTGGAATTTCATTCCTTATCTCCATGCCGGATATTTCCGTTCTTACGGGCTGGAAGGGGCTGATTTCCATTGCAATGATTTTGCCGGAGGTGTCGGCCTGCTGCACAACCTGAGGCTGGTTGAAAGACTCGATCTCATAATTGACATGAGGGCTACCATGACAAGCAGCCGTGTATGCGGCGGTGACGGCGGATTCGCAATCCTTCCGTCAGTAACCCTCGGACTTGCAGTAGATTTGGGATGCCCGTCATTTGTACGCTATTCCACTGCACTTGAGATGGAAAGGATGGATGATGCAGACAGAATCGCTGCTCTCGAAGCTTCAGCCCTGGCACTTGAAGTCGCCAATGCATCCTTGATGGATGAGAACAGGGCTCTTGTCAAGGCCAACAGGAGAATGGACAGGGAACTGAAGAACAGCAGGACACATGCACGTCCGGAACCGGCTCTCCTTCTTGAGGATATGGAGCCTGTGGCCGTATATTTCGAAATCGGCAAGACCGAACTGAGCCGCAAGGAGATGAAACATCTCGAGTATGTGGCGGAGAATATCGTCTCCAGTGTGGAGGGATGCAGACCTGTGTATCTTACCGTAATGGGAACGGCTGACGGCAACACCGGTTCCAAGGGCCGCAATGCCTATCTGAGCGAGGCCCGTGCAAAGTATGTCTTCGACATTCTCACGGAAAAATTCGGAATATCCCCGGAACGTCTCTGCATCAAGGCTGAAGTACTTGAAAAGGCAGCCCAGCCTGAATTCAGCCGCGCAGTGTTCATCTCCTTCTGATGAATTTTCCTCAGGGATGACCATCCCGTTTGGCAAGGTCGGCATTCCAAGCTTTTGCGAGGATTGCCGGCCTTATTGGTCGCAAAAATGTCGTCTTTGGACAAATACTTGTGGCAGGGGTATGGCGTATCGTCTTTTTTATTAATTTTGCGGGCGTTTATAGGATAGGAGGATTTATTGATGAGATTACCTGCAGAATGGGAAAGGCAGGACGGCGTCCAGCTTACCTGGCCGCACTGCGACACTGAATGGTATGAACTCGAGAAGGTGCTCGGGTGCTATGTGGATATCGTTTACCAGATCTTGCGCTTCGAGAAGCTGATCATCGCCACACGCGACATAGATGAATGCAAGGGTGATATAAGAAGAATTGCCTCCATGAAGGGGCTGGATATCGACCTTGACAGGATTTCATTTTACCAGACTCCGCTCAACGACACCTGGGCCCGTGACCATGGCGGAATCTCCGTCATAGGGGACAACGGGGAGAAATATCTCTATGATTTCGTCTTCAACGGATGGGGACTCAAGTTCGCCTCCAATCTCGACAACAAGATTACAAGGAATATTTTCGACCAAGGCGCTTTTGCCGAGGATGTTATGGGCGTTGATATGAGGCCGTATGTGCTCGAGGGCGGCAGCATCGACAGTGACGGATGCGGCTCTATGCTCACGACAACCGAATGTCTGTGCTCCCTGAACCGAAACGAATATCTGTCAAAGGAGGAAATCGAGGAGGAGCTCTGCGGGGCTTTCGGACTGGAGAGGATTCTGTGGCTTGACCACGGCACCATCATCGGTGACGATACCGACAGCCATGTGGACATCCTTGCACGTTTCTGTTCGCCCGACACAATTGCATATATGCAGTGCACAGATCCGGAAGACCCTCATTATGAGCCTCTTGCACAGATGGAAAGGCAGCTGAGGAGTTTCCGTACCCTTGACGGCAGGCAATACAATCTCATACCGCTTCCGCTTCCGGAACCGCTTTATCTGGACGACTACAGACTCCCGGCTTCCTATGCCAACTTCTTGATTGTCAACGGGGGAGTGTTGCTGCCTGGTTCAGGTTCGCCGCTTGATGAGATTGCCCGCAAACGCTTGCAGGAAGCTTTCCCTGACAGGGAGGTCGTGGTAATAGACTGCCGGCCGCTGCTTTCGGGCCACGGATCTCTCCACTGCATCACCATGCAGTTCCCGCAGGGTTATCTTCGCAGGTAACCGAAATGTTGAATATATAATTATAATATAATGACATCCAATATATTGAAGGTCGGAATGGTCCAGCAGAGCTGCACAAGGGACATCCCGGCAAACATCGAGAAACTTAAGAACAACATCCGCAGATGCGCCCAGCTCGGGGCCCAGCTCGTAGTGCTTCAGGAACTGCACAACTCCGTTTATTTCTGCCAGACAGAAGAGGCCGCTCTCTGCGATCTTGCAGAGCCTATACCCGGTCCTTCTACAGAAACCTATGGCGCTCTCGCAAAGGAACTTGGAATTGTAATCGTTCTTTCCCTCTTCGAACGCAGGACTGCGGGAATATACCACAACACTGCAGTGGTCATCGAGAAAGACGGCAGTATTGCAGGCAAATACCGCAAGATGCATATTCCTGACGACCCATGCTATTACGAGAAATTCTATTTCACTCCCGGAGACCTCGGATTCAAGCCTATAGAGACATCTGTAGGAACCCTCGGCGTGCTTGTATGCTGGGACCAGTGGTATCCTGAGGCTGCTCGCTGCATGGCTCTGAACGGGGCACAGCTTCTGATTTATCCTACGGCCATCGGAGGCGTGGCTACAGACCCGATTGAGGAGCAGAAAGTGCAGAGCGATGCATGGCAGCTTGTCCAGAGAGGCCATTCTGTTGCCAACGGACTGCCTGTCATTACGGTCAACAGGACTGGACATGAGGATGACCCGAGCGGAAACACTGAGGGAATCCAGTTCTGGGGACGATCTTTCGCTACAGGTCCTCAGGGAGAACTCCTTGCAGAGTTCGGAAAGGATGAGGAAGGAGTGAAGGTCGTGGAAATCGATCTCGGAAGGACGGAATATGTTCGCAGGGGCTGGCCTTTCTTCCGTGACAGACGCATAGATGCATACGGGGAGACCATCCTGAAGCGTTACGGCAAGTAATCTGTCATGTCGAGCGAAGTCGAGACATCTGGGGAAATCTCTCCTCTGTCATGTCGAGCGAAGTCGAGACATCTAATACTTATCAATAAACCCAAACAAAAATGACAAAAATCGGAACAACATTCACCAAGTCCGGAAAAAAAGCAGTTCTCTGCGGATCCGGCGAACTCGGAAAGGAAGTGGCAATCGAACTCGAACGCTATGGCGTTGAAGTAGTGGCACTTGACAAATATGCCGATGCTCCTGCCATGCACATTGCCAACCGCAGCCATGTTCTGTCCATGCTTGATGGTGAGGCCTTGAAGACAGTCATCGAGCAGGAGAAACCGGATTTCATCATCCCTGAAATCGAGGCAATAGCCACAGACAAGCTCGTGGAACTTGAAAAAGAGGGATACAATGTGGTTCCGACAGCCAATGCCACCCGTCTTACCATGAACAGGGAGGGCATCAGGAGACTTGCAGCGGAGACCCTCTGGCTTCCGACCTCGCCTTACCGTTTCGCTTCCACAAGGGAGGAATTTGATGCGGCAGTCGCCGAAATAGGCATCCCATGTGTCGTGAAGCCGGTCATGAGCTCTTCCGGACACGGCCAGAGCACTGTCAAGAGCCCTGAAGACATTGACCGTGCATGGCATATCTCCCAGGAAGGGGGCCGCGCCGGAAGCGGAAAGGTGATTGTGGAGGGATTCGTGAAATTCGATTACGAAATCACATTGCTCACTGTCCGCCATTGCGCAGGAACGACATTCCTGAATCCTATCGGACATCATCAGGTCGATGGTGACTACCGTGAGTCATGGCAGCCTCAGGCAATGCCTCAGGATGCAATCGCCAAGGCGCAGGCCATCGCGAAAGCCATCACAGACGCCCTCGGAGGATACGGAATCTTCGGAGTGGAACTTTTCGTCAAAGGCGATGAAGTCATTTTCAGCGAGGTTTCTCCAAGACCGCATGACACAGGAATGGTGACCATGATTTCACAGGACATGTCAGAGTTCGCCCTTCATGCCCGCGCCATCCTCGGACTCCCTGTCCCGGAGGTCCGCTTCTATGGGCCTTCTGCATCAAAAGCCATTGTAGTCGAGGGAAATACAAGGGAATATGAATTCTGCGACCTTGAAAAAGTACTTGATGAGCCCGGCGTGCAGATAAGGATATTCGGAAAGCCGGAGATTGCCGGTCACCGCAGGGTGGGAGTACTTCTTGCAACCGATGAGACCGTGGAGAAGGCTCTTGCCAAAGTGGAAAGAGCTTATGCCAAACTCACGGTCAAATGTTTGTAATCATTTGCTTTTAGCAAGCAGTGCCAGAGTGTAGTCAGCCTTTATTTTGTCTATTATGGCACACACTATCTCATAGGTACGGCTCTCTTTCGTATATATCGCAGGGGTGATGAAATTGACTCGCCCCTGCTTGAAAAGAGTCCTGGCCACTGCCTTCTTGTGGATATTCTTCTGGTTATATACGGCAATGGAGTGTCCGCCGAACATCTTGACAATCTTCATGCAAGGCACGTCTGTCTCTCCGTCCCCGAAATATATCATATGAGGGAAAGGTACACGTTTGTTCTCCTCCGCCTGGCTCTCGTTCACAAGCTTGTTGTCACGGATGCTCAGGATACCTTTGTTAATCTTGAACAGGAACTGGGTCTTGGCCGTATAGTCCACGGCAACTCCCGGCCATTCAGCCTCTCCGGCTTCGTTGTACAGGAAAGAGCAGGCGAAAATCCTTTTGAATTCCTTGGCTATGGGGGTACCCTCTATCATCTCTGCGAGTCCTGAAGAATTGATGTAGTGCTCGACCTTCACACCTTTTTTTCTTCCGTACATGTTCACGAGACGGAACCAGTCCCTGACTCCTTCGAACAACTCTATGCTCCTGCCGAACCGCTTGAAGTCCGACTTGCGAAGCTTGATTCCCGCTTTCTTCGCCTCGTCGAACATGAGCTTCATGTAGCTGAGGATGTTGCTGGCATCCTGGCCGACGGCAATGTCGTCACTCTCCTGCCAGAACTCCTGCGGCTTTTTACCTATGGCCTGGATGAAACCGAATTCCTGCATGTTTCCTGGAGACAGTGTCCCGTCAAAATCATAGACGAGTGCGACAATTGGTATATTTCTCATGTTCTTATAAGCAACTTTCGCCACAAATTTAACAAATTATATATATGGTGGACATTATTTTTGTAATTTTGTAACCCCAAATCATCGGGATATACCTTGAATCTAACTTATTCATTATGATACATTATCTTAAAAGACTTGAAGAAGCCGCCAAGCTCAACTGGGAAAGGCCGGCTCTTTGCAACTACCGTGGAGAAACTTTCACATTCGGACAGATGGCCGAGCAGATAGCCAAGCTTCATATTTTCTTTGAGGCCGCTGGTCTCAAGAAAGGAATGAAAGTGGCCATTTGTGCCAAAAACTCCGCACGCTGGGGTATTTCCCTCTTTTCCATCAATACATTCGGAGCCGTGGCTGTCCCGATTCTTGCGGATTTCCATCCGGACAGTGTGAACACTCTCGTCGACCATTCCGAGAGCATCGCCCTCATGACGGACAATGATATATGGAAGAAACTGGATATCAGCAAGATGCCTGCAATCAAGGCCGTTGTATCCGTCAATGATTTCTCGGTTCTCTACGCCTCCAAGGACAGTATCAAGGAAGCAGCTGACAACATTGACAAGCTTTTCGCAGAGAAATATCCGGACGGATTTTCCAAAAATGACGTATGTTATCCTGACGGCAACGACAAGGAACTCGCAATCATAAACTATACTTCCGGCACCACAAGCGCTCCTAAAGGCGTGATGCTCCGCTACGAATGCATCAGCGCCAATGTTGAGTTCGGCCAGAACAACCTGCCTTCATTCCCTGAGGACAGGATTGTCTCAATGCTTCCGATGGCTCACATGTACGGAATGATGTTCGAGCTCATCTACCCTCTGTGCGGAGGCTCGTCAGTATATTATCTCGGAAAGACCCCGACTCCGGCCCTTCTTTTAGGAGCCATGGCTGAAGTGAAACCTTATCTGGTAATCACTGTCCCTCTTGTGATGGAGAAAATCTTCAAGAGCAAGCTACAGCCGGTTCTCAACAAACCTGTGATGAAGGTGCTCACTGCAATCCCGGGAGTCAACCAGCTCATATTCAAGAAAATCAGGAATACTTTGCTCAATGCCTTCGGTGGACAGGTCAGAAGCATCATCATGGGAGGTGCCGCCCTCAATCCCGATGTGGAGAAATGGTTCAAGAGATTCAAGCTTCCTTTCACTGTCGGCTACGGCATGACAGAGGCTGCTCCTCTTATGGCATATGCTCCATGGCAGTCTTTCGTGCCTCATTCATGCGGCAGGGCGGTGTCCTGCGCAGAGGTACGCATCGATTCCGAAGACCCTCGGAATATCGTTGGTGAGATCCAGGCACGCGGAACCAACATCATGAGCGGTTATTTCAAGAACGAAGAGGCTACCAAGGCTGCTTTCACGGCTGACGGATGGATGAACACCGGTGACCTTGGAGTAATCGACGCAGACGGGAACATCTTCATCAGGGGAAGGAGCAAGAACATGATCCTTTCCGCCAACGGACAGAATATCTATCCTGAAGAGATTGAGGCAGTTGTGAACAATCAGCCTTATGTGGTCGAGTCCGTGGTGGTTGACAGGGGTGCCAAGCTCGTAGCCCTTGTATATCTTGATGCGGACAAGCTTAAGGCCGATTCCGTTTCCGACACTTCCGCAGTCCTTTCCGAAATCGTGACTAACGTGAACAGGCAGATGCCGGCTTACAGCAAGCTCGGACTTGCAGAAGCCGTTGCCCAGCCGTTCGAGAAGACTCCGAAAATGAGCATCAAGAGATTCATGTACAAATAGGATTTTTTCACGACATGACAAGGCGGGGATGCAACACATCTCCGCTTTGTTGCATCTATTGGACTGTCGTATATGTTGTACGGCAAAATGAACATGACGTATGAGACATTTTTTCAGAAAAGCAATTCTGGTTGTTGCAGCCTCTCTGACAGTGAGTGCATTATATGCATCAAACAGACAGGAAAAAGAGCTGAATTTCAGACAGAAGTTTCCATATAAATATGAGTTCAGGGTTGGATGGGCAGGTTATCCTTTAGTTGATACGTTCATGTGGGGAAGACCATATTTCATGGAATTCTGCGATCCTGCTTTAGGTACTGATCCGGGAACATGGTATGAGCCGCGTTATGGCAACGATTATATGACCGGTATAATTTTCGGGGAGTTCAGCATCCATTTCAAGAGATGGTTCACGCTGGCCGTCACGGCAGGCATCAACGGCCTTTGGGGAACTGACATCGATCCCCAGACCGGAATGGTGGCGGCCCGCCATTCAGGAGCAGCAATTCACATCGTACCTTTTGCGAGATTCTATTATGTGAATACCAGGGCGTTCAGGTTATATTCGTCTGTAGGTCTCGGTTTTGCGTTCGGAGGGTTCAGGAATGACTGGGAGATGTACCCTGTATTTCAGCTCGCGCCAATAGGCCTGACTGCCGGTACGAAAGTGTTCTTCTTTGCCGAATCTGCTGTCGGTTCAAGCTGGCTGGGTGGCAGGATGGGAATTGGCTTCAGGTTCTGATATGAATTCATTGATTTGAGATTTCCAGTATAAAGACTAATGTAAAAAATTTTGATAGTATGAAACTGAATATCAATAAGATAATGATTCTTGTCGTGGCAGCCGCAAGCCTTGTGTCCTGCCAGATTACCAAATATTATGACCATTCAACGAATCTGCCTCTTGCTCAAGTCTCGGACAGAATGGTATGTGAGTATGTTGTGAATCCTGTTACGATTCTCCGCACTGCATTCGCTTTCGAGGAGTATCTCGGCAAGGCCGAAGAGGAAAAGGTGCAGGACCGCCTGTTTTATGGAAAGGTCAAAATTCTCGATGAGAACAGTTACCGTATTTCGACTGACTGGATTGCCATGGATGTGACATTGGACGCATCTGGCAGGTCATTGAAAGAGGACGGAAGTTCCTGGAAGATAGAAGTATACAGCATTCCTGGATTTTATGCCTACAACCGAAGTTACAATGATTCTTGTTATACCGCCATTCTCCGCAAAGAGACTGGTACTGACGTATGGGTGTTGGAAAGAGAAAACGCTACTACAGGAATCCTGTTTGAGTTGGGAACGGACGAAAAGTGCATGTGGGTTGTAGGGACTCAGGGCGAAGAGGATTACTCCAACGGGGTTTCGATTTCCTTTGCTACTTTCGGAGATATGTCCTTCAATGAGTATTACGGAATTTCGGATGACAGGAATGTGAGCATTGCGCTTTCAGGACAGTTCAATTTCAAGGTTTACAAGGGCAATGAGGAAATGGATTATTGCTATTCCACCTACAGGGCAGGTTTCGTCACCGACTATCAAACCAGCAGATAAGACTGACAAGTTCTTTCATCAATAATCGTAGGAATGACATTTCCCCGTTAAAAGACTGACAAATCGTCAGTCTTTTTTCATTGGAACGCTATTTGACATTACGAATGTGTTTTTCCTTCAGATTCCTCACATTCGTTCGGAATGACAGAAAGGATTGGAATGACAGAAAGAAGCGGAATGGCAGGAGGGAGTGGAATGACAGAAAAGATTGGAATGAGGCATTTGGCTTGATGGGAATGACAGGAAAATAACGGGCAATACCATTGACAAGAAATATATAAATAAATAAAAATCAATAATATGGCAACATCAGGAAAAATAGGAGTAACCACCGAGAACATATTCCCGGTAATCAAGAAATTTCTTTATTCGGACCACGAAATCTTCCTCCGCGAACTTGTGGCAAACGCAGTCGATGCAACGCAGAAAATGAAAGCCCTTGCCGCATCTGGCGAATTCAAGGGCGAACTCGGCGACCTTGCAGTCAGGATAGAACTTGACGAAAAGAAGAAAGTCCTGAGAATCATAGACAACGGTATAGGAATGACCGAAGAGGAAGTCGACAAATACATCAATCAGATTGCTTTCTCCAGCGCAGGTGAATTCCTCGAGAAATACAAGGACCAGCTTTCAAGCATAATCGGACACTTCGGCCTTGGATTCTATTCCGCATTCATGGTAGCTGAAAAGGTAACCATCGAGACTCTTTCATGGAAGGAAGGAGCCCAGGCTGTCAAATGGACCTGCGACGGATCTCCTGCATACGAAATGGAGCCTTGCCAGAAAGCTGACCGCGGAACCGTCATCACCCTCTACATCGATGACGAAGAGAAAGAATATGCAGAGAAGACACGCATCCAGGGCCTCCTGAACAAATATTGCAAATTCATGCCTGTACCTGTCATCTTCGGCAAGGAGCAGGAATGGAAGGACGGCAAATATGTCGATACCGACAAGGACAATGTAATCAACAAGATAGAACCTCTCTGGGCGAAGAAACCGTCAGAGCTCAAGGAAGAGGACTATATGGAGTTCTACCGCAACCTCTACCCGATGCAGGAGGATCCTCTTTTCTACATCCATCTGAACGTGGATTATCCATTCAACCTCACCGGTATCCTCTATTTCCCGAAAATCAAGAACAATGTAGAGATTTCACGCAACAAGATACAGCTCTATTGCAACCAGATGTTCGTGACCGACTCCGTTGACAACATCGTGCCTGACTTCCTCACCCTTCTTCATGGTGTCATAGATTCTCCGGACATCCCTCTGAATGTATCGAGGAGCTATCTCCAGAGCGACGCCAATGTCAAGAAGATTTCTACATACATCACCAAGAAGGTTGCCGACAGGCTCGAGGACATCTTCAAGAACGAGAGGGAGGCATGGGAGAGCAAGTGGGACAATCTCAAGCTCTTCATAGAATACGGAATGCTGTCAGAAGAGAAATTCTGCGACAGGGCCATGAAATTCGCCCTTCTGAAGAACACCGAGAACAAATATTTCAGCATCGAAGATTACAGGAAGGCAATCGAGGCAGAGCAGACCGACAAGGACAAGAAAGTCGTATTCCTCTATGCAACAGACCCGGAGGCCCAGTATTCTTATATCGAAGCCGCCAAGTCCAAAGGCTATGATGTCCTTCTGATGGACTGCCAGCTTGACAGCCATTTCGTGAACCTGCTCGAGACCAAGATTGAGAATGCCAAATTCGCGAGAGTCGATTCCGACAGCGTTGACAATCTCATCGTCAAGGAGGAGAAAATCCGTCCTGAACTCTCAGATGCAGAGAAAAGCGACCTGAACGAAATCTTCCGTGCCGTAATGCCTTCAGAGAATGAGTATTATGTACAGGCAGACAACCTCGGAGAGAATGCTGCACCGCTCCTGATTACCCAGAGCGAATTCATGCGCCGTTACCGCGAGATGTCTGCAATGGGAGGCGGAATGAATTTCTACGGAGAAATGCCTGCATCATACAATATCACAGTCAACATGCAGAATCCTCTGGTAGCCAAGATTATGGATGCCAAGAAGGCAGAAGTCAAGCCTGAAGATGTCATCCCGGACGCCGACAAGGATGCAACGGAGGAGGTGAAGAAGACCGTCAAGGATGCAAAGGATGCAGCTTCAGAAGCACACAAGGCAGACCTCAAGGCCTTCGCCCAGTCAAACGAAATCCTGAAGCAGATATCCGATCTCGCCCTTCTCGCCAACGGCATGCTTAAAGGCAAAGCCCTCAGCGACTTCATAAGCCGCAGCGCCAAAGTCGTCGAGGATGCATATCTGAAATAATATTAGGAAAACATTAATCAAGAGGCTGACCAAAAAGTATCCGATTAGTGTCATGTCGAGCGACCAACGAGAGTCGAGACATCTATGTACGTGCTTGTATTGAAGATTTCTCCATTCGCTACGCTCAGTCGAAATGACAGTTTTGGACTTTTTGGCCAGCCTCTTATTGGTAATATCCATCCACCTTGAGTGCCCTGAACGCATATAAATTTGTATATTATGGACAATATGGGTAAATTGCAAAAATTTTTGACCTATGAATAAAATAGAACTTTTCAACTTTATAGAGGACAACCGTATCTTTGACAATATAGGAAGTAATTTTCTTGTCGTCGATGATAAGCTCAGGGTACACTCAATTGCTTATAATCCGGTGGAGAAGGACAAAAAATTCTGCGTTGGAGACTATCTGAGGTGCTCCAATGCCGTGAATGCGGCCGAGGGTTGCGGATGTCACGAGAATTGTCCTCAATGTCCTCTGCGTGGCATGCTCGAGAAAAGCATGGCAGAAATGAAGAGGATGGAAGAGGATGCCACGATGCTTCTCGAGCACAATCAGGACTTCAGTGTCCATGCGATTTCCACACCTTTCAAGGAAAACGGCAGAACTTTTTCTATAGTGCTTCTGATCGACCGTACCGCGCATAACCGCGAAGTGATGCTCGAGCGCATTTTCTTTCACGACCTTCTGAATCTTTCCGGAGCCATCAACGGACTTCTGGACTGCGAGGACAATGACAATCCTGAAGAAATTCGCGGCGTGCTGAAGAGCATTTCATACCAGATGATGGAGGAAATCAAGTCCCAGCGCGACCTGATTTATGCCATAAACGGTATGCTCAAGCCCAACAAGGGGATGTTCAGGGCAGACGAAGTCATTGATTTCGTCAAATCAACCCTCAGGCAGATTGCATCGGATATGTTCAATATTTCCCTTGTCATTGACTCCACGCTCGGGGACGAATGTGTCGATTCGGACAAGATTCTGATCAACCGGGTGATTCACAATATGGTAAAGAATGCTTGTGAAGCCAATTGTGGTGGGGCCGTGATTGTCAGGGCTCGTCATGAGGAGGGAAAAATCATATATTCTGTCCATAATGATGCGGTGATGATGCCGGACGTGAAGAGCAAAGTATTCATCCAGGGCAATACTACCAAGAAGGAGGGACATGGCCTTGGAACATACAGCATGAAGCTCATAGGCGAGAATTATCTCGGAGGCAAGGTATATTTCAAGTCCGAGGAAGGCTTCGGAACAGAATTCTTCATCGAACTGGACAAAGCTAAGATATGATTCATATGAAACCACTGTTGATTTTTTGTCTGATTGCGCTTCTGCCGTCCTGCGGATCCTTTTCCGGACCCTCTTCTTCAGGAACGGATGGCATTGAACTGGTTTTTGACGAAAACATCGACCTGATGGCTACGGTATGGCGTCTTGCAGGTGCACCCGAGTATGAATCAAGCGATTGGGAGGCATATGATGCATGTATCAATGATTATTTCAAATCGTATGCTGAACATCCGGCAGTACTTCTTGCCAAGGAATACCGTGCAAGGGGAGTGGCCTACGATGCGGTGGTGAGCTATGGTGCATATCTGGAAATCGATTCGGAAGGCAAAATTGGTTTTGATACCGGCATAGTCAACAATGTAGATGACAGATGGACTTCCGGGATGCAGACCAGGATGCTTGAATCCCTGCAATCGTTCTATGATGATACGCATTTCCATGAATGGTACCTTACGACTGAGAAATTCAGGAACAAGGCCATGACTGAATTCACCCGGCTCAGCAGAAGCATCGATACCGGATGGTTCACATCATTCTTCTCCGCTTCCGAAAGCCCGAAGTTCCGGATCACCGTTGCTCCGATAATAGGGTGCAACAATTATGGCCTGAGTGCCGTGACTGGCGACGGACGGACCATCCTGACTCCGGTCATGGGCAGCCTGTCATTCGATATTCTGATTCATGAATTCTGCCACCCGTACTGCAACCCTGTGATTGATAGAATCTATGGCCGTATTTCCTTGAATGCCAGACGTTTCTTCAAGATGGAGAAAACCATCCTCGGAATTCAGGCTTATCCATCCGCAAAGACCATGATGTATGAAACATTGGTAAGGGCATCAGTCATCAGATATCTCGCTGAGCATGATGCCGAGGCTGATGTTCCGGCTCTTGTCATGGAGCAGGTCAGGAACGGATTCCCTTTTGTCCGTCCTCTTGTTGAAAACATTGAGAACGGATGGACAGATAATGACATAGTCAGGATTGTCAAAGGATATTCAGTCAAGCAGTACCGCAGCGAAATGCAGGAATATGAAAAGTCCCTCGTCCATTACAGATGCAGCCTGGAAGACGGGGCAAGGAACATTCCAGCGGGAGACCTGCAGTTCACCATCGAGTTCGACCGTCCGATGGAAGAGTCAGTCTCGATATTCATGACCGAATACGACTTCCCTCAGCTAAAGGACTACTATTGGAGCGAAGACCACAAGACCCTCACTTTCAATTTCTTCGTCCTCCCATCAACCAAATACGGCATCCACATCAACGGCTCCGGTTTCACCAGCCTCGACGGCACTACCTCCGTCGATGCCACCATTGTCTTCAAGACAAAATGACCGTCCACCTACGGGCTGGACAGATCTGGCAGGTGACATCAAAGGTAAATATTGCCTTATATGGTAGAATCCTATTGCATATACTGTATAGAATCACTAAATTTGAAAATTGTATCGTCACTGTTGATGCAGTAGTGGTTATGAAACATATAGTGAAGAAACTATTGACGGTGGTCCTGGCCACTGTCTTGATATTTTTGCATGGAACGGCTCCGGCGATGGCCCATAAAGCAGATGATCTGCGCATTCTTGCAGGTCGTGTCACTGACAGCCATGGTGAACCGCTTGCCGGTGCCAATGTATATGTGAGAGGAGATTTGAAGAACGGCACATCCTCGGATGTGAACGGCTGGTTCGCCCTGAAGATTCCGGATACACGCAATATAGTCATAGAGGCCTCATTCCTCGGAATGAAGCAGTGGTCTGAAGCATACAACGGTCAGAAGGAAATCACAATCGTGATGGAGGATGATGACAACATGATGGAGAGCGCGGTCGTTATGGGCCGGCAGAATATCAACGATTTGGATATCAGGGCGAAAGCCGGAGTTGTCAATGCTGTGGATATGGACCGCTTGCAGGACAGGCCGATGCTGGACCTGTCGCTCTCCCTTCAGGGATCAGCTCCGGGACTTATAGTGACAAACCGTGGCGATCTCGGTACGAAACCAGAAATACGTATCAGGGGCAATTCTTCATTCAGGAAGGGAGATACAGCTAATGAGCCACTGTATGTTCTTGATGGACAAGTGATTTCTTCAGATGCTTTCATGACACTCAATCCTCTGGACATTGCAGATATCAAGGTACTGAAAGACGCTGTCGCATGTGCCCTCTATGGGACCAAAGCTGCAAATGGAGTCCTTGAAATCACTTCTGTCAGAGGCTCGGGAGGGGATGTCATGGTGACATACGATTTCAATGGCGGAGTAACGTTCCGTGGCCGCAGGGGAGTTCAGATGATGCATACAGACGAGAAGCTGGAACTCGAACGACGCCTGAAAAACCCGGAAGCGCCAGGCTACCGGTACAGCGAGGATTATTTCCGCCGCTACTATGCTACTGATCCGAATCTTGAAACCTTGATTGCAGAAGGCAAGGCCTTTCTAGATGAACTTCGCAAGACCGATACGGACTGGTTCAAGGAACTTCTGCGTGATGATTTCTATCACAGACATAACCTGAGCATCAAGGGAGGAACCGAAAAGACGGCTTATTATGCCTCGGCCAACTACAGCTATCAGGGCGGTCAAGTGCCTGGCAATGATGTGAGCCGGTTCACAGGACGGATGAGCCTCGACCAGGCAATAGGCAGGCTGGGTTCATTGTCCCTGAGCGTAAGCGGAGGTTATTCCAAGGCCGACAGTCCCAATGGATCCACATATTCCCCGACATCCCTCATTTACGAACTCAACCCTTACGAGAGCAAGACCGGGGGAGAACTATGGTCATATCCGGGAAGAACATACGATGACCTGGTGTATCAGTATGAAAGGACTTCTACAGAGAAACGTTTCGGAGCCAGCGGAAGCATAAGCCTCGAGCCGGTGCAGGGGCTGACCATAGCAGCAGTCGCCGGACTTGATTTCGTGCTGTCAGAATCCTTGGACTTTACACCTTCGACATCCTGGTCCGAACAGCATAGTGGAGCTGCAGTCAACGAGAGGGGCAGGCTGTCACGCTCAAAGAACACAAATGCCAATGTAACCACCAATGTTCGTGTAACATGGAACCGCACCTTCGGCAAACACGACATCACTTTGGGAGCGAATACCGACTACTATTGGGACAATATCGATGACATGTCGGTAACCGGCTATGGCGTAGGCACTCTCAAGACTCCTTCAGCCATCAACCAATCCATTGAAGGCTCCCGCAAGGTCAGCACATCCAGTTTCCGCGAAAAGACGGCTCAGGTAGGTATTGGCCTGCTTGCCGGATATTGCTACGATGGCATTTACGATGTTTTCGGAACGTACAAGTCGGATGCGTCCTCAATCTTGCCGAAAGACAAGAGGTGGAATTCAGCCTGGGCCGTGGGGGCGGGATGGAACATAAAAGGATATGGGTTCATGAAGGACTGGACTCCTGTTTCTGCCCTCAGGCTGAAGGCCTCATACGGCCGCACTGCCAGTCTCGCCGGAGTGTCTCCATCTCTTACAGTCGCTACGTTTACCTATATGGAAGATAGTTACGGTGACCGGAGGCTGCTGGAATTGATGTCTTTATATAATGATCAGTTGAAACCTGAACAGACGGTCTCCACCGAAGCCGGCATATCCTTAGGATTGTGGGACAGGCTTGATCTGGATTGCGGATGGTACAACCGGCGCACAGAGGATGCCCTTCTGGATGTCCCTATCCCGTCTTCCAACGGATTCTCCACACTCAAGCGCAACATAGGAGTGCTCAGCAATTCGGGAATCGAGGCTACCATATCGGCCAAAGTGCTGAAAATGGACGAGTTGAGGCTCAATTTGCGCTTTTCTATAGCATGGAACCGCAACAAAGTGGTGGACCTGTACGACGGTGACCGACTTTACACGACAGAGGATTCGGTGATTCCTGATTATGAGGTTGGTCAGTCCTATGATATGCTTTACGGTCCGATCTCCCTGGGAATCAATCCGATGACAGGTCTTCCTGTGTTTGAAGGAGCAGACGGCAGGGAAATCCAGGCAACTGAAAAACTCAAAAGAGAGGATATGGTTGCCCTTGGACATTCTGTTCCTCCTTTCAACGGAACTTTCAATATCAGCTTCACATGGAAGCAGCTCGAATTTGACGCAGACTTCTACTATGTGTTCGGAGGTGTCAAGCCATATGCATTCTCCTATGTCAGAGACTATGACGATGCCAACAAGAATGCGGTCAGGGGACAGGTTGAGAATATGTGGTTCAGCAAAGGGGACGAGAACAAAATCTATCATACTCCGTTCTATTCTTCATCTGCAATCGAGAATCTGACCAGATGGCCGAACAGCAGGACAATTGGCAGCAGCGACTACCTCAGGCTCTCTATGCTTTCCCTTCGCTATCGTTTCCCACAGTCATTCATCAAGAAACTTGGAGGCATAGTGAAATATGGAAATGTGGCGATTCAGGCATCAAATCTGTTCACTGTCACCCGCTACAAGGAGTCCGACCCGGAATCCGGATCATTCATCGGAGCACAGCAGCCTATTCTCACCCTCAATCTGAGCCTGACATTCTGAAATAAGTGAAAATACTATGAGATATATTGATATATACATACTTACAGCTGTTGCATTCCTCATTTGCGGATGTATAGACATCAAGCTCGAGGACCAGTTCTCGGACCCTGATGCCATTTCGTCCACATCCACCGCGAGGGAACTGCTTGCTTCTGCATACAATTCTATTCCACGCTGGCAGATGGAACTCTCGATTCTGTCTGACGACTTCGTACCTAATACACTTGCATCGAAGTCTGCGGATATGCTCAACCTCTACAAATGGCAGGAAAAGGCAATAGACGAGCTTTCATCCAATGTGTGGAACGACTATTATATGACAGTGGCAATACTGAACGCACTCCTGCCACGACTGGAATTGATTGTTCCAAAGGATGATGCTGATGCCCTTGAGCTATCACGTATCGCTTCCGAGGCGAAGGCGCTGAAGGCCATGTGCTATCTTGACCTGCTGAGACTCTACGCTCCTGTATGGGCTCCCGAGAATCTTGACGCCGATGCTATAATCCTGAAGAACCGCTTGGAACTGGACTTCCTTCCGCGTTCTACATTGAAAGATTGCGCTCTTGAAGTTGAAAGACTCATTGCAGAAGCGCTTGCAGTAGACAATGAAGGAGCATCCGTATTCTATTTCTCAACAGAAGCCGTCAAAGCCCTCAAAACGGAGTATCTTTTATGGAAAGGCGATTGGGAGGGAGTCATCAATACAGGTATGCCTTTGCTGGAGGAATCTTCAAATATATGGAATACAGCAAATTACGATAATCTGTGGAGTAGTAATGCAAGCCCGGAGAGGTTATTCGCACCATATATTTTCGATTCATTCTATACGAATCTCTGCTATGACAAAGCCAAGGGTGACTATTTCATCCTGAACAATGACCTGGAATGGGAAGACTCCGATGTCCGCAAAGGATGGTCGGAATATGTGATGTCCTCATCATCCGGAGATGTTCGCAGGTTGGGAAAATACAACAGGATGTATTATGAAAATATATCGGTAAGATATATAAATACATTGAGATACAGCGGTATATGCTTCGCAGTCGCGGAAGCACTGGCGCGTGTGGGCAGGTCGCATGAGGCCGTGGCTCAGGTAAATGTGCTTCTGGATTCTTATGGATCTTCGTCTATTCCTCTGGATATGGAAGGAGAAGAACTTATCGGTCGGATTTTTCAGGAAAAACGCAAGGAATTTGTCGGAGAGGGGTCCAGACTGTATGACTTGAAGAGAATCCGGAAACCTCTTGGACGAAGCAGGACACTCGGAACAGGCATGGAGGCAACAATCCGGGAGGATGATTACAGATGGCTTTTCCCTATTCCTCAGTCTGAATACAAATACAATGACAATGTCCGCCAGAACCCTCAATGGCCATATATAAGAACAGAATAAACCCTATAAAATTATTAGTGTCATGAAAAAATTATTATCAATCAGCTGCATGGCAGCTCTCACCCTGGCCCTCGCATCTTGCGAAACCCCTGATAACGGGTACAAAGGGATGAACTTTATCTACCTTTCCACGGAAGGTAACACCACAATCTTCGAAGCAGACACCACACCGATTATAGTGGATGTCACACTCACGACAGCATTGGATGCCGACCTGACCCTCACCTTCGCCACATCTGACAAGGAAGGAGTGGTAAGCCTCCAGGACAATCCTGTGACTATCAAGGCAGGGGAGAAGACTGGAAGTTTCAAGATTGTTTCAAACGCCGCCGGAATACTTCAAGAGAGCAAATCATATAAAGTATCCCTCGAAATGGGTAGCGAACTTCCTGAGAAAGTTCAGCTCAACGCGGACTTCGATTACACAGTAACTCCAGTTGTCACTGATTTCCTTACGGATGCACAGAAAGCAATTGTAGAATCCTACAAGAAAGCTACAGATATCGATCTGTCCGGCTTCCTCGGATTCGTGAATGTATCTGCCGTCTATATCGGTACGGATATCGAGTCTGGTGAACCGCTTGAGGCAGAAACGATAAAAGGCAAGTCAATCATCACCCTCAGCGACCTTTCAACAAAAGAATCCCCAGTTCTTGCCATTACTGCAAACCCGATGGGAATACAGGACAAGATGTACAGAAACCTCAGGGCAGCCACAATTGAGAACGAATACTGGTTCTATACTGCTGAAGATGGAGGTATTGCAGATTTTGCAACTCTCATGGACGCGATAGAATGGACAAAGGAATCCAATGAGGTTTTTGAAATGACCCTTGATTCCGTCAAACTGGGATCTGACAAGTCTGTCGAATTCCTGGGAGAAGGAACAGACCAGTATGGAGAACCTATCACAATCGTTCCTTTCGGATATGCATTCTCCGCCTACGAACGTGAGCTGAAGGCCATTGAGGACAAGACTCTTGTGAAAGGAGACGAATGGTATGCTGATGCTACTGCGTGTCCTGAATATCACATAAACTGCGACGATATAACCGAAGACCTTTATGAGGGAGGCAATTGGATAGAACCGTCTGCAACAATTTCTGCAGAGAAACTGGAATTTGTGTTCTGTGTATATCCGAATAGCCTTGCATCCGACTATGTGCGTGTGACAGCAACATATACTCCTAATAAATAAAACAAAGATTACAGATGTCAAGAAAAATGCTTGCGGCCCTTTCCGGCCTGATAATCTGCTGCATCGCAGCACGTTCCCAGTCGGTCTCTTCAAATGATCGCATACTCCTTCCCAAGGGCTATGTGGAAGGGAAACTGGACAACGGACTTAACTATGTGATGGTCCGAAACGGATCTCCTGACAGGATGATTGAGCTGCGTCTCATTTTTCGGGCTGGATCCGTTCTTGAGACTTCGGGCAACCGAGGGGCTGCACATTTTCTTGAACATATGGCTTTCGGCGGTACACGCCATTTCCCAAAACGCCGGATGATCGAATATCTCGAATCATTGGGCATCCAGTACGGAGAGGGCATCAATGCCTACACAGGCTATGACAGGACTGTGTATCAAATAGCTGTCCCTTCTGATGAACCGGAATATCTCGACAATGCTCTTCTCATATTGAAGGATTGGCTTGTCGGCATAGACCTCGAACCTTCCAAGGTTGAAGACGAGAAAGGCATAATAATAGAGGAGTTGCGTGGGTACGATGTCGGTGATGACTTCTATGACCTGAAGATCGGAAGCGGCCTTTACAGCCTTGGCATTCCTCTTGGCACAGAGAATGATATCAGGAACATAACTCCTGAGATTTTGCGCGATTTCCACGACAAATGGTACACTCTTTCCCAGGCAACGGTCGTGGTCGTAGGAGACATCGATGTCAATGATGCCGGAGACAGAATCCGTAAGATGTTCGGCCGTCTCAAACCAACCTCATCACCTGACTACAGGGAATATCCCCATATCTATCAGCCGGGTGTCAATTATGCTGATGTTCCTGACACACTGCGCCGTAGCTCCCAGTTGGAAATAATGGTGCCGCACGAATGTACGTCGCGCCGTGTAGTGTCAGATGCCGTCGAGAGCGAGCGCAACAGGATGCTTGTATCAGCCCTGATGAAGAGGATGCAGGCCACGGGCACTGATGCCTCACTTTCAAATACATGGTATCTTGCTGACAAAGAGCATTTTGTAATCACAGTGGATGGCTCAGGCAAGGAAGAACTGACTGCATCATTGGAAAAAGCTGTGGCCGAACTTTTCAGGGTGGCACGTGATGGTTTCACCCCTCAGGAAATGGAAGCGGCGCGCCGTCAGGAACTCTCCCGATTCATCATACCTGACTATAGTGCAAGCTCTTACTACATTTCTGAAGCCATTGCCAGCGATGTCATGTTCGGAGACCGCGACATCACGGACCCGAAACAATTCGAATGGGCAAGGGAGCAGCTTGCATCCACCCTTTCTGAGGACCTTCAGAAAATACTTGTCCGCTGGCTTTTTGCAGCAGACAATTGCAAGCTGGCCGCCCTTCGCTACAATCCGCAGACCTCCGGGCCGTTCACCCCTAAGGAAATAGATGACATCTGGTCAAGAGCCCGCAAGAGTGATCTCGGGAGATATGAATATATCCAAACCGTTGCCGATGATGATGGAGAAATTGTGGAAATACCTGATTTTCTGAAAGATGTCAAGCCTTTCGATCAGTCACTCATCGTCAGTCGTACGGATTACCCGCGCACAGGGGTTACAGAGGCGGTCCTCTCCAACGGCTTCCGCATAATTCTACGCCGCACTGAGGATGAAGATGAGATGGTACAAATGCAGATGATAGCTCCTGGAGGCCTCTCACTCATACCGGAGAATGATTATCCTCTTTACTGCGGTACGGCAGGATATATGGAACTGGGAGGCATAGAGAGGATGGACGATTCCGAATATACATCCATGCTGGCCTCTCACGGAATGGGCCTGATCGTAGCTATGGAGAACTGGTGGCATGGAATCATAGCCTCGGCTCCCCGGGACCTCACACATGTACTTTTCAACCTGGTGCAAGAGAAGATGCTCCGTCCACGCCTGAATTATGATGAATTCGAATCGCTGAGGAAGGATGAACTCGAATCATTTGGCGAAGAATCCTATATTTCGCGCCTGATGAAAGTAGATTATCCTCGCCAGATGGCAGCCAGGACAGACAGTCTTATGGGTAACATGGCATACGGACGCAGGTTGGAGATAACCCGGGAAGACATTGCCTCCCTGGACCTTGACAAGATAGGAGAATTCTACAGAACCCTCTATTCCAATCCTTCAGGAACCACCTGCGTAATCTGCGGTGACCTGGATGTTGAGAAAGTTCTTCGAGAGGCGGCATCTGTGTTCGGCTCAATACCGCCTGTGATTGGCGATGATGGGGAAATTGTCCATGCAACGGTCGGCAAATCCCATTTCACTCTTCCTGAAGGCGGAATCTGCCAGACTTGGGAAAATACCAATCAGACCCAGGCTGCCTTCGATTACATCCTGTATGGTACATATGAACCGTCCCTGCGTAACGGATTGATTCTCAAACTCATGCAGAACCTTGTCCGTAACAGGCTGCTATCCGTCCTGCGTGAGGGAGAGTCCATTGTCTATTCGCCTTATATATCTTTGTTCTACAATGCAGTGCCGGATAGAATATTCTATTTCGACATCAGCGCATCCGTTGACAGAAACAATACTGCCAAGGTATATGCCCTTCTCCAGCAGATAATCACGGATCTTCAGGAGAAAAAGGTTTCCGGCAAGGAACTTCAGTCCATAAAGCAGATTTTCCTCGTCAACAAGCGCAACTGGCTTCAGAATGATGCTACTGCAAACTGGAAGACTCACCTTGTCAATGAGTTGAAGAATGGCGAATCCCTTTCAGACTTCGAGCAGTACGAGCGTGTGCTCTCCGGAATAACCGCTTCTGATGTACGCGATGCCTTCAGGAAACTTATTGACAAGGACCGCTTCATTGTGCTGTCTCTCGGCGATTTCATTTTCTGACCGCTGTATCTGTGTCCGGTGACTATAGTTGAAGTGGTAATATATTACGCAATAAACTAAATATTTGTATTTAATTTGTAATATATTTACCTTTGAACAAATTTGATTTGATTATGGATTACATATTTTGACAAATATTAAAACTATCCGTCATATAAGTAAATCCATCTGACTACACCTCTTCCATCCGGGCGAGTTCCCAGCCGCAGAACTGCATTATGATTTTGTGGAGGGTGGTGCCCTGGCGGAGGGCTTCTACTCGGGGAGCTACGGCGTAGGAGTTTATCTGCCGGACGGCATCATCCCATTGCGCGGATGCCTTTGCGTTGAATTCACTCTTTGGCAAGTATTTTACTTCCAGTATATAGCTGTGCTCTGACTTATAGTGAGTCAGGTTCGGAAGCAGGAAGAAGTCGCAGTAGCCGTGACTGAGTTCCACCTCAGGAGCGGTGATGTAGTAGTCATTCAGGTTCAGGTATGCAAGGAAGAAACCCTGTATATTGCGTTCGCCCTCGATACTGTCCCTCACTGAGGATAGGTTGCGGTAGCAGTCGGCCATATACTGGAGAGTCTCACGCCACTGTCCATTGAAGGCCATCTTTGTAAATCCCGTTTTGAGGGAAGTCTGATATACATTACAAACCTTGTCGTAATTCTCAAGCAGATAGCTATAGTACTGCTTCCTGACATTGTTGTTCGGAATACCAAGTATCAGTTGGGAACCCAACATACCCTTGATTGTAAGCATTCCATAATAGAACAGCAAACTCGGAAAGATCTCCGGGTCAGTCATTTCCATCGCAGAGAAAGAAGAACGCAGGTCGGCAATGATTTCACCTTCTTCTATGACCTTCATCAGCACTCCCTTCCTGTTGCCGTCGAGTTTGTCCAGCTGGATGAGTTTCTTCAGTTTGCTGTAATCCGTCTTGGTATTCGGATCAAGCATATTCTTTGGGGAGCAATGATTGTTCACATAGTTGCGAAGGTAGTAGAGAACCATATCGCAGTTAAACACCGTGTTGCCATCACCAAGACATTCCTCTGCAAAGCAATAGTTGTCGTACCACGGTCTCATCTCCTCTATCATATCCTCAATGTCGCAATTGGAAGGAAGCATTCCCACACTCTTGTAATATGTAAACATCTCACGCACGTCCTTCGTTGAGAATCCCAGCATCTTGTCCAGCTCCGGCTGCATAGATGCATTCCAGCCAATGTTGAAGCCGCTGGTCAGGTCATCCAATGTCACGGGGCTGACGCCTGTGATGAAAATGCGCTCGAACATCCCTTTGAACAACTTGAAAACTTCCCTGTAGAATCCACTAGCATGGGTCATCTGATGGTATATCTCTTCTCCATGTTCGTTCAGGACCACATTCGTAAAATTGTCATATTCATCTATGAAAAGATACAAAGGAATCTGATTGCTCTCCGACATATTCCTCAATATGCTCAATCTCATCCTCGCATTTGTACAGTCATAGAACTCTTTTACTTGGTGCTCAGGATAATCTTGGCGGTATGCGTCCATGAAACTGTTCAACTGGATGTTGCAATATGAGTTGAAATCTTCCTTCAGCGTATTCAAGTCACCGCCAATACGGGAGAAATCAAGATACAGGACCTGATACCTGTTTCGCAACGGAGTCGGATGCTGCCCGATATACAAATCCCCGAACAGACGATCAAAATCCCCTGAGGCATTCTTGTCATAATAAAGACGCATCATATTGATGAACAGGCTCTTGCCGAACCTGCGCGGACGAATGAATATCAATGTCCTGGACTGCCTTTCAAGTTCCTCAATATACATGGACTTGTCCACATAATACAATCCACTCTCCCTGACCGACCTAAAATCGGACACTCCGTAAGGTATCTGCCGTATCTGTACCATAATATCCCGTTTACCAAAAGGCAAACTTACATAAATTCTGGCGAATTTGCGAGTATAAACCTTAAAAATCACAATACAAGAGTGGCCGACCAAAAAGTCCAACACTGTCATTTCGACTGAGCGTAGCGAATAGGGCAAATGCATATTTAGAATCATCTTATCCTTCAGAATGCGTAACCGCCTGCAGAACGATGATTTCTTCCAACGCGTTCAGATTGTTGTCCATCGACGTGAATGCTTTTGGTTTTCCCATAGCTGCGGCAAGTGAGTCAGGGATGGTAATTTTCCAGTCGGTCTGTGGTGAATATTCCTGGAATGCCTCATTTATCACTTCCGAAAATTTGGCGGCGTGGGCGGTGGCAAGGAATTGGGGAATGACATCATTGGCATTGGAGGCCACTATGAATCTGCCTACGGGCAGTCCCATTTTCCACGCCAGCATTCCGGCAGTTACATTGCCGTAATTCCCGCTCGGAACCACAATGTCCGGAGCACCGCTGTTTTTCTCTGCCCATTGAGCCCAAGCGTAGAAATAGTAAAAGGACTGGGGAATCCACCTCAGCAGGTTGATTGAGTTTGCGGAAGTGACATTATGGGTCTTGCGGAATTATGTTAAGTTCAATATAAATCCGGGGATACCGAGTCAAGATACAAAATCAAAACTGTATTTCCAATTTTTCCCTCTCCTACACCTTCCGTCGTCCATAGAAAGGCCCCTTCATATATCAATCTCGAAATCATCCTTGTCCGACATTCTCGAACCTTCTAGCCATGTCAACTACCAATGAATGAATTCGTGGTATACTTCTTCCTGTGAAATTTGGAGTATCAAAAATGGGATGAATTAGTCCACCTTCACAAAATCGCCCCTGCAACCCCCTCCAGAGGCGTTTCTACGGGGGTATGGGGCATAAAAAAAGCGAAAACCGTCGATTTTGGCTTTCGCTTAATATATTGAATAACAATTATTTGTTTTAATACTCCTCTTCGTTAAAGAAGAAATCGTCCTTGGTAGGGTAGTCCGGCCAGATGTCTTCGATGGATTCGTAGATTTCGCCGTCATCTTCGAGTTCTTCAAGGTTCTCTACTACCTCCAGAGGGGCTCCGGAGCGGGTTGCGTAATCGATAAGTTCGTCCTTTGTTGCAGGCCATGGGGCATCTTCCAGCCTGTATGCGAGTTCAAGTGTCCAATACATAGTTTTATACTTTTTAAATTTCTAATTATCAGCAATTAAGATGTAGTTTCCCCATAAGGGGCGGCAAATATAGACAAAAAAAACAAATGATGAAGTTCTTTTTGTTATTTTTGCATATATTTCTTTTTCAGATGCTTCCTTTCATCAAGTATCATACCATAGGAGGCGTCATAATGAAAATGAAGCGAAACGAAAACTGTACAGACAATATGGCATATTGCAAGAATGAAATCTATGACGAGGATGTTACTGCAAAGATTGCGGAGCATTACCGTGAAATCCTGAAACTCCTCGGAGAGGACCCCGACCGTGAAGGCCTTGTCAAGACACCGGAAAGGGTGGCAAAGGCCCTCCAGTTCCTTACGCACGGACAATATCAGAACGGGGCAGAGATACTCCGGAGCGCGATGTTCAACGAGAACTACAGCCAGATGGTGCTTGTCAAGGACATCGAATTGTATTCAACATGCGAACATCATGTCATGCCATTCATCGGGAAGGCGCATGTGGCATACATCCCCGACGGGACCATCACGGGACTTAGCAAGATAGCGAGGGTGGTCGAGACATTTGCCAGAAGGCTTCAGGTCCAGGAGAGGCTGACCATGCAGATAAGGGACTGCATTCAGGAAACTCTGAATCCACTCGGTGTGGCAGTGGTCATAGAGGCATCCCATACATGCATGACTCTCCGAGGAGTGCAAAAGGCCAACGCCATGACGACCACATCTGCATTCTCCGGCATATTCCTTCGTGATGAGAGGACACGCAACGAATTCCTTAACCTCATTAAGCAGTGACTGATAGAGCAGCCGCCACGCAGCACCCGCAGAATTCCGATGTTCTTCAGTCCTGACTATGAAATAGTGTGAATGTACTGCTAACCATGTAATATTATGAAACACAGTTTGTTGCTTTTTACAACCTTGATTGCGCTCTCATGCTCCGGATTCGTGGAGCCGTGCGCTACAGATATTCCTGCACCGGAACATGCCGTATATACAGAAGGCCTGATTGCCGACATCAAGCCTCACGGATGGCTCGCTGAAATCCTGCGCCGTCAGAAGGAAGGCCTTACCGGGCATCCCGAGGCCATGGATTATCCTTACAACAGCCCTCTCTGGGCAGGTGAGATCAAAAGGGACTCCGACTCCCGTGGCGCCGACTGGTGGCGTTTCGAACAGACGGCCTATTATCTCGACGGCCTTGCAAGGCATGCTTTCATCACTGATGACCCGGATTTCCTCAAAGTCTGGAACGAGAACCTTGAGCATGTACTTGCCAATCCGCTTCCTTTCAAGAAAGGAGTTGAGCCGACACAGGAAGAACTCGACGCTCTTGCCGATTTCGTGGCGCAGATTACAGCCGACCCCAATGTTACTGATTATCAGCGTTTCAAGGCAGATCGTAACCGCAAGCTGATGGAAATACGCGCAGCTGACCGTCCGGAAGGAAGGCTCGGACCCGAGACCGAATCCATGGCATGGCCATTCGCCGTCTTCTTCAGGGCCATGAAGGCGTGCTATGAAGCTACAGGCGACGAAAGGATACCTGCCGCCCTCGAGAAAAACTATCTTTCCTATACCGAAAGGGAACTGAGCATGAGCCGTTTCGTCGTGAATGTAGAGGGTATGCTTTGGACATATTCAATCACAGGCAACGAGGAACTCCTTCGCAGGGCAAAGGCTGCCTGGGACAATTCATACTCCGAGCTGAATCAGGACAACTGCATGGACGACAGCCCTTTGCATATGCACGGAGTCACTATGAACGAGATGCTGAAGGTGCCGATGATCCTTTACGCATATACCGGTGAAGAAAAATACCTTCAGGCCGCGCTGAACGCCGACCGCAAGATGGAAGGCCCCAACATGCTCGTTGACGGAGTCAATTCCAGCACTGAAGGTCTTGCAGGAAACGATCCTCTTGCCAGCCACGAGACCTGCGACATCAGCGATTTCTGCTGGACGATGGGTTATTTCCTGATGACCACCGGCGATGCTTCATGGGCCGACAAGATTGAGAGAGCCATGTTCAATGCTGCATTCGGTTGCATCACAAAGGATTTCAAGGCAATGCAATATTTCTCCTGTCCCAACCAGTTCATCGCGACAGGGGAGTCCGACCACAACGGCTTCAAATACGGAAAGACATGGATGGAATACCGTCCGATTCACGAAACCGAGTGCTGCATAGGCAATCTGCACCGCTATTTCCCGAACTATGTCTCGAGAATGTGGATGAAGGATGCAACGGGCAGCCCGGTGGCTGCTCTTTACGGTCCTTGCTCCGTGGTATATGACCTCGGTGAGGGTCTTACGGTCAGGATTGATGAAGAGACGGCCTATCCGTTCGATGAAAAAATAGACTTCCGTTTCACATTCTTCGAGAACGGCAAGATCTCGAAACAGGAACACAGGATGCCTTTTACATACCGAATTCCTTCATGGTGCAAGGAAGGCATCCCGGGCTTCCATACCGAAGACAGGGAATGGAGGAGTGGAGATGTATTCACGCTGTCACTTCCAATGAATGTAGTCTTCGAGGACAACGCCGTAACCGGAAGGAGCGTGACGAGGGGACCGCTGGTATATTCATACAGCATACCGTCTCTCTGTGAGGAAGATACTCTTGTATATGACAATCTTGCGGGTAAGAAATCCGGCAATCCTGATTTCAAGAGCTGGAGGATGACTCCTTCCGGGACATGGAATTATGCTCTTGCTGACTGCTCTGCTGAGGATGTCGAGGTTGTTTTCACAGGATCGAAGGGATTCCCGTTCGACGAAGGATGCTCTCCTGTAAAGCTCAGGGTAAAGGCAGCCGAAGTCGAAGGCTGGGAACTTAAGGAGAACAGGTTCACTCCTGCCCTGCCTGAACAGTTCACTACGAAAGAGGGCAGCGAAACCGTAATAGAACTTGTCCCATACGGTTCCACCACCCTGCGTCTTACCATATTCCCGGTAAACGGACGTTAGTCTGCGAATCTTGCCCTGACGTACATCCCCGGGCGGAATTCTTCCTGGAATTCATTGACCGATGCATAAACCTTTATGGAATAGTCGGTCTGATCCACAACCTGATCTACGGCGTCGATGACCGTGTCAATATGCATCATTGTGTACCCCGGCGACAGCACGCCCGCTCGGGTCGTTCATGTTCTTGAATGCCTCGTCCCACTCAAGAGCTGTTGCTGACGAGCAGGCTACGCTCGGAATGCTCGGTACGCTCATGGCTGCCGACCTGCTCGGGAAATGCTCCTCGAAGATAGTCCTGTAGCAGTATTCCTCCTTGTTCATAGGAGTGTTGACAGGGAATCTCTCTGCGGCGGAGGCCATCTGCTCGTCGCTTACCGTCGATTCCGCAACTGCCTTGAGCGAATCGATCCAGCTGTAACCGACACCGTCGGAGAACTGCTCCTTCTGCCTCCATGCCACTGACTCCGGAAGCATGTCCTCGAAAGCCTCGCGCAGGATCCTCTTCTCGATGCTCTTTCCGGGGCACATCTTCGCTTCAGGCCTGATTCTCATGGCAACGTCTATGAATTCCTTGTCGAGGAACGGAACCCTGCCTTCCACGCCCCACGCTGCAAGAGCCTTGTTCGCCCTCAGGCAGTCGTAGAGATACAGCTTGCCGATCTTGCGGACGGTCTCGTCGTGGAATTCGCGTGCGGACGGAGCTTTATGGAAATACAGATATCCTCCGAAAATCTCGTCGGATCCCTCTCCGCTCAGCACCATTTTTATTCCCATGCTCTTGATGACCCTTGCGAGCAGGTACATCGGGGTAGAGGCGCGGACTGTTGTAACATCGTATGTCTCAATGTAATAAATTACATCCCTGATGGCGTCGAGACCTTCCTGCACGGTGTAGTTCACCTCGTGGTGGACAGTCCCGAGAAAGTCTGCCATCTCCTTTGCCTTTACAAGGTCCGGAGCCCCCTTCAGCCCTACGGCAAAACTGTGGAGTCTCGGCCACCAGGCTGTGGTCCGGCTGTCGTCCTCCACCCTGTTGCGGGCGTATTTCGCTGCCACGGCGCTGATTATTGACGAGTCAAGACCTCCGCTCAGAAGGACTCCGTAAGGCACGTCAGACATAAGCTGCCTTTTCACGGCTTCTTCGAGGGCGTTCCTGATTTCGGCAGGGTCTGCCGGATTGTCCTTCACTGCATTATATTCGGACCAGTCGCGACGGTACCACTGCCTCATCACTCCGTCCTTGCTGTTCCAGCAATGTCCGGGCAGGAAAGGTTCGTATTCATCGCAGAATCCCTCCAGGGCCTTGAGTTCACTGGCGACATATACGGTCCCGTCGCTGTCGTGCCCTATATATAAAGGTATGACTCCAATCGGGTCCCGTGCCACGAAGAATGTGTCAGAGACAGAGTCGTAGAGGGCGAAGGCATAGATGCCGTTGAGGTCTTCGAGGAAGTCAAGTCCTTTTTTCTCATAAAGTGCCAGAATGACTTCGCAGTCAGATCCTGTCTGGAATTCATATTGGCCTTCGAGGCTTTTCCTGATTGCCTTGTGGTTGTAGATTTCACCGTTGACAGCCAGCACTCTGGTCCTGTCGGGTGAATAGAGGGGCTGGCCGCCGGAAAGCGGATCGACGATTGCCAGTCTTTCGTGAGCGAGAATGCACTTCCCGTCAGCATATATTCCGCTCCAGTCCGGTCCGCGGTGTCTGAGCTTCGATGACATCTTCAATGCTTTGGTTCTCCAGTCCACTGAAGAATCCTTCATACCGTAAATTGCTGTAAATCCACACATAACAGTTAATATTACAATAAAAAAACCGACCTTGGCGGGCCGGCAATACAAAATGTAATTGATGCAGAACACTACCGACGCCTGAACATGACGGAACGAACCGGATTATAATTGTTGTTCCGATTGAAATTGACGTTGATATTATTGTTACGCATCATAGTGTTGCAATTTAGGAAATATTGATGATTTTTCAAAGCCAATTCATTATTTATGCAGTATTTTTGGTATATTCACACAATAAATAACATGATTGCATATGAAACGCTTGATTTTTCTTTTGTCTGTCCTGAGCCTTGCGGCATGCGGCACAGATGACACGGTGGTCATCTTCCAGGTTTCTGATCCTCAGATGGGTTTTTATACCAGGAACAAGGACATGGAATATGAAATAGGGACATTCACGAAGGCTGTAGAGGCCATAAATGCCGTTTCTCCCGATGCAGTCGTATTCACTGGTGACCTTGTGCACAATTGCAAGGACGAGGCCCAGTGGGCTGAATTCAAGAGAATCGAGGGCATGCTTGACGGTTCCATCCGCAGGTTCCATATCCCGGGCAACCATGACATTGTATGCAAGAACGGTGTGTTCGACATGGATCCCTTCATTGAGCATATAGGACCGGACCGCTTTTGTGACAGGGTCTCAAATGTGCTTCTGGTAGGCATGAACACCGACATACTCAAGTATACAGAGGATACACCTATGGAGCAGGAGCAGATTGAATGGCTTCGTAACAGCCTGTCCTCCAAGGAAAAGGGTGTGGTTTCAATCGTGTTCGGGCATCATCCTTTCTTCCTGACCGCTCCTGACGAACCGGAGGAATATTTCAACATAAAGCCTGAAAAAAGGGAGAAGTATCTCGGGATATTCAGAAGCTGTAAAGTTGATGCAGTTTTCTGCGGTCACAAGCATGACAACTACGAGACTGCCGACGGGGATATTCCGGTTGTGACCACAAGTGCGATTGGCAAGCCTCTCGGAGATGCTCCTTCCGGAGTAAGGGTGATTGTTTGCTCGGCAGGTGTGCTCCGCCATGCTTATATGACTCCTGATTCAATTCCGTCTTCAAGGAAGGAACTAATTGAAAAAGTATCAGCATTAAACGAATGAAACTATGAAACGACTTGCGACAATTATTCTGCCGGTGCTTGTCCCTGCAATGCTTTCGGGGCAGGTTACCCGTGGCTCTCTCGACAGCCTGGCAAGGCAGGCACAGGACAATATGGCCGGTGTGTCACAGCAGCGGAGCCAGGAGTTTGCAGAGGCTCTGGAGCAGTATCTGGAGTTTGAACGCCAGCTGAGGGCCGAGTATGAAGAATACAAGGAGAAGGTGATGGCTCAATGGGGTGACCCGAATATGGTTGAGAGCTCGCAGAAGGTGTGGGTGGAATATGGAGAGGATGATTCCACCAGGACTGTCGTCGATTTTGAGAACGGGACGGTGACAGTTGAGGTACTCGGGGAACCTTCAGATGATGATGCTTTGCTCAAGGAGAAGCTTGCCGGTGCAATAGGGCATCTTATGACCAGCAAGGGCAGAACCATAGGCTTCGATTCCAAGGTGGCGCAGGACGGACCGATTACGGATTATCCTATTATGGCGGGACAGCTTGATTTGTCCGGTTATCAATCACTTGTGCCGGATACACAGGCTGGCGCAACATCCGGGTCAAAAGTCAATTCCTCATTGAGCAAGGGATCCCGGCTCAGCATATCCCGCGGTTCTGCTTCAACAACTTCCGGCGAAGGAACGATGGCCCAGAAGATGGAACAGAAACGTCAGGAGCAGCTTAGGCTTGAGCAGGAAAGGCAGGAGAGACTGCGCAGGGAGAGGGAAGGGCAGGCAAAGTCTGCCGAGGTCGCAATTTCTGAAGCTGTCGTGGCAGACAAGAAACCGAAGGCAACGGTCGTAGGGACTGCGACGGGGGAGAAGAAGATTCTGAAGATTGAGTTGCAGCTCGTAGAAGACCATATTCCGAAGCGTGCGGAGCAGTTCAAGCAGCTTGTGAACGCGAATTCAAGCAAGTTCACAGTGGACGAACCTCTCATTTTCGCCATCATGGAGCAGGAGTCTGCGTTCAATCCTGCTGCCAAGTCACATGTCCCTGCATATGGGCTCATGCAACTTGTACCCCGTTCCGGAGGAAGGGATGCATACCGCTATGTTTTCAAGGTGGACAAGATACCGACTGCAGACTATCTGTACAATCCAGGCAACAATATAGAGCTTGGAACGGCATATCTGCGTCTGCTCATGACGACGAGCTTCGCCAAGGTCACGGATTCAAGATGCAGGATGCTGTGCGCGATTGCGGCCTACAACACCGGAGCGGGCAATGTCAGCAGGGCTTTCACCGGTGATACCAATATCTCAAAGGCAATCCCGAAAATCAATTCGATGACATATGAACAATTGTTCAGTCACCTTAAGAATTACCTGCCTCACAGCGAGACGAAGGATTACATTCAAAAGGTGACTGGAAAAATGCAGAAATATATCAAGAAATGATTCTATAATGAATCAAGCGCTGTCTGGGCCTCGGTTTTGCCGAGGCTCACTGCTTTCTTGAGCCATACCTTTGCCTGAAGGATATTCCTGGCAACTGAACCTTTGCCGGTTGAGAGCATGAGGCCTGCCTGATAGCATGCCTCTGCGTTGCCTGCGGTCCCGGCCTTCTTGAACAGGTCGAATGCTGTCTTGTAGTCTTCTTTCTTATATGCCGCCATGCCTTTGGCATAGTCCTCGGCACCTGCTCCGGACGTGGCTGCAACAGTTTCCGATGCGGCTTTCTGCTGAGCCATTGTCTTGGATTTCTCTGCCATGGTCATCGGCCTGGTCTCTTTTGCAGGATCAGTTATGGCAGGTTCAGTCACAGCCGGTTCTGGAATCTTCGCAGTCTTAGCTGCAGGCGCTTCATTGACAGCCTCAGGTTTATCCGCTGCTATCTGCCCCTGTACGGGTGTCTGTCCGGATTTGCCTCCGAACAGATAGAAACCTCCTATTCCGGCAGCAATTATTACGGCTGCAGCTATCCCCGCTATCAATCCTCCTTTGCCTTTACCTTTTTCTTTGTTGACATTGGCGAATGACACTTCAGGATTCAGAGGGCCTCCCGCTGTATTGTTCAGTACAACTCCTTTGGTTGAAGGGGTCTGTACTGCAGGCTGAGACTGGGGCTGTGGTCTCTGGGCAGTTTGCTGTGGTTTCTGAACCGCTTGCTGTGGCCTTTGGACAGGCTGTTGAGGCTTCTGCACCGGTTGTTGAGGTTTTTGACCCTGCTGCACAGGCTTTTGCACAGGTTGTTGAACCGGAGCGGAAGGCTTGTCCTGAGCCGGCTGAGGCGACTGGGCAGGCTTCTGCGGCACAGGAATCGCCCCGGTAACAATCAGTCTGGAGATGATTGAAGGATTCTGTTTGAGGATTTCAAGGCTGCCGGATTCCGTCGCACCGATGCTGTTCATGTCCTCCTGTGCATCGTTGAGATATCCCTGGTCCTTAGAAATCATGAACTGGCAATGCTCCAGCATGACCTGTGCGAGTATAAGGTCGTTGATGTTCTCCGGATACTTTTCCTTTGCGGTGTCGATGGAATTCACTGCTTCGGCAGTCTTGTTTAGACGAACGGCTGCTGCAAAGTCCCAGTAAATCTGCCAGTACTCATCCATGGTCGCCTCGGCAAGTTCCTTTCTGTAAGACTCAGGTTTGGATACGGCCCACAGAAGATGGTACCAGCATTGCACTGCCTCGTCATCCGTCACCTTTGCGTATGCCTCCACTTTGTTCAGGCAGGCCTGGATATTCATGTTGCCGCCAAGGAACTGGTTCACAGTCCTGATGAAGTCTTTCTCCTTCATCTCGCTCAGGTGCGCATCCTTACCGGAAGAAGCCTTGCGGAGCTTGAATTCGGATTCTTTTACCTGAGCAGGCGTGAGCTTGAGTTCTGAAGCCTTGTTGTCCAGCACACTCCTCAATTCTTTGTCAATTGCCCTGACGCCGGAGGTCATCTCGCTGTAGAATCTCTCGTAATCGGCTACAGCTTTCTTCTCACATGCACTGCAACGAAGTTTCACCTCGTCATAGTACTGGTTCGATACCGTTCTGCCGCATACGGGGCATTTCACGCTTGATGTCACAAGCACCTGTTTGCCAGAAATCTCACAGATGACACTTTTCTTGGTGTCGTCTTCTATCTGGGTGATATTGGATATGTTGGTCGTGGTGTTATTGGTCGTGTTGTTGGTTACACTGTTGTCGCTGAACGACTCCACGGCTCCGACTTTGTTCCGGCTGTTTTCTATTATTCCCATTCCGTCCTTGATGGAAGCTCCTGTCTCAGGCGCATTGGCCGGCGCTGTTCCTGAAGATGCTTTGTTCTCTTTCGGTGTTGACTGAGATTCGGGCTTGGCAGCAGGAATCTCGTTTCCGCATTCAGGACAGAACAGTTTGCCTGACAAGCTTTCAGGTGTCACTTCCTTGTTGCAGGTGGGGCATTTGACTGTATGGCTCATAATTCGATACTCAAGTTTTGCAAGTGATAAGTTATTAAGGTCCTGATGGTTGTTCTAAATAATCAACCAATGGGTCAGTTGAGAGGATTGCCGCAGTTCATGCAGAATTTCGCTGTTGCTTCACATTTGTTTCCGCAGGCAGGGCAGAACCTGAATCCTCCTGCTGAAGCTGCAGGCTGGCTCTGTGAATTCTGGTTCGGAGCCATGGAACGTATCAGTTCCCTGACGGTCTCATGCTCGGTCTTCGACATGTCCTTCATGTCGTCGATCCGTGCCTGTACAAGCCTCTCGATGTCTTCCTGATGACGGCGCTCCGCTTCTGCGTCCCGGCCTCTGCCGAGCGATTCCGCGAACCTTGCGGCAGCTTCCGGTGACAGGTTTTCGTTGGCTGCAATTGCCATGAGCTGTTCCGGAGTCAGTTCCTTGGAGAGCCTGAGCTTTTCGAGCTTTGCCTTCTGCATCTCGCGCAGGGCCTCCATGTTCCTGTCGTGCTCGGCGGCTTCCTTCTCCCTCCTAATCTGCTCGAGCTCCTTGAACCGTCCGAATTCATCGTCCTTCTTCCTCTTTTCGAATTCGTAGTCCTCTTCACGGATTCTCCTGTCGAACTCCCTCTGCAGAGTCTCGAGTTCAAGTTCATCCCTCTTCTGCATCATCCTGAATGCATGGCCTCTGCGGTGTTCGTCCGTCCGGATCTGGTCTTTCAGCCTGTTCAGGTCTTCTTCGCGTACCAGACCTGTTCTTTCGATGTCAGCCAGGGCTGCGGCAATCTGTTCTTCATTCTGTGCTTCGCGGATCTTTTTCTCACGGGACAGTACCATGTAGAATTTCTCCAGCTCGTCTTCCGCAAGAATCTTGTCCTGATTGATCTGCTGTAGAGCCCTCATAAGCTGGAGGTCGTTGCGTGCTTCCTCTACCTGCTGGGCATTCTGCACAGCGGCAAGCCTGTTCTTGAACTGGTTGGTGCGTTCAAGATATTCAAGCTCCTTTTCCGTAAGATACAGTTCCGAGTTCAGGGCACGGAACCTCTCCAAAGCCTCATTTCCTGTACGGATTTCCCCTATGCTTGAAATGCTTATGCCTCCGAGCTCGTTGGAAAGTCCTTTGAGCCTTTCCTCAATTTCTGTCCTGACAGTTTCAGGAATGCCGTTTTCAGATACATATACATCCGCAAGCACTTCCCTTGCAATTTTCTCAACCTTTGAAGAGATCATTGCGGAAAGATCTGATGTTGAAAGCCTTGTCCTGTCAGCCATCCATCTTGAAGCGAATACTTGCATGCTGCTTATCCTGAGCATTGCGCTAATCCCCACTTCCACGTCGAGATTCCTGGCAGGTACGGTCATTGGAACGAAATTGTCGCCCGTGCTTCCTGAACCTCCGAATATCACAGGGAAATCACCGTCACGGACAAGCAGGATTGACATGAATCTCGGATCTGCCTCTACAGGCGCAGCTGTATTGTTGGAATTCATGAGACTCCGGATGAAGCCTCCCTGTCTGGAATTGTCGGCATTATGCACCGGCCCCTCACGGAATGTATATATCCCGCTTGACAGCATTGTATATTCATCTGCATTCCGGCGTATCAACACCCTCGCTCCTTCATTCACAATCAGTCCGGCTGCATCGCTGTATTGGCTGAACTCTTTCTCGGAAATGAGCCTTGCAACCTGGCCAGGCTGGATGTTCCACATTATATGGTTTTCCACTTTATCCATGTCGGCTGATGCTTCCTCAGCGGGAGCATCCGATGCTGTCGCAGCTGCCGGTTCTTCGTCAAACCTGTAACCGCACTCAGTGCAGAAAAGGTGGTCCGGCTCTGCCGGCGTATTGCATTTAGGACATGTTTTCATACTGTCAGAAATTTTTTGATGTCATTACTGTTTCTATTTTTCCTTCAGGTGTTGTGGTCACTACCCATGAAGAGTTCTGGTTGTCGTAGGTATAAACCAGCCTCTGCTTGCCGTTGCGGTATTTCAGGCGTCTGATGGTCTGAGGCTCTCGAGGCGGCAGGCCATATTGCTCGTAGAGAGACTTGCCTATGCTCCTGCTGATTTCCATAAGGTTGGCATCCACGGCGCTGCGGATATTCTCAAGCAGGGATTGCTGGCCGGAAGCGCTCTTGATGGTCTCCATCTTGTATCCGACCGGGAAGTCCTCCGGAGCCATCCTCTTGCTTACGGCTGCTACCTTCGACCCGTCCTCGGCAACTCCGATTGCATGAAGTGAAGGGTCGCCGTAAAGATTGAACTCAGTAATAGTGGCTGCCTGATGAGGAGAGAGCATGCCTTCATCGTTGAAGAAAGCCGCTCTTGCAAGCACGAATGCCTCACCGCTACTGTATCCGCTAAGGAGATATGCCACGAACATTCCGCAGAGCGTGTCAGCATTGCCGCCGGGAGGAGTCGGCCCTCCGTAAGCCACTCTCGAAGACGCCACCGCAATGACAGTCTTGTTGGCCAGACCGGCCTGAACCATTGAATGTGTCAGGTCATAGCCCACGAACCTTCCTCCGTAGCATGCTTCGGAGACGAAGACATTGTAACCTTCCGGAATCCTCATTGCCTCAACCGGGAAAATTGCCGCATATTTGCAAGTATGCTGTGGAAATTCTCCGAGGTAGAACTCCGTATCCGGGTCATTGCTTCCGTGGAGGTTCAGATAGATGAGGTCGGTGTCCTTGTCCATTACAGAATGGATATCCTTGCTTGTGACATCAGGGCCGAGCATTACATTTCCGTAGCTGTACTTGCCCGATATATAGCTTCTGTCAGGGAGCATGCCAGCTTTGTTGTAAGGGGCCATTATCCATGCAGTAAGTTCTTTCCAATGCGGGTCGGTCTGCGAGTAAATCTTCTTGACCGGAAGCCCTTCACGGCAGTTTACTGCATTCTGAAGATAATTCCTCAGGTATTCAGGACCGACTCTCTCCGGAATCGGGAGCCTTCCTGCGAAGAAATACATCTCCTGAGTGAAGAGTTCTCCGCTTTCGAGTGAATACTGTGTGTGCGGACCGTAAGGGTAGCAGTAGAGGAGGTCGGTCTCTATGTCCCTGTCGTCATGGTCCGTGCGTGGCGGGATATAATGGTTTATTACAGGAACAGGTATGATTTCATGTCCGCCGATTATGAAAAGATAGTTGGACTCTGGAAGGCCGTTCTCCTTTTCATAGCACATGACATCATACAGGACATGCTGATAGTCCCACCATGGGCTGTCCTCATTGAAGGACGGCTTTTCTCCCTTGCGCCCTGCCCCCTTTGACCTGAATCTGTAGTCTGAAACATCGACGAGTCTGTAATCGATGTCGGACAATGCCATGAATTCAGCATATTTCTCGAAAAGCACCCTGAGGTCGTCGAGGTTGCATTTCATGAATGACGACAGGGCCTTCAGGTCCGTGAATATGATGCCATGCCGGGAGCAGTCCCTTTGGGGAGACCTGTGCTCCTGTGCAGGGGCAGCCTGCCGGGGCTCAGGCAGTTTCTGTCCGCATTTCGGGCAGAATTTTTCAGTCCCGGCCAGCTGGTGTCCGCACTTGAAACAGAATTTCATGGTTGGATCTATTTGGATTCGTTACCGGCATTGATAGCCTTGAGGAAGAGCTCATTGAGAAGTGCCTCATCAATCTTCACTCCGGAGGTGTTGTTCTTGCCCATCTCCTCCACAAGCTTCTTGATGTAGTCGCTTCCAACAAGTTCGAGCACGATATAGTTCCTGTACATTCCTTCAGCATCCTTTCCCTCCCACTGGTCGAAAATCGGAACTACGCCTGTCAGCACCTGGTTGGACACGATTTCCGTCTTTTCGCTGAGGAACTGCTTCGATTTGGCCACTTCGCCTTCAGTAAGCGAAACGCAGTAGTCTTCAATAGTAGTCCTGACAGCTTTCTGGAGCATCTGTGCAAGGTCTGCAGATGCAGCTGCGACAGCTTTCTTCCTTGCCGTCATTTCTGAATCGGAAATGCCCATTGCCCATGCGCGGAGCACGTTTTTCTTGCCGAGAAGCTCTGAACCCGGCTGGACATAAGTCTGTACAGGTTTCTGTACCGGAGCGGTCTTTGCCTTTCTTGCAGTTCCGCAGGAAACCATTGCGGCTGAAGCCAGCAATATCAGAAGAAGATTTCTAATTTTCATAATATCATCAGTTTATGTTCATTTTCTTGAGAATTTTCGGAAGTTCTGCGTTAACGCGTTTGAGAACCTCCCTTGAGCACATGGCCTTTGCCTGGGCTTCAGTCTTGTCAGCAGGGACAAGCACCTTTATCTGGCTCACATTGTAGTCGAGAAGCTGTGTCTGCCTGATGTTGTCGTATATCCTGAGGGTCAGTGATGCCAGGCACTCATTCATGTCATAAAGCTCGCCTCTGAATGTCGAACCGGTTTCCATTGTGGTGGAAAGTGACACGAAGAGGTTTGCGGACGTGTCTTCCGTGAACTCGAAATAATTGTTGGCGAGAATGGTCCTGACCTGTTTGGCACATGCTTCGAGGTCGTTCTGTTCGACCATAAGATATGCAGTGTAGTTCGGGTTCATCAGTACTACGGTAAATCTCGCCGCAGGCATGCTGACGCCCTGGAGCAGGACACGGTAGGAGTCCGGGAGAGCGGACAGGAACGAATCCTCCAAGGTGATTTCCACGGTCTGTATGCTCTGCTTGGAGGTCACATTCGTAATGTAGAATGTCGCAAGTCCTTCTCCATCGGTCTTGACCGGAGCAGTCACCTCTCCTTCGCCTGACACGAATGCGCATTTAAGCAATACGTTCGCCATGATATCCCCCTTTCTCATCAGGCATACGGTCAGAGGATCTCCGCATGGCTTGAATGCCTCTGCACCGACCTCTGTGGCGTTCTGTACGAATTCCATCCCGGCAAATACATTTACATATGCATCATAAAGCTCGGTGGCGACATCGAATCTGCGTCCGGCATAGTCTGTGGTCAGGTCGAGGTAAAGATATGGTTCAATGGCCTGCAGGCCTTTGGCATACATCTGGACAGCACCGCTGAAATTGTGCATCTTCTCGGCGGCCTGTCCTTTGCCGTACCAGTCCAGACCGAGGCTGATGCCCCTTTCCCTGCGCGCCTTCACCTGTTTCTGGTATGCCTTCTTGTCCAGTCTGTAATAGACATAGTAACGGCTGCCGTCATTGTAGGAATCCTTCAGCTGCTGTCCTTCGATATTGGCAGCCACCGATTCCTTCACCTTTTCCTCGAAAAGCGACTTTGACCTTCCGTCCACATCCACAGTCTGCATGAATGAGGAACTCTCGATGCTGACGCTTATCTGGGATGCGATTTCCAGCAAGGCGTTGGTCATGGCAACCTTCTGGAAGTCCTTGTCAGAGACTGATGACATGCCAATTCCTATATAATCGGTATCGGATACCGGTCTGACACTCACCCATGACGGCGCCTGCCCGCCTGCCGACAAAGAGAAGGCACACATGACGGCTGTCAGGACAGCCAATTTCAAGCTAGATTTCATGTTCTTTCCTTTTACAATATGGTTATATATACCGTGGTGCCGTCAATCCTGCTTGAACAAGGGACACCGATTGTCTCGTTGAGCCAGTCCTCAATCTTGAATCCGAACTGGGCCGCATCCATCATCAGACCGTCTTCGTCCTTAGGAGGAATCATCACATAATCGAAAATTATGCTTTCATCCACTATGCCCTGAAGGTGGTATTTGCCCATCCATGAATTCCTGCGCACCCACTGGCGGATGGAGTTGGAGAGCGGATAGTTGTCAGGACCAATCCTGTCGTTCATGCTTGCTGCCGAGGAACCTGCTATCGAGAATATAAGGCTTATCCTCTTCCCGCCGGAAGCCTGCTTCGAAAAGTTCTTGCAGATGTCGTCGAGGAAGGCTGGAAGGTCGTCCTGGATAGCGTATGAGCAGAGGGCGTCGGTGCTGGCCTTTGCGTATCTCCTTGTCATTGCGTCCTTTGAAGCAAGTATGTTTCCGCTCGAAGTCTCATAGGCCTTCATGATGAGGGATATCCTCGTGCCGTCCGAATTGATGTCCTTGTTCAGGTCCACGACCACATATACATCGGATCCGGAGTTCATCAGGAGCTGCTTGTCATTGGAATCGGCATCGTTGGTGCCGAACTGTGCATTTCTCTTGACTGCATTTATCTTGCCCTCTATGTCAACGGTGGTTATGTTGCGGCTCTCGAACCCGTCCTGAACTTTCGCCACGGCAATCCTTCGGTCATAGTCGCTTTCAAGTACGGAAGCATAGGTCTCTCCGTCCCTCTTGTAAGGTACTACCATGATCGTAGGGAGTACCATGCCCTCCTCGGACTCGACCTCTGAATAATTCATCTTCGGTGATACGTAAAGCTTGTTGCGCTCAAGGTCCTTTATGAGATTCTCATATACGATCGTGAAGCAATATGAACCCTGGAAAAGCTTCGACTGGTTCCTTGCAGGCTTCGATATCTCGGTGACAGACTTCACGAAGAAAGGCATCCTTGTGTTGAAGAATGTCTCTACATATGATTTGTTGTCATTGGTAATCAATGGCTTGCCTTCGTTCACTCCGTCCACTCCCTGATAGAAAAGAGTATGGAACAAAGAACGTGCAGCATTGTCCTGTACATCCTTGACCTTGTCTGAAATTCCCGCAGAGGTGAATACCGCCGTCTTCCCGTCGAATGATTCGCAGTTCACAATCATGGGATATTCCTGTGCCATTGACATAAGGCATGAGAGCATTACCATGGCAGATATGATCATTCTTTTCATACTATCAAAAATTTTTACATTTATAAAAATTTTATGAGAGTATGATAGCCGTTCGCTATCGCTCACTCTCACGATGAAAATCATTTGATATCGCCCTTGGGCGATAATATATCAAAGATTTTCATGTTCGGTTTCATTCCGTCTGATTTTATTTGAATGTGTCAGCTACTCCTGTTATGAAATTCTTGAATCCTGTGTCTTTCCTTGTCTTTACACGCAGCTCAGATCCTTTCTGGAATGCTGTCATGATTTCCTTGCCACCCTTGGTGACCTTGCACATCGACAGGTCGGAAGCCACGACCTCGTCCACCTTGATCTCGCCGATATTGCTTTCCGCTTCTTTTCCTGCTATCATCTTGACCTCGAACACCTCAAGAATCTGGTCCTTGGAAATGCCTTCTGTGGAACCGAGGCTGATGTACAGGCTCTTGGCCTGGTCGCCTTTCTTGTTGGCCTCGTTCATCTCGACAACCTTTCCCTTCAGCTTGAAATATTCGTTCACGAAATTGTCCATGCTCTGCTTCACTCTGTTCATGGTGGAAATCACGGCGTCGGATGCGGTGGAACCTGTGTTGCCGGTGAGTCCCGAATAGGTGTAGTTCTCCGTGCCAATTATGGTCCCGTTCTCCACGCTGATGACGCTGAGGGAGTAAATGATGTTTCCGGAATAATATGATGAACCGTCATCGTTACTTTTGTAGGTCGCATCCATTTTGGAAACAGTTCCTGTGATGAGGTAGTTGGCACCGAGAGTCTTCATCACACCGGCACGTGCTGTCTTGTCTTCCATTGCCAGTTCGGAATTCCTTCTGCTGACTTCCATCTGGAGGGAGGACTCGGTTTCTACATCTATCAGGTGGACGCGGTTTATAGCGTTGATACCTGCAATCACTGAACTGCGCAAAGCTGTGGCATCGGCTGATGACACGCCGTTGGCGTATCTGAAATAGTCAATTACGACCACCTGTTTGTGCGCAAAAAGAGCTGCGGAAGACAGGATGAGAATGATGACGAGGGTCAGTTTTTTCATAATTTAATAAAAATGAAAACGTTAATAATAAGTGTGTTTACAATTTACAAATCTAACCATTATCATTCATTCCACAAAGTTTCTGAAGCATTTTTTTCGTTTTTGAAACATGAAACATCCTGATGGAATCAGATTGGTCCGGATATGTGGCATTTCCGTAATTCGTGTGCAGGAGTGCTGTCCGGCAGGTCCTCAGTTTACAATAAGAGAGATCCTCAAATGGCCTCAAAATCTTTACTTACGGGCATTTAAATGTTCATCGAATTTTACCAATTGTTGTTGAATATACAATAACATCAACTAGTTATTGTATAATTACAATATTTAATCTATTGAATATTAGTATTTTATGATGATAAAACTTGTTTAATTCCGAAAATGTTCATAATTTTGCATCACTTTATTGATTTAAGTTTCGCATTTGCGAAACTACCTTATTTAAAGGCCATTTATGGCCGACA